>CAYRZP010000052.1:0-14981 GCA_964428885.1 uncultured Lentisphaeraceae bacterium
ACCGACTCGACCGTGCTGCGCAACATGGGTGTCGGCATCGGCTATTCCCTGCTCGCCTGCCTCTCCACCTTGAAAGGGCTCGGCAAGATCAAGGTCAACGCCGCCCGGCTGGCCGAGGATCTGGACGCGGCGTGGGAGGTGCTGGCCGAACCGGTGCAGACCGTGATGCGCAAGCTCGGCAAACCCAACCCGTACGAGCAGTTGAAAGCGCTGACCCGCGGCAAACAGGTCGATGCTGAAAGCATGCGGAGTTTCATCCGCGGGCTCGACCTGCCGGCGGCAGAGAAACAGCGGCTGCTGGCGCTGAGCCCCGCCGCCTACACGGGTCTGGCGGCCAAGCTTGCCGGCAAAATTCGGTAGCGCACTGTACAGTTAAGAAGTTCGGACATGATTGACCTGGTTGACCGGATCGGCATGCTTGGCAGCCTATGCAATCAATCTCGCCAAGAAAGCATAGTCATGGTTTTCAGACTGTTGGGCACTGAATGCTGATGCGTAAAATTACTAAATTATTTATGGTTGCCGCGATGTTCCGCGCAGTACCCGCGGATGCCCTGCAATCCGGCGATTACACTTATGTGATATCCGCCGATGCCGTCACGATCATAAGTTTTAACGCCGATTACAAAGGCGCTTTGACCGTGGCCGACAGCCTGGGCGGTTATCCGGTCAGGCGCATCGGCACCTCGGCCTTCAGGGGCTGCGCGCGCATCACCGCCTTAACGCTGCCCAACACGCTGGAAACCATCGGGCAGCAGGCTTTCCGTGACTGCGCGCGCCTCGCCAAACTCCATCTCGGCTACGGCGTGAACACGATCGGCGACGGCGCCTTCTTCAATTGCGAGCGTCTGCCGGAAATCAGCATTCCGAATAATGTGACCAACCTCGGGACTTGGGCTTTCGCGGGCTGCCGCGCTTTAGCCAGGGTCAAGGTCGGCAATAACGTCACCAACATCAGTTTCTGCGCTTTCCGAGACTGCCCCGGCCTGACCGATGTGGAGCTGGGTAACGCGGTCTGCCGCATCGGCGGCGAGGCATTCATGTCATGCCGCGGCCTGGTCAGGATAGCGCTGCCCGATTCTGTCACCCACATTGACGACAACGCCTTCAAGTACTGCCTCCGGTTGCGTGACGTCGCGCTCGGCAACGGCTTGACAAAAATCGGGATGGGCGCTTTTGAAGCCTGCGCCGGGCTTGAGCGCATTGAAATCCCCGACCCGGTCGCCAGCATCGGTGCCCGCGCTTTCAGAGACTGCGTGAACCTGTCGCACATCTGGCCGGGGCGCGGCGTGACGATGCTGGGCAACGGGGCCTTCCAGAACTGCCGCGGACTGACCGGCATCGTGCTGCCTGAAAACCTTGCAAATATCGGCGACGACGCATTCCGGGACTGCCGCGGCCTGACCATGGTCCACCTGCCGCATTCCACGGCGCGTGTCGGCACGCACGCCTTTGACGGCTGCAAGCGGCTGGCCGCCATCGGCGTGGCGGCGGAAAACCCGGCCTTCAGCAGCGCCGCCGGAGTGATGTTCAACAAGGAGGGGACCGCCGTCGTCCGCTGCCCGGAAGGCCTCCGCGGTGACTACACGCTGCCCGCGACCGTACAGCGAATCGGCAGGAACGCCTTTGACGGCTGTGACGGGCTCACCAACGTGACCATCCCCGAAAAAGTGACCATGATCGGCGAAGAGTCCTTTATCGGATGTTCTTCCATATCGGCGTTCGCGGTGCCTTACAGTGTGACCGAAATCGGCGACGACGCATTCTCGGGCTGCGCCAGCCTTGCCGCCTTCAACGTCGATGAGCGCAGCAAGAATTTCAGCAGCCTGGACGGGGTGCTGTTCAACCGGACGCGGACGGAACTCATCAAATATCCGGACGGCCGGGGGCGCCTTCAGCAAGACTCCTGGTGGTTCCGCCGGACGTTGCCTGACGCCGCTGGCGATCAGGGCGACGGCGGGCTTTACGCGATACCGGCAACGGTAGAATCAATCCGCAGGCACGCTTTTCAAAATTGCGCGCACCTCCGGGAGATCGCCGTGCCGGCCAGCGTCACCGAAATCGCCACGCGCGCCGTGCACGCCTGCCATGCGCTTGACGCCATCTCGGTGGCGTCCGACAATCCGTCGTTCAGCAGCGCGGGCGGCATCCTGTTCGACAAGGCGCAGAAACGGCTGCTCCGCTGCCCGCAGGCCGTCAGCGTCAGCTTGGCGATTCCCGGCACGGTGGACGAGATCGCCGAGAGCGCCTTTGAGGAATGCGCGGCGCTGCCGGGCGTGGTCATAGCCGACAGCGTGCTGAGCATCGGCCAGGACGCTTTCAAGAACTGCCGGCGGCTTTCCGGCATCCGGCTCCCCGGCAGCGTCACCGCCATCGGCGGCGGCGCCTTCGACGGCTGCGCGCGGCTGTCCGCCGTCACGCTGCCCGACCGCATCGAGAACGTCGGCAGACGCGCCTTCGCCGATTGCGCCAGCCTCGCGCGCGTGACCTTGCCTGACAGCGTCAGACGCATCGGCGTCCGCTCGTTTGAGAACTGCCTCTCACTCCGAGAGGTCACCATCCCGCCGAATGTCGAGGAGATCGAGAACGGCGCGTTCGCCGGCTGCCTGCGCCTGCGCGCCCTCTATTTCAGAGGCAACGCCCCGAAACTCGGCGAGGAGGCGCTGCCGCAGCACCTCGAGATCACGATTCATTGCCAGCCTGCCGCCAGCGGCTGGCACGGCGCGTTCGGCGGATATCCGGTCGAGCGTAAAGCGCTATGAGCGGTGATAATAAACCGGTCATTCACCACGAAGACACGAAGAGCACGAAGCACGTTTGGAGAATCAATTTTAAATCTTTTTGCGCTTGTTATGGCGCGGCGCGATACTCTATACTTTGCGCCGATGTTCACCTCGGCTAACAATTATTACGGGAACCGGCCATCATGAGCGCGGCGCTGAATGTCGCCCTCGTCGGCAACCCCAACACCGGCAAGACGACGCTGTTCAACCAGTTGACCGGATCGCGCGAGCGAACCGGCAACTGGACCGGCGTGACCGTGGATTGCGCGGAGGCCGACTTCGACGCTGGCGGTCACAACTTCCGGGTGACCGACCTGCCAGGCATCTACTCTTTCACAGCAGACACCCAAGACGAGCGGGTCGCGCGCGACTTCCTGATCAAAACCCCGCCGGATGTGGTCGTCAATATCCTCGACGCCTCAAACCTCGAGCGCAGCCTATATCTGACTTCGCAGCTCCTCGACATGCGCGTGCCCATGGTGGTGGCGCTCAATCAAACCGACATCGCCGATGACCACGGCCTGACCGTCGATCACCAACACTTGTCCCGACATCTCGGCTGCCCTGTGGTGCCCGCCGTGGCGTCGCGCCGCATCGGGGTTGAGGAACTCAAGGCCGCCGTGGCCAGCGTCGCCGCAACCCGCGCCCGGCCCGCCGCGCGGGTCTCCTTCGGCGATGCCGAACATGCGGTCCAGCGGCTGCAGATGTGCCTGATCGTGGCGGCGGACGACGCGGCTGTGGACTCGCGCTGGCTGGCCGTCAAACTGCTGGAGCGGGATCCCTTCGCGCGTAGTCTCACCGGGAATCTGTTCGAAGAGATCGTGGCGGAAGAGACCGCCAGCATCGCGCGCCATTCCAGCCACACGCCCGCCGAGGCCATCACGGATGCCCGCCTCGGCTTCATCCGAGGCCTGGCGCGTGACGTCGTCAAACGCGACCTGGCAATCGGGCGGCGCGCGTCGGACATCGCGGACCGCCTGCTGCTGAGCCGGCCGCTCGGCATACCATTCTTCCTGCTGGTCATGTACGGCGTGTTCTGGTTGACCGTGAACCTGACCTATCCCATGGTGGACTTCATCGACACCGCGCTGAACCTCCTGCTGGTCGAGGCGCCGCGCCAGTGGCTGCTCGCCGCGCACGCGCCGGGCATCATTGTCCGCGCGCTTGCGGACGGCCTCGGCTCAGGCCTCGCCACAGTGGCTACCTTCATGCCCCCGATCTTCATGATCTTCCTCTGCCTCAGCCTGCTGGAAGAGTCCGGCTACATGGCGCGCGCGGCCTTCATCATGGACCGCTTCCTGTGCCACATCGGCCTGCCCGGCAAGGCCTTCATCCCGCTGCTGGTCGGCTTCGGCTGCACGGTCCCCGCCCTGATGGCCACGCGCACCCTTGAGCAGCGCCGCGACCGGATCATGACCATGCTGATCGCGCCGTTCATGTCCTGCGGCGCGCGCCTGCCGGTCTACGCGGTTTTCGCGATGGCGTTTTTCCCTTCGCACGGCGGCGCCATGATCTTCAGCCTCTACCTGACCGGCGCGGCGCTGGCGATTCTCTCCGGCCTGCTGCTGCACCGCACGCTCTTTCAAGGCGAGGTTTCCTCGTTTGTGATGGAGCTGCCGCCCTACCACCTGCCGGTGCTGCGCGGCTGCATGGAGCATGTCTGGTTCAACCTCAAGAGCTTCCTGTGCCGCGCCGGCAAAATTATCATGCTGATCGCCGTCGCGGTCAGCCTGCTCACCGGCCTTTTCGAGAACTTCGCCTCCAGCCCGGAAACCGCGGCCGGCACGCGCGCCTCGGCGGGCCGGTTCATGACGCGCGTGTTCCGCCCAATGGGCATGAGCGCGGACAACTGGCCCGCCGCCGCCGGCCTGCTGAGCGGGCTGATGGCCAAAGAGGCCATCATCGGCACGCTGGACGCGCTCTACACGCAACCGGACGATCCCTCCGGCGCGACGGCCGCAATCGGTTGGGAACTGCGTCAGGCGCTCATCACGCTGGCCGCCGATTACGGACTCGCGGAAGCGCGGGGAGACTCGGCAGACTCCGCACGCGCCGGCCTGCTGACCGCGATCCGACAAAACTTCAATGACCGCGCCGCCGCCTTCGCCTACCTGCTGTTCGTCCTGATTTATTCGCCCTGCTTATCCGCCCTGATCGTGCTGGGGCGCGAGGCCGGCTGGCGCTGGATGTTCTTCTCGGTCGTTTATCAGACAGCGCTGGCGTGGAGCGCCGCAACCGTTTATTATCAGTCGGTGACGTTTACGGACGCCCCAGCGCGCGCCGGCTTTTGGCTGCTGGCTGTCTGTGCGCTGACAGCCGCCGGCATCCGGCTGCTGCGTCTGGCCGGGGCCCGCACGCGCAGGACCGCACACACATGAACCCTCAAAAGACGACAGACGCGTCCGCGGACGCGCATCATTTGGCAGACCTGCAAGACGGCGCGCGCGGCGTGATCGTCAGCAACGGCGACCGAAAATCCACAGAGATGGGACTTTTCCCCGGCGCCGCCGTCAACATGTTCCGCAACCGCAAGCACGAGCGCTCGCTGGTGATCGGCGCCGGCGACGCGCGTTTCCTGGTCTCGCGCGCGATCGCCCGGCAGATCACGATATCCCCTGCGGTAAATTGACGGCGCGGCCCGTACCGGTTCGTCAAATCCTAATGCGTCTCGCCGCGTTGCCGCACCAGCTCGGCCATCTCTGCTTTTGTGATCTCCTCGACCCTCACATTGTCGAAGTAATACAGGCCATTGGGCCAGTATGAGTACAGCCGCACCTTCATCTTGGTGACCAGCGGTGATTTTGCCGTCGGATTAAACCCGATGGAGAAGGTCCGCCACTCGGTTTTGCTTGGCGTATGCGGTTCCAGTCGGGTCTGGTAAGCATCCGCCAGAACTTTGCGGCGGGGATGCACGAGAAAGCCCTTGATCCAGACAAAAGGTTTTCCCTCCCCCTTGAAATCAACACTCAGCTTATAGTCCTGACCCGGTTTGACATCTATCAGATCGGAGTCCAGCATCACTCCCTCCACACCCCCTATTGTGCCAAAGCTTTCTTTGGCTATCGGTGTTTTCATGGGGGCTTTGAGGGTCGGATCAGCCTTGAATCTTTTGTTCCACTCCAGAGCCTGCTGACGCTCCACCTGCGTATCCATCTTTACAATGCGCCCGCGCCCTTCCTCCCTTTCAAAGAAGGATGTCAGCCCGTCCGCCCGCTCCCAGTTCAGAGCGTATTCCCCGCCTCCGTCGAAGTTGCCGTTCTTGATCAGGTTCTCACCGGCATGAAGCGGCGCGGCGCACAGGGCATAGAGCATGGCGAAGAGAGTTAAACTCGAACGCCGGACAGCGAACTCCGAACTCCGAGCGTCGAATCTTCTTTCAAAGAATGTCAATCTGCGTTTCATTGCAAATCCTGACGCGGGCTCATCCCGCAAGCCAAAACCCTCACCACGAAGATACGGAGGGCGTGAAGAGCGATTGATTCCCCCAACAACTTCGTGCCCTTCGTGCCTTCGTGGTGAGAAACCTGTTTCTGTTGCTGTTTTCGGTCCGCAGGCTCCAAGCGGCCCGACGGGACGCTACTCCGCCAGGGCGCGGAAGTATGCGTCAACGCTCTCTTCATAACCGGCAGGGGTGGGTTCATTTTCAGGATGTCGGATAGTTGAAACCTTCAGACCGCGCGCCTCGCCGCGTTCTATTCCTCCGGCAGCGCCGGACCTGATCGCCATACGCGCATCCTTTAGCGAGGATACCAGCTCGCTCTGAACCTGACGCACCTGCAAACCGCTTCCGCCGGCACTGAATTTCTGAATCTGTTCCATTTTGTTGACGGCTTCTTCCAGATCAGCGGTCGGCAGGTTGCGCACGTTCAGTTCACGCAGCAGCGCTTCAGCCTTCTGCTTCATTTCCGCCTGTCCGCCGGGCAGGCGCTGCTGCATGTCCGGTTTCTGATCCGGGGTGATGCCGCGCAGCCCGTCACCGCCCAGGCCGGACTGCTTCCCGCCTCCGGTGGCCCCGCCTTGGGGATCCTTGGAGAAATCTTTAACTGTGCCTTTTTCAAAAGGCGACTGCACCAGACGGGTCGGGGTGTCGCGCCCTCCCTTGCCGTAAGCCTCTTTCTCGACAAACTGTCCCGATGACTTGCCGGAGCGGCCCTCGCCCGACCGCCCCCCGACCTCGTTGTTGTTGGGCATGATGTTGCCGGTGATCCCCTTGGCGGACATATCGTCCATGTTGCCGTCGCTTACCCCCCAGCCGATGCCCTCGTCAAAAGCGCTGAGCGATGATCCGGTCGAATCTTCGACATCCTCCATATCATCAAGCTTGTCGATAAGCTCGCCGATGATATCAGTCAGTTCAGCCGGCAGATCCTGCAGCGGCACATCCGGCATTTTGCCGGACTCTTCGCCAACCCATTTGATGTAATCCTTGGCATCCGCGAGCCAGCGTTCGAGATTCGCTTCAATACTCTCCGCCTGTTCGCCGAGCAATTCTTCATTCACAGTCGCGATCTCGGTATGTTTTTTTTCAAGAGCGGCGCCCGCCTTCTGCAGTTCCTCGATCATCTCCACCAGCTCGTCCGCCATGGTCGAATTGGAAAAGTCCTGATTCTCAAGTTTGGACAGATCATTGAATGCCGCCTGAAAGAATTTTGCGAAATCCTGTTCCCTTGCCGCCAAGTCCCCGAGGAGTTTTTCTTCCGCCTCGGTCCAGTCCTCGGGCTCTTTCTTGTCGATCGCCTCTGTGTCGGCAAGTATCTTGCGCTGCTCCTCCCTGAACTTGGATATGTCCTCCTTCAAAGCATTTAGTTTCTTGAAAAGCTCCTGTTCCTGTTGCTCTTCAGCAAGCCGCTGCTCCTCTAGTTCTTCCATCGCCTTCTGTCTGCTGACAGCGCCTAGAATGCGTTGCAGCGCCGCAATGATATCGCTCTGCTTAAGAACAACTTCATTAAGCCCGGCCTTACGCGCATCGCCTTGCAACTTCACAACCAGCGGAATACGCAGTACCAATGGGGTTGAATGATCGGTTTTAAGCTCGGCGACGCTTTCATTAAGCTCTTTGCGAATTTTCTTCTTTTCCAACAACCCTGTCGCCAGGGCCGCACCCTGACTTATTTTGGAGTGCACCTCATTCTGCCGTTGCGGCAGCACCGCGGCAATCTGGTTGTCCCTCCCTTTATCGATCCGTGACGACATCCAGTCGCGCAGATGTTTCTGGCTCGCCAATGCCTCGGTCAGCAGAGCGAAGAGCCGCACATAGGGATCGTCTTTGTCGGCGGTATCCATTCTTTTCATCGGGTCAACAATATGCAGTGTCAACGGAACTGCAGTGACTCCCGGCTGCGACGGGTGGTGATTGTCAAAAACCCTGGCCCAGACCTTATAGCTAGCATTCCGGGCAAAGATTTGTTCATCAATCGAGAGCGCGACCACCTCGGTTCGTTCGTTGCGGATATCGCGGTGCTCGATTCGCTTGATAACCAGATCTTCGCCGTTCTTCGCAGTAAACAGCTCCAGCGCGGCAACACCGAAATCATCACGTTCTTCCACCGTCAAAGGCAGGCTCTGTCCGGCAGTCACTTCCGCATTCAATTCACGGTTGAGGAACCGCACCTCCGGATCTTTGTCTTTCGCCATGATCATCCGGCATTCCCAGACGCCGGTGTGCAGCAACCCGCGCTCATCTTTGACATCGATCGAAACCACTGTGTCAGCGTCCATTACAAACGAGAGGTCGCTGTTTGTTTCAGCGGATTTTTTGTTGTCCCGGAATATAACGGCCTCCTGTTTGCCGGAAACACCGCTGCGCACAACAACCTGTGAGCCCTTGAGAACCTTGACTTCATGTTTGAGCGATTCAACCGTCCATGCTTTATCGCCGGTATATTCCGGAGGCGTGACAATAACCTTCAGTTTACTCAGCCGCGGTCTGGGTATGACCTTGATCGTATATTCCTTGCTTTGATCATTGCCATTGCGCAGCCGATACCGGGTGGTGCGGGTCAAGTCATGCAGTTCAAAAAGAAAACCGTCGCCGTCCGAGCGCATCGGGTAAAGCAAAGGCGCGCCACCCTCCTGTATCACGATTTCAAGATCCGACGCCGCGCGGCCGGATTTCGAGGCCTTCGCCCTGATCAGGCAAGCGCTGCCTTCGATAAGCTCAATGTCGCCGGGCTCCACACGGAACTGGGTGAAGTTAAGAGGCATAACCGAAGTGGACGGATTCAGGAACCGGACAAACGAATTCTTCGCGTGGGAAGCGAATGGAATGACATAAGCCAGAAAAACGAGCAGCCCGGCACCTAACCAGAGGACGGCCGGTTTAAGGCGGGCATGCTGCCACACCTTAGCCAGGTCCAAACCGCTGCATGTCGATTCAGCGGAGCAGCGGAATATGTCCTTTATGTAATCCGGCAGGTCTTTTTCCTTCTCGAAATGAACCGCGTTGATAAGACGATTGTCATTGATGCCATAACGCTGTTCAAGATAGACCGCCATCTTCGCGTTGTCCGCCGGCGCTCTCCAGTAGCGCATGAAAACTCTGGCAAGCACAAAAAGGATCGACCCGGCAAACAGCAGCGCCGCCGCTGCACGGGTTGCCGCAGAGAGATTAAAGAGGTTATCCGAGGCAAATATCACGCTGACGGCGACAAGCAGCACGGCGCATGTCAACAACAACATGCGCAGCGTAAGGCTCAGTCTCCGTAGCAGGGCCGCCCTACTCAAGGTCGCGTATAAAGCTCCATTTCTTATCATCCTGTACCCCTTGGATGAGGAGGCTCGCGCCCGGACGGACGGCATTCAGAACCTCTCCGACATAAAGTTTGCGATTGTTTTCGCCGCCCTTCTGCATATGACGGATCAGAATGCCGCGCCGGTCAACCTTCCATTCGTCACCGGCCATGTGCCAGCTCCAGACCTCAAGATGCCAGAGAAATCCGCCGGGCGTCCATTTGTCCGATTCATAATAGTCCGCCCGGCGTTTATACACAAGCGCCTTGGCAAACTTGCGGTTGCCGCGCAGGCTCATAACCCAGCGGTCGTTGAAAAAATCATCCGCCAGCGGGAACTTCTTCCTGACACCTTCGACGTCCCCCTCCTGCAGAGGGTCGCCCCGGCGCTCCGCAGGCGTTTCATCGGATAGCCCTGTGAGCGCATGGGTGTCGGTGAGCACACAGACATCATAACTGCCCGGCAGAACCGTTCCGAAATCAAAACCTCCGTCCGCCGAAACCGTGGCGAAAATCACCTGCTCACGGAGGTTGTCCAGAGCACTCACTGATATCACACGCCCGCATCCCTGCACCGTGCCTCTGATATTACCGCCGCCCTGAACCCGGTTGGCTGTCATCCTGATATTGCGGATATACACAACGTCATCAAGTTTCTGCGTTTCGCTGCCCTTGATCTGGCGTTTGAGGAAAAACTTGCTCGTGCCCTGTTCAGATTTGAAATCGAGGCCGACTGAAATCAAATGGCCGGTTATCTGTTTGCCGTTGACCAGAGATATGCTGGTCTTGAAATTCATCAGAGGATATTCGCCTTCAAGATAGATTTTTTCAGCCCGGCCGGACTCCTTGAAAACCCAGGGACGCTCCATTGATGCGTTCTCGGGGATATGATCAATCGCCACAATGTCATCCAGATGAAACGTGTGCTGCCGGTCTTCGCCTTCCGGCACCATGGTCAACGGACGCGCTCCGATAAGACGGATGCCGCCAGCGACAATGGTTCTGTCGCTGAGCGTGATAACGGCGGGGGTGTGTTCAGCGGCTGGCACAGACATAGCGCCTAGCGCAATTACTATTACGGACAGCAAAAAGCCGAATGCGGAATGTCGTTTCATTTTGATTATTCCATCAGAAAAGATTGAATCTTCTTCTCAGCGCCCATTCCGCCAACAGCAGAATGACGACCGTGATGAAAAACCAGGGCGTTTCAAAAATCAGGAAGCTTTCGCGTCGGATTATATTCTTGCGGACCGCCTCGCTCAGGGCATCCTGCAGCCGTTCGGCTTCGTCAGCTTCAAAGATATTCTTGTCACTGCTGAAGGCGCGGAAGTTCTCGCGGGCGCAGCGTATACGCGTGCTCTCAGTCAGAACATCACCGACAAGCAGAAGCTTGTAACGGGCGCGCAGAAATTCACCTCCATCCTGAGAAGTCACCCGTAGCACATAACGTCCTGCATCGAGCCCCGGCAGGTTCCCCATATAACAGCCGGTTTTTCTCTCCAGTTCCATTGTTGACACAGGCGTGTCGCTGCCGCCGGCAAATAAGTCCGCCTTGACCGTCAAGGTTGGCGCGTTCGTCTCGCCGGCATACGAAGGGTGACGCGCGATTGCGGTTATACTGACAATTTCACCTGCGGCCGGTTCACTCTTGGAAAGCGCCACCTTCAGCAAATCGGCATCCTCGTCGGGATTTTTTGAAAACGCGATCACCTGACGCCAGAAACGGCTGAAGTTTTCATCGCGACGGTCGGGAGTGCCCCACTGATGGAATGAATTGCTGAGCAATGCCACGACTTTACCCCGGCCATAAGCGTGATACACCATCAACGGCAGGCGGCGCTGATCGGAAGCCCATAGCATCACACGGGCATTGGCCTTGACGTCTTGAACGGTGTTAATGCCGCTAAGCAGAAAATCAGCCGAATTGTTATTGCTCCGGATAATTTCATTGATCTGCTCGGCAAATGCGTCATCGGCGGATTTTTCGGTCTCTACCCGGAATGTTCCCGGCGCATAGGATTTCTCCATGGTGACCACGGGCAGCAAACGCTGCATGGGCGAACCCGATGGCGTCTCACCGAATGAGTCGGAACCGGCCAGACACACCAAAGTCCCGCCCTTGCGCACATACTGCTCCAGCACCAGGGCTTCCGCCGCGGAGAGCGCCTCTTGGTTGTGCGCCCCCAGTATGATACAAGTCACATTCGCCAACATCTCGCTTTTAGTCGGCAGCCCTTCCTTGAACACCTGATTTATCTTTGTGCCGCGCAGACGGTAGTTCCCTTCCGAAACCTTGTAAACCGCCGTAAACACACTTTCGTCATCTTTGGTGAACTCACGCAGTAAAGGCCGGAAGCTGTTGTTTAACACGGGGAAATAGACGGCAACCTCATCCTTGGCTTGGACCACCTCGACGGCCAGCTCGCGGCGGTTGTTCAGGGTTGAGACCTCGTCCGGCAAATCCCCGCAGTTGACAGAGATAATGTGAATGCCGGTGTCCTTCAGGTTGATCTGCACTTTTTCCGTGTGCAGACGCCCGCTGCCAAGGGCCAGATCAATCGTATGAACCATCTTATCGTCAACCTTTACTTCAAAGCGGCTCGCCTTTTCACGGGAGTATCCCTGCAGCATAACGGGAATCTCAAGGACAAATTCCTCTCCTTCGCTTACCTTGGCCGGGCATTTGAAAGGCTCAATGCCAAGGTCCTTGACCGCACTCATATCGGTGCCCATCCGCACACTCATAATGGGCACGGAAACAGAACTGCCGCGGAATTCAGAATAATCCAGACCGTCACTCAGGAGGACTAAAGCCGCGGCGCGGTCCAGCCCGATATCTTTGTCGACGCGGTCCACCGCCTGCTTCAGGTCTGTCCCGCCTCCGGGTTTCACCCCTTCGGGGGCACCGGGCCAATCACGACCTTCCGTCTGCTCATTAAACAAATAGGTTGCGAAAGGATAATCGCCAAGACGGTTAAAGCGGTTCTCGTCCAGGAAGCGCAAGGCACGTTCAAGCCGCGACTCCCTCGCAGGCAGATCCTCCGTGGCCATGGATGCCGACTTATCGACCAGAAAAACAATGTGCGACTTTTCATAATTGCGTTCTTCTGTCATCCGGCCCGGACAAAGCAGCAACATCAATATCAAAGCAAGGGTCAGCATGCGCAAAGCCAGGAGGAAACGGTGCTGCCACTGTTTAACGGCCGGATTGCAATGTCGGTATGACCAGGCGCACACACCAGCGGAAAGGGCGAGCATCAGCATTATCAGCCAGACCGGCACTATGGGGTAGAAAGAAAACATGGGTTAGTTCATTAGTTCGTCAGTTCTGTTTCTTCTGCCAACGACGCAGGAAATAGGGGTTGCCTAAAACTATTTCGCAACTCAGCAAGACGACAAGCATGAAAAGAAAGAAGCCGGTCATGTCGCCGCCGCGTCTTGTATTACGTAACTGCGGCTCAAGTGCGGCACCGGTTTTCAACAGGTTCACTTTCCCTTTCACAATTGACGTCAAGCGGAACTGGCCCAATGACGTGAGGTCACTTTCTTTTGCCGGCGGATTCAAGGCGGTAATGCGGGGCGATGCCCGTTCGGCTGTCACAAATCCGGGCAGCCAGGTTTCCGCAAACAACGCAACCTGTCCGTCAACAGGCACGGTGAATGATCTGCCGTTGCTATGTGCGGCCTGCAGTTCCTTTTCATTTTTATTTGCCCTTAACCGCAGCAGGCGGCCACACTCGACCCCGCTGTTGCTTTGCGGATCATGCGCCGCAAAGGTAAAAAGGTTTATCATGGCAATCGGGTAGGACTTCAATTCCGGCCAGTTGCTCATGTCCCGTCGCGTGGAGAAAGAACATGCGACGAATCCTCCGGGGCCGACTTTTTCAGCCGCCAGCACAGGTTTGCCCCTGCTCTCGGCAAGCACCTCCGCCGAAGGAGACAAGTTAAGTTTGTAAAAGCGCCGGCCCTTAAAAAGATGCATCTGCAGAAGTTCGTTTAGTGATTCCAGTGACCCTTTGAATGTAAGCCCGCTGAAATCGCTGTCTAGGACCGGCCCGAATATCTTGCTGATGCGTTCATCGGCAAAAGCGGCAAGAGTCTCCGTTCCGGTTTTGACACCGGCAAAGACCACAACCGTACCGCCATTTTCCATATAGCGGGTCAGCACAGAAGCTGACTCGGTATCGAGAGGCAGCGGATTGGAGAGCACGGCAACATGATATTCTTCAAGCTGCCTTAACGAAAGCTCCTGCACGAAACCCGGCTCAGTCAAAATCCCGTTAACCGCCCCGCCATTATCGGGATCAAGCGCGGTCTTCAGAAAATGGAATGGGCGCACCCGGTTCAGGACATCGCTCTCCAGCAGGAGCACACGTATGTTCTCGCTTACATTCAAAGCAAAACGGCGACTGTTGTCCATTGCCAGGTTGCTATCTTCAAGCCGCACCTCCCCGGCGACATAACCGGCCTTGGCGAAGACTACTTCAAAATTGCCTTCAACAGCATCGCCCGACGGAATCTTCAGGTTGATGTTGTTGACCTTCTCGCCGTCAATCAGCAGGGAAACTTGTGTTTCACGGTCATTCCTGCCATGGTTGCGGACTGTAAAGGGAACATTCATAGGTTTGCCGACCATACGCGGGCGACTCGAAAGAGCGATGCCTTCAACGGAAAGATTATCCTCGCCGCCTGAAATCGGCAGGAAGTATATACGCACACCCTGCACAGCATCGATATCAACCGCTTTGGATGGTGCCTGATTGCTTTGGAAATCCGATATGACAAATATCTCACGATTGGGATTTGCGCCCGTATCAAAAACCGTAGCAGCCTGTTTAAGCGCGGCGCTGAAAGAGCCTGTCGCCGCAGTCATGCGTGATTCCTCGAGAAGCTGCTGCACAACCGGGCGTTTGCGCGTCAAATCAATGCCGCGGCGTCCGGAAACAAAGACCAGCGCCGCCGCATCACCGTCAGAAAGCGTATTCAATATCTCCCGCGCCTTGCGCACACCAAGTTCATAGGCACTCTCGCCAGAAGCCAGTTTACGGTCCATCGACAGAGTGTCGTCAAGGATCACGACAACATCAGAACGGGCGGCAAAAGCGTACGGCATGCGTTGCAGCACCATACGCGCCAGGGCCAGAACCAGGAAAAGCAGCGCCAATGTGCGGACCAGCAACAGCAGTAATTCGCGCAGGCGGCGTCTGTGGGCAAGGTAACGTTTGTTATGCTGGAAATACTGCAGGGTTGAGAAAGGCATCCTCGCCCTACGCCTCTTAAAAAAGAGGTGCAGCAGAATCGGCAGCGGAACCGCTAACAGTCCCCATAAAAATATCGGGTTGCCAAAAGTCATGGTTTAGGTGTCGTGTGAGCGACAACATGTTTTTTATCACTGCTTCCGGAACGTAAGGCGTTAAACTCCCAAACACCGGCAGGGGCAACGCCCCGGTCAAAACATTTTCTCGCGTTT
>CAYRZP010000053.1:0-14973 GCA_964428885.1 uncultured Lentisphaeraceae bacterium
TCATATGTACACTGTACTGATTATGAGTTGACTTTGCAAGCGAATTCACTTCTTGTTATCGCTCATCTTTTCCAATGGGGCGCGGGTCAGCGGCGGTGCGGGAGCGCGCTTGCGCGCGGACGCGCTGTCCGCTGAACCCGCGTGCCCGCGCCCCATTGCCCGGGCGCGAAGCGCCCAAGTTTCGAATTGACGCGGATGCGCAGGTTGGGCTTTACATACGCGGCGGAAGCGTAGAAAATGTCATCCTTCATTGGTCTGCCACTAACGCCGAGGTAAATAGAACATGCTTTCAGAAATCCTGCCAGCCCTGCGCGGGCTCATGTCCGACAACGGATCCCTGCCGCGTCTCAGAAAAACCGGCGCCGTGGGCGAAGGCCCCGTCATATCAATACCCGGCGACTGCGGCGATGTCCTGGCGGCGCTGCGTCAGCAGATGCCCGCGCGGGCGCGCCGCGTCACGATCGAGGGCATTGGCGCCTATGCCGCCGAGAACGCGACAGCGGGAGGTCGTGCCGCAGGCAAGATCGCCGCAGTCACCGGCGCGGCCCAGGGCTTCGGCTTCGAGATCGCCGAAGACCTCGCCCGGCAGGGCGCATGGGTCGCCATGACCGACATCAATGAGGCGGGTGTCCGAGCCGCCGCCGACAAGGTCAACGCCGCCGTCGGCCGCGAGGCCGCCATCGGCGTGGCCGTTAACGTGACCGATCTCGTCTCTCTGAAACAGGCCTTCGCACGGATCGTGGAAACTTTCGGCGGCATTGACCTGCTCGTGGCCAACGCGGGCGTGCTGCGCGCGGGGAGCGTCAAAACCATCTCTGAAAAGGACATCGACTTTGTAACCGCCGTTAACTACAAAGGTTATTTCCTCTCGGTGCAGGCGGCAGCCCCGATCATGGCGCTCCAGCACCGGGCCGCCCCCGAAGCCTGGTTCGACATCATCCAGATCAACAGCAAGTCCGGACTGGCCGGCTCGAACAAGAACGGCGCATACGCCGGATCAAAGTTCGGCGGCATCGGCCTGACACAGAGTTTCGCCATGGAACTGGTCGAGGACAACATCAAGGTCAACTCGATCTGCCCCGGCAACTTTTACGGCGGGCCGCTCTGGTCCGACCCCGAGAAAGGCCTGTTCCGCCAATACCTCGACAGCGGCAAGGTGCCGGGCGCCAAGACCTTCGAGGACGTGAAGCGCTTTTACGAGTCCAAGGTGCCCATGCGACGCGGCTGCACAACGCCGGACGTGATGAAGGCCGTGTATTACCTGATGGAGCAGAAGTACGAGACCGGCCAGGCCGTGCCGGTCACCGGCGGCCAAGTCATGCTTTCCTGAGCGCCTCGGCGGCTAGCATCCCGCCCCAAGACTTGGCCGCGCGGCGCATGGCGTCGCCGCGGTGCGAGACGCTGTTTTTGGCGTCGGCGTCAAGCTCGGCGAAAGTGCGGTCGAAACCTTCCGGCACGAAGAGCGGGTCATAGCCAAAGCCGGCCGAGCCGCGCCCGCGTTCCAGGATCACTCCCGGGCACTCGCCCGCCTCTGTCCACTCGCGCCCGTCCGGCGCGCACAGGGCGATGACGCAACGGAACCGCGCCCGGCGGTCTCGCGCGCCGTCAAGCTCGCGCAACAGTTTCGCGTTGTTGTCGGCATAACCGCACCCTTCGCCGGCGTAGCGCGCCGAAAAAACCCCGGGCGCGTTGCCCAGCGCGGCCACCTCCAGCCCCGAGTCGTCGGCCATGGTCCACAGTCCCGACGCGCGGCAAAGCTCACGCGCCTTTTTCAGGGCGTTGCCCTCGAAGGTCTCCGCGTCCTCGACCACCTCTTCCGGCAGCCCCGGCACTTCGTCCGCCGCCACGAGCGCCACTCCCGGAAAATCGAAGAGCTGGCGCAGCTCATCCAATTTGTGCCTGTTCCTTGTCGCCACCAACAGTTTCATCGTAACTCCGCAAAAGTTTCAGAGCCCGCTCAAGGCCTCAACCGTGACGCGTTCCCATCCCGGCAGCGACAGGAAGTGCTCCAGCAGCGCCGCGCAAGCGAAAGCGTCAAACAAGGCGTCATGCGGCCCGCGCCCGGGGCAAAGCGAACTCACGTAGGCGTCCAGCCCCAGCTCCCGTGTCACATCCTCCAGCGCCTTGGAGGCCAGGGCGGGATAGGCGCGGCGCGTCAGCGCCAGCGTGTCCACCCAAGGTCCGATGCGGTGCAGGGGCGCGGCGCGCGTCAGCAAGCCGCGCTCCGTGCCCACATTGTGCGCCGCCATCGGACACCCGCGCACCCACACCTGCAAGTCCGGCCACAGGTCGTGAACCGTCGGCGCGGCCGCGATCTCGGCGCGCAAAGCGGCGTGCCGCCCCGGCGCGCGCGGGTTGAAGGGGCGTTCGCCGACGCGCAGGAGCGACTCGAAACGCTCGCCCGCGCTGACCCTCCCGCAGTTCACCTTGACCATGCCGATCTGCCAGGGTTCCACCGGATAACCGTCCACGCTTCCCGTGGTCTCGAAATCGACAACGGTGAAACACGTGTGCCGCGCCTCTGTGTAGGTCCCGCCCATGCCTCAGCGCATGTTTCCGATGGCTGCGTGCAAGCAGCCGCAAACACACAAAACCGTCAGGTCCAGCACGGCCAGACATAAAAACGCCGCAGTTCTATTAACAATCATTTCACGCCATCCTCTGCTTTAGGTTCGTTTCGCCGCACACCGGGCGGTGACACGCTCTGTTCAAGAAGTCTGCGCAGGTCGCGTGTGCAGACATGTTGCGGCGCGAGTTCCTCGGCCTCGCGCAGGCACCGCCGCAACTCCCCCGTGTCGCCTTTAAGCTTGGACAGGTATCCCAAATAGAACAGCGTCCGCAACCGCAGCAGACGCGCTTCATCACTGTTTGCGGCACGATCCGCCGCGTTTTTCTCCAGGGCCGCCCTGAAGGCCGCCTCGGCCTTGACCCCGTCTTTAAAGGCGCGCAGGCGCAGCTCGCCCAGCTCGAACTCCAGCTCCGGGCTGCCGGGGTTGCGGGCGATACCCTGCTCCAGCAATTCCAGGGCCGCCTGCGGTTTGCCTAACATGCGGTTCAGGACATAAACCGATGATTGGAAGGCCTGCAGGTTATCGGACGACACGCGGTTGGCCGCCCAAAGCCACGGCAGCAGTTCTCTCGCCTCGGCGCCCTGCACGTGGCGGTGCTCCTGCACATGCACACGCCGACTGATCATGCGCCAAGGGTCAAACCGCCCGAGCTCGTCATGATCTTCCCCCGCATGGCCTTGCTCATGCCCGTGCTGAGCGGACACCGTCAGCCCGTGCTCGCAATCGGAGTGCCGCACACCGCCATGGAAATACTCGTCGGCCTTGGCAAGCAGCGCCTGGCTGACAGCCAGGCGCGTCTCGCCCAGGACCTGCGCGAGCACGTCGCCCCCACGCACCTGCGGCATGCCCTCTCCGCATGACGCCGGAATTATCCTTCCCAGCAGCGCCGCCGCCCCCGCAAAGCCGAGGAACATCCATATGTTCAAGTCACGCGACATCACTGACCTTAAAACTTCTTCCGCCTGAAGATCATTGCCGCCAGCGCCAGGCAGGCGGCGGCGTAGCACAGCGCGTAAAGCCACACCGCGCCGCACACGCCCCATCCGACCGGCGGCCACTCATGCACCAGGCGCTGCCTCAGATCGAAAAACTCCAGGTGCGGCGCGATCCAGTGGATCGCGTACAACGCCCATTTTCCCGGAATTGGCTGAGTCTCCGCCAAAGACGGCAGACGCTGACCGAAGACCAGCATCCCCGCCGTCATCAGACCGCACAGCGTGAGGTTGGCGGATGTGGTCAGAACCAATGAGCCCAGCAGCCCCAGCGCCGTGACCACGACTATGAAAGCCGCGTGCAGCAGCACGGCCTGCCACAGCACCGGCGGGAACCAGACGCCTTGGCGCATCCCCGCCAGCACGCCGTAGGCCGCATAAAAGACCGCCAGCGCGGAAAGCGCCGCCGCCAGCGCGCCCAGGTATTTGCCGGCCAGCACCGTGCCGCGGCTGACCGGCTTGGCGAGCAGCGGATAGATCGTGCGCGACTCGAATTCGGGCGGGAAAAGGCGCGACGCGACCCCCAGGGCGATCACCGCCGAAAACAGCCACACCAGCAGCAGGGCCAGCTCGTTGGTGTAGCGGCTGGCAGCAGACATGCCGAAGGGCGTGAAGAAAAAAAGCGGCGTCAAAATCACCCCGCACAACACAAAAACCACCGCCAGATCCTTGCGGCGGTACAAGTCGAGCAACGACAAGCTCGACAAAACCATAATCTGAAGCGCTAAAGGTCTCATGCCTGCCTGCCTCCATTCCCGCAAGCGCTGTCCGCGCCGCCGGCCGCCGCCTCCCCCAGCACCCTCAGGAAGATGCGCTCCAGGTTCCGGGCGCCGTCGCCCGCCAATTCCCGCACGGATCCGCAACTGACCAGCCCGCCGTGCTTGAGGATCGCGACCCGGTCGCAGATCAACTCCGCCTCCGAAAGCTCGTGCGATGAGAAAAACACGGTCTTGCCCTGCCGTCGCAGGTCGAGGATCAGATCGCGCAACTGGATACGCGCCAGAGGGTCAAGCCCAGTGAAGGGCTCATCCAGAATCAGCAGGTCAGGATCATGCAGCAGCGCCTGGGCGATCCCGGCCCTCTGCAGCATGCCCTTGGAGTAAGCGCGCAGCGGCTTTTTACCGGCCTCGGACAGCCCGACCCGCTTGATCAGCTCTTCCGCGCGCCGCGCGACCGATCCTTTGCCCATCCCGCAAAGGCCACCGTACAAGCCCAGCAACTCCCGCACGTTCAGAAAAGGATAGTAGTAGGCCGTCTCAGGCATGAACCCGACCCGGGCTCTGGCGGCAGGCTCGCACGGGTCGCCGCCCAGCACTTCCACCCGCCCGCTGTCCGGGCGGAAGAACCCCAGCAGCATCTTGATCGTGGTGGTCTTGCCGGCGCCGTTGGCTCCCAGAAACCCCAGGATCTCTCCCTGCCTGACCGCGAGGGAGAGCCCGTCCACGGCCCGGACCAGCCCGAAAGCCTTCACCGCGCCTTCAATCTTCACAATGTCCATAAGCGACTTTCTGAAACCTTACACGCGGCGCGCCCCAAAATCTGCCGCATCGGGCCTGCAAGCCGGCGGCCTCATTAAAGAGCCCTGAAATAAGCGATGGTTTTCGCCAGCCCCTCGCGCAGCGGGATCTTCGGCGACCACCCCAGCAGCTCACTTGCAAGGGTTATGTCCGGCTTGCGCCGCCGCGGATCGTCTTTGGGCAAAGGCCTGAACACTATTTTGCTCTTGCTCTCCGGCAACTGCCGCAGTGTCTCCTCGGCTAGCTGACGGATGGTGTATTCATCGGGATTGCCCACATTGATCACCGGCACGGTCATGTCATGCCCGGCGAAAAACCGGTTGAGCTTTGCGCGGTCCAGCCGCATCAAACGCATGCCCGCCTCGATCAGGTCGTCGACATATTGGAAACTGCGGGTCTGCGAGCCGTCGCCGTAAAGCGTGATGTCTTTGTGGTGCAGGGCCTGCATCACGAAGTTGCTGATGACCCGCCCGTCCTGCGGATGCATGTTGGGCCCGTAGGTGTTGAAGATTCGCACCATGCGCACGTCCACGCTGTATTCGCGCAGGTAGTCCGCGCACAGCGTCTCGGCGGCGCGCTTGCCTTCGTCGTAACAACTGCGGGCGCCGAGCGTGTTGACGTTGCCCCAGTAACTCTCCGGCTGCGGATGCACCTCGGGGTCGCCGTAAATCTCCGAGGTGGAAGTGTGGAAAACACGCGCCTTAGTCTTGAGCGCCAGATCCAGAACGTTCATCATGCCCATGAAAGAAGTCTTGACCGTCTCCACAGGGTTACGCTGGTAGTGGATCGGCGAGGCCGGGCAAGCCAGATTGTAAATCTCGTCGAACTGTCCCCAGAAGGGATGCGTGATGTCATGCAGCATGAAGGTGAAGCGCGGGTTCTCAAGCAGGTCGTAGATGTTGGCCTTGGTGCCCGTGAAAAGGTTGTCCATCACGGTCACCTCTTCACCCTCCGCAAGCAGCCGCCTAGCCAGATGCGAGCCGATAAAGCCGGCGCCGCCGGTGATCAATATCTTTTTCGTCATTCCTTTATCCCCGTTATTGCCCGGCTTCCGCTTGGGTGATCGTCGCCGGCATCATGAAAAGCCCGAAGTCGCTGACGCACGGGCATGCCGCCGCGCTGGTGACGCGCAGACGCGCGCGATCGCTCTTGACCTTCGGACCGCGGATCAGACGGCAGGCGCCGATGCTGCGCCCGCAGGCGTACTCCTGCCAGGCGCCATCGCGCAGCACGTCCACCGCGAAACCGTCGACACGGTGCCCCAGCCGGATATCCTCCCTGATCCGCACAACGTTAAACTCCGCCTGGACCGGCAGAACCACCGTCAAGGTCGCGTTGGTCACACTGTCGTCCGTGGCCCAGTATGTGTACCGGTCGCCATCGAGGACATTGCACGCCGCGTAAGGATGCGCCTGACCCGGACGCTCCTGCCAAGCGCGCACATTGCTGGCGCTGGCCTGGCCGCCTTGCGCCAGATTGACCGCGAACAGCGCGCGCAGGCTGTTGCCGAAGATTTCCAGCGCCCTCCGGTCAGCCTCGCAGACCAGACCGCCGCGGTCCGGCGCTATGCCCAAATTCATGCATCCGCCTTTGCCCACGCTGTTGAAATAGATATCCATCAGTTTAGCCGGGGACCGCGCCGTGGCGTCCTCGCCGGGGTGCCAGAACCACCCTTTGCGCAGCGGCACGTCGCACTCGGCGGGCAGCCAGGCCGCGCCGTCACGGTGCCCGGCAGGCCCATCGACATGGTTCATGGCGTCGCCGTTGGCCGGCCGGGCAGGGTCGCTCCGGCCTTTGGGCGTGAAAGTGGCCCAGGAGTCTTTCGCGGCGTAACCGGTCTCGTTGCCGACCCAGCGGCAGTCCGGGCCGACATCGCCGAAGATGCAGGCCGATGGCTGCAACTGCCGCACCAGCCCCCAAGTGCGCGGCCAGTCATAATAGGTGAAGCGGTCGATGCCGCGCTTCTCCCGCGCGCCGCCGTAATAACCGTCGCCGCCGTTGGCGCCGTCGAACCAGACCTCGAACAGCGTGCCGTAACGCGTCAACAGCTCGCGCAGTTGCGCGTGGTAAACTGGTATGTACTCGGGCTTGGCGTAAAGCGCGCTGTTGCGGTCCCAAGGCGAACAGTAAACCCCGAACCGTAGACCGTGCTTCTTGGCCGCGTCGGCGTATTCACGAACCAGGTCGCCCCGCCCGCCGCGCCAGGGCGACTTGGAGATGTTGTGAGCGGTCGTGGCGGTCGGCCACAGGCAGAACCCGTCATGGTGCTTGGCCACCAGGATCACTCCACGCATGCCCGCGCCCTTGAGGACCCCCGCCACCTGCCCGGCGTCCAAAGCCGCCGGGCTGAACAGCGCCGGGCTCTCCTCGCCGTAGCCCCACTCTTTACCGGTGTAGGTGTTGAGCCCGTAATGGATCAGCGCGAAAAACTCCGTCTCGTGCCAGCGCAATTGGCGCTCTGATGGCAGCGCCCCGTACGGCTCAGGCGCCCCCTCCGGCGACACGCCCGGCACGGCCGAAGCAAGCACCGCCACGCCCAGCAGAGAAAAGATCATAGCCTTAGTCATTCTCGCCCACATGATGCAACCTCCGCGCACCCTGACACCGGGTGCGATTCAAGAAAGTTGAATCGACACCCGAGTTAGGAGTTAGGCATTATGAATCATGAGTTACAATGCTTTTAACTCCTAATTTGACGCGTATGATAGCCTTTATACCGGAACGCGACAAGCCCAGGGTCGTTCACAGCCGCGCGACTTCTCATATTTCCCCTAAACCATTTGACTTACAACTCCGACATATTCTAAACTGATCGCGTTTTTCTCGTCTGAGGTTTTTTAAATGGCATGTCTGAAAGTACTTGACGGCTTCGCAAAGGGACAGTGCATAAATTTGGATAAACCTGCGACCAGCATCGGCCGCAGGGCCGAGAATGACCTGGTGCTGCCCGACGGATCCGTTTCCGGATCGCACTGCGTGATCGGAAATCTGAGCGGCGGATTCCTGCTCCGGGATTTGGACTCGACCAACGGCACCAGAGTCAACAACATCCCGGTCACCCAACAGAACCTTTGCCGCAACGACATCATCTTGATCGGGGAAATACCCGTCATGATCGATGGCGACGATGTCCCGCCTTCTGAACACACGGCCATCAAGGACACATCCAAGATCCCCCGCACGACGATCGTGATCAGCCAGAAACGCACGCTTGAGACGCCCAAGGAATTTTCAAAGAAATCAAATTCCAACAAAATCTGGGGCGCGGTGATAACGGCGCTGATCCTGATCATCGGCGTCCTGCTCGTCCAGTTGTTCAAGGCCAGCTGAACGGCCCCGCACGTCAAAGCATCCAGCCCTCAAAAAACGTCCGGGGGCGCCAAGCCACAGCACGTTCCTCCGCATAGCCGCACCCCGTGACGCGGACAGTCACGGCAAGCATCTGCTTCCCGTCGCTGTAGGCGGCGCACAGCTCCGCGGCCAAACCGACGTCCGCCGCCGCGCCGCCTCCCGGCATGAGCACGGCAGGCCCGGGCACGTCAACCGTGTGCAGCAGCAGATCATCCGGCCCGCGCGCCTTCTTAAGCTCCGCGTTATCCCGCGCATCCCGCCCCGCCACACACTTGGCGCCGCCGGGCAGGCGGAAATGACGCCCTGTCCGCAACAGCCACACCAGACGCACGTTTGCAACACCCTCGTGGTCACGCAAATCAGCCAGCTTGCGGCAAAAACCGCGCTCCGTCAGCAGACAGCCGCCGGCCGGCGAAGGGTATTCCCGCAGACCGTAAATGGCCGCCAACCCCATCTGGGGCTTGCGCGAACGTCCGTTCAGGCCCAGCAGCCGCCCGCGGTCAACCAGCCCTTCCAGTTCCGGTATGGTGGGGTCCAGCAGCAGCGCGCTCAGCGGCCGCAACAGCCGCCCTTTGAGCGCGGACTCCTTCTCCACAATCTCCAGCGACCGCCTGTTCTGCGACATCGGCCGCTGGTTGAGCACCTCGCCGGTGGCGACAAAGTCAAAACCCAGCCCGGCCATCAGCTCGCCGGCGCGCCGGATCATCATGGCATGACAATCGATGCAAGGGTTGAGCGCCCCGCCGAAACCGTGCGGAGGGTTGGACACCAGCGCCAAAATGTCCGCCGTGAAGTCCAGCGCGTGCAGCTTTACCCGCAAGGCCTCCGCCGCCCTGACCGGCGCCTCGTTTTTGAAGAAGGGGCTGGTGAAAAGCACAGCCTCGACATGCACACCCTGCTCACGCAGCAGGCAAACGGCCAACTGGCTGTCGAGCCCGCCGGAGAAAAGGCTCAGGCCGCGCCCGCGCCTCGCCTCCGGGCCTGTTGTCCCCCGCTCGTTTTCACTCATAAGCCGTAACATCCTTCAAGAAAATTCTCCTGACCAGGCTGTCCTCGGCCACCACGCCCTGATCCAGCATCAGGCAGATCACGGTCAACGCCGCCCAGGCCAGCAGCACGCCCAGCAGGTTGGCCAGCAGGAATTTCCGCCGTCCCATGCCCATCAGAAAGGCTCCGAAAGCGCCGGTGTACGCGCCGGTCCCGGGCAAGGGCACCCCGATGAAGATCGCCAGGCCCAATTCCCCGTATTTTTCCACATAAGGATGCAGCTTCCGCTGCGCTCGCTCGAAAACGGGCCACACTTTCCGGTCAAACCACCCCCAGCGGCGCAAAGCCTGCACCACCGGCCCCATCACCCAGTAGGTGGCCACGCCCACCAGCAGATTGCACGCCAGGCAGACGGCCAGCGCGAAAGGCAACCCCAAGGCCGCCCGGATATCGCGGTGGAAAAAGGCGAGCGGCACTGACGCGCGGGCCTCAAGGCCCGGCAAAAAAGTGAAAAAAGCCAAGAAAACAACGGCCGCGAAAACTCCCATCGCTCCCCTACTTTCCTTTGAAACGCCTCTGGTTTATAATGTCACCAACAAATGACAACAAGAAGATAGACTATGAACACCCGCATGTCCATTGCCAATGCCGCCCTGGCTCTTTTTTTGACCTCGGCTCCGAGTGCCGCGGCTCAGACGCCGGTTGGCCAGATCCGTCTGCCCGGCGCGGGACTCGACCTGTCAACCCGCAATGAGGTCGCCACCGCCATCCGGCGGGCCGGCGACTGGCTGGCAGCGCGGCAGTCCCCGCATGGCTCGTGGGGACTTTCCAACACCGTCTCGATCACTGCCACCACCCTGACCGCGCTCTGCGTGCCGCATTGTCAGCAACATTCGGAGAACAGGACACGGGCAGCGCTTTGGCTTAAGGACACGGCCGGCCACCAGACCGCCGACCTCGAGACCCATGCCCTGCGCCTGCTGGCCCTAGCGCTGACGCTGCCCGACTCGTCTGTGCGCTCGAACCTCTTCGCCTCGCTCGCCGCCGATGCCGAAGCCGAAATCGGCCGGGCCCCGCCCGCGGCCGCTGATCTCTGGCGCATGGCCGCCGAGGCCTCCGGCACTACACCGCCCGCCGCCCCCACCGGCGCGGACTCCGCGTCAAGACTGCGGCAGACCGCCGACGTTTGGCCGCCGTTCCCTTGCCCCGCGCGCGAGATCTGGCGCGCCGCCAAACTCATCAACACCGCCGGTGCCGGAATGCTGGCGCGCGGCGAGACCCGCCTCGACTGGCGCGCGGAAACAGCCGTTTTCCTGCTGGGATCGCAAAGACGCGATCCGTCCGGCGGCGCTTATTGGGACGCCCCCGGGCAAGACCATGACCGGCGTATCATCGAGACCGCCTGGAGCATCCTGGCCCTGGCGGAACTTTAGAAGACGGCGTTTTTTGCGTACACGCAGGCTCTCACTCAGGATCATGACCGAGATAAGCGCGGAAACGCTGCTCGTCACGGGCGTCGAAAGACGGTGCCCTTTCGACCGAACGAAAGCCCACGGAAAGAACGGTCAGGAAAACGATGTCATGCTAAAGCGGAATGGAATGACAAGCGGACCTTACTCGCCCGCCTGCCGTATTTTCACGGTTGGGTTCTTGCACTGTACGTGCTAAAATCACGCGAGACATTTATGATGACAGGTATCGATGTTTTAAGGCGGCAGGGGTTCGGGCTGCTGCGGGGCAAGCGGGTCGGACTGTTGAGCCACCAGGCCGCGCTGACCGCGGACGGCTCGACCTCCGCGCAGCTTTTGCGGCGCTGCCTGGGCGATCGGCTGGTGGCGCTGTACGGGCCGGAGCACGGCTTTTTCGGACAGGCCGGCGCGGGCGACCGCGTCGCTGCCCGGCTCCACCCCGACTGGCGCATACCGGTGCATTCGCTTTACGGGTGCCACCGCTCCCCCACGCCGGAGATGCTTAAGGGCGTCGACGTGATGGTCTGCGACCTTCAGGACCTCGGCGTGCGTTGCTACACCTACCTGGCCACGCTGCGGGAAATGCTGACGGCCTGCGCCGCCAACAATGTCGAAACAGTGGTTACCGACCGCCCCATACCTTTGCCGCAGACGGTCGACGGCCCGCTGACCGATCCCGCCTTCGCCTCCTTCGTGGCGCCCTGCGCGCTGCCGATGGTTTACGGCATGACGCCCGCCGAAAGCGCGCGCTGGCTGCAAGGCACATGCGCCCCAAGCCTTGAACTGACGACAGTACCGATGGAAGGGTGGCAGCGCGACGACGCCGCATGGGACGGCCGCCGACCGGCCTTCATGCCGCCGTCGCCGGGCATCCGGACCTGGGAAAGCGCCGCCTGCTATGCGGCCACGGTCTTCTCCGAAGCGCTGCCCGGCATCGATTGCGGGCGCGGCACCAACCTTGCCTTCCGCGTGCTGGGCGCGCCGTGGCTGAAAGCCGAGAGCTTCTGCGCACTGCCCGCGCTGCGGCGGCTCAAGGGCGTCACCCTGCGGCCATATAACTACGTGGCCGCCGCCGGGCCTTACGCCGGGCGCGAAATCAGCGCGCTCCGCCTGACCGTCACCGACCACGCGCGCTTCAGGCCGGTCGAAACCTCGGCTGGGCTGTTGCAGGCCCTCGCTGAAACTTACGGCCAGCCGCGGGTATGGCGGCACAAGGGCGTCCGCACGGAATGGTTCGACAAGCTTTACGGCACAGACCGCGTGCGGCGGTGGCTGTCAGACGGCAAACCGCTGCGCCCGCTCTTCGACACCTGGCGGCAGGAAAGCCGCGGCTTCATGAGGGCACGAAAATCCGCCCTGCTGTACGACTAACTCTTCCATCTCACCTCTTACCTCTGTCCCACTATGCATATTCTCCAGATTCTTCCAGCTCTTGACGAAGGCGGCGTGGAACGCGGCACCGTGGAACTCAGCCGCGAACTCGTGCGGCGCGGCCACGCCAGCACCGTGATCTCCAGCGGCGGCCGGCTGGCGGCGCAGATTGAACGCGACGGCGCGCGGCACGTGACGCTCGACGTCAAATCCAAGAACCCGTTGACCGCCCTGCCCCGCGCCGCGCGGCTGCGCCGCGCCCTCGCCGCGCTCAAGCCTGACATCGTCCATTTTCGCAGCCGTGTCCCAGGCTGGCTCTTCATCTTGGCCAACCGCGCCCTGCGCCTGCCTTTCGTGTCAACCGTACACGGCTTCAACAGCGTCAACGCCTACAGCAAAATCATGACGCGCGGCATAAGGGTGATCTGCCCAAGTAGCGCCGTCGCCGACTACGTCCGCCAGAATTACGCCACGCCGCCCGAAAAAGTCCGCGTCATCCACCGCGGCTTGGACACAACCCTGTTCGACCCCGCCCGGCTCGACACGGCCTTCATGCAAGAATTCCGTCAGCGGCACGGTTTGGACCAGCGTTTCGTCGTACTGGGGATCGGGCGCATCACACGGCTGAAAGGGTACGACGTGCTGCTGCGGGCGACCGCGCTGGCGCGCGAACGCCTGCCTGCGATCAAGACCGTGATCGTGGGCGGCGCCGATCCCGCGCGGTCCGCGTACCGCGATGAGCTGCTGCGGCTGGTGCAAGATCTCGGCTTGGAAGAGCACGTGGTGTTTGCCGGCAGCCAGAGCCGTTTGGCCGAGATTTACGCCTGCGGCGACGTGCTGGTTTCTGCAAACCGTCACAAGCCCGAGGCTTTCGGACGTTCGATGGTCGAGGCGCTGGCCATGGGTCTGCCGGTCATAGCCACCCGTTTCGGCGGCGCTCTGGACATAGTGCGCGACGGGGCCAACGGCTGGCTGGTCGATCCCGACGACGCCAGGCAGTTGGCCGAGCGCCTCGCGCAAGTCCCTTCAGCCGGTTTCTCAGGTATGCGCGAGGACGCCTTGCGGCGGTTCGCGCTGGAGCGTATGGTGGACCAGACCCTCGCCGTTTACGACGAGGCGCTTCACGGACAGCCCCGGGTTACTGCACCCACACATGCCTGATGCGCGGACCGTCGAACTCGCACAGGTAGATGCCCTGCCACATGCCCAGTTGCAGGTTCCCGTACGCCACGATCACCGAAACCGATGATCCGAGCAGCGAGGCTTTGACATGCGCCGCGCTGTTGCCGCTGACGTGTTTGTAAGCCGGATTTTTCCAAGGCGCCATCGCGTCAAGCTGCCCGAGGATGTCTTTACTCACGTTCGGATCCTCGTTCTCGTTGATGGTCACGGCGCATGTGGTGTGCGGCACAAAGACTGTCACCGCGCCGTCGGTTATGCCCAGGCCGTTAACGGCCTGCTGCACCCTGTCGGTTATGTTCACGAACTGCTCGTGAGCGGTTGTCTGCACATCGATGTTTTTCATGTCTCACCCCTTTCTCTAAAATCAGCCTTGTTAGCCAATAGTCAGTGCAACACTTAGCCCTTTTGGGAATTTATCTGCGGTTACAACGTTCAGCGCTTAACCTACTGGGGGAAGGTGACGCGGTAGAAGCGGGAGGGGTGGGAGGAGGAGGCGGGGTCGGAGAAGTCGAAAGTTCCGGAGGCGTTGAGGGTTGTGTCAGTGACGGGAATCCAGACTCCGGAGGTCAGGTTGGTCGTGGCCTCGACTCTGACGGGTAGGTTCGTGTTGCCGTTAAGGGTGAAGGTGAACCCGCCGGAGGTGAAGCGCGGCGGGGATGCCTGGCTGAAGGCGGGGTTCCATGAAATGGGGGATAGGCCGCTGACGGTGGTGCCCCAACCGGCGGCGCCGGGGAGGTGGTAGATCGTGGCGGGGGTGGCGTCGAAGGCGAATGGGGCGATGGCCGGGGCGTCGCCTGTGAAAAGGACGGAGGCGAGGGAGTCGCAGAATGAGAAGGCGTCGTCACCGATGGATGTGACGCTGTTGGGGATGGTGACGGAGATGAGGGATTCGCATCCGGTGAAGGCGTAATCGCCAATGACAGTAAGGGTGATGGGCAGGGTGACTTCCGAGAGGGATGAGCAGAAGGCGAAAGCGAAATCGCCGATGGAGGATACGCTGTCAGGAATGGTGACAGAGGGGAGAGAGAAACAGTTGTAAAAGGCATAGGCTCCGATGGCGGTGACGCCTTGCGGAATGTTTACGGAAGAGAGGGATGTGCAACCGTGGAAGGCGTAAGGGCCGATTGAGGTGACGCTGGCGGGGATGGTGACAGAGGTGACGGATGTGCTGGATCGGAAGGCGGAGGGGCCAATGGCCGTGACGAGAAGCCCGGCGAGGGTTTCGGGGAGAGGCACAGAACTGCCGGCGAAAGAGGGATCGATGCCTGTGATCGTGGCCCCGCCGTTTTTTTCAGCGTACGTGAGGAGGGGCTTGGCGGGACGGCCAGAGAAGGAGGTCCCCCAGCCAAGAGTGCCGGGAAAATATAAGATTGTGGCGGGGGTAGCGGCATCCTCAGAATAAAACAAATTTTCATTAAAGTTTGGAGCATTCCCGCAGAAAAGGACAGAGCCTAAGGAAGGACAGCCACTAAAGGCGTCTTCGCCGATGGAGGTGACGCTGTTACCGATGGTGATGGAGGCGAGGGAGGTGCAG
>CAYRZP010000054.1:0-14745 GCA_964428885.1 uncultured Lentisphaeraceae bacterium
ACCTCGTCGTCATAGGTGTCGGCGATGCTTTCCAGCATCTCGTCGATGCGCCCGCTTTTCTCGCCTGCGGAGATCATGCGGATCATCAGGATCGGCAGGCAGGGTTTGCCTTCGAGTGACGAACTCAGGGTGTTGCCCTGTTCCACGCCGGAGCGGGCCGCGAGGATCGAGCTTTCGATGAGCTTGTTGCCCATGGAGCGCGCGACGATGTACATGGCGTCGAGGATCGGCACGCCGCTGGTAAGCATCTGTGCGAAAAGTCGGCAGAAGCGGGCGATTGCGACTTTCTGGGTCAGAGGCCCGAACACGGGCAGTTTAAGGACGGCGCGGTCAAAGGCGAGCCGTCCGGCGGGGGTCGCGACCCATTTGCGGAAACCGAAGAAAGACGCGGCTATGATCCCCAACAGGACGTACCATCTGGCGCGTATAAAATCGCTGGCGTCCACCAACATTTGCGTCGGGGCGGGCAGGGACTGGCCGAACCCGGAGAACATCTCTGTGAAAACCGGCACCACGAAAGTGACCAGTGCGCCGGCGATTATCAACGCCAACGAAAGTATCACGGTCGGGTAGGTCATGGCGGATTTGACCTTTCGCATGAGGCGCGCGGAGGCGTCCATCATTAGCGCCAGCCTTTTCAAGACATTGGCGAACTGGCCGCTTTTTTCGCCGGCGGAGATCATGTTCACGTACATGTCATCGAAAACCTGCGGGAATACTTTCAGTCCGTCGGAAACCGGCGAGCCGCTTTCGATGCTCTCGCGCAGGCTCTTCAGGACGAATTTGAAGCCGGGGTGCGCGCACTGTTCCTCAAGCGTGGAGACCGCCACCAGGATCGACATGCCGGCGTTCAGCATGCTGGCGGTCTGGCGGGTGAAAGGGATCAATTCGCGTTTTTTTATCTGTCCGATGCCGCTGACGCGTTTCGCTTTTGGTTTGGCTATAGAAGTGGCCATTTTCTGAACCTTTCCGATGCCGCGTTATTCACTGCCCGTGACTTCCAGAGCAGCATGCAGCGAGGTTATGCCGTTCTTGACCTTGAGCATGCCCGCATCCTTGAGAGTGACCATGCCCTCCTTGATGGCGATGTCGCGTAGCACGGCGGAGGTGGCGCCCTTGACGGTCGCCTCGCGTATGGCGTCGGAGACGGGCAGGACCTCCATGATGGCTCCGCGGCCCTTATAGCCGATCCCGTTGCACTTTGGGCAACTGCCCGGCGCGAAAACGGGTGAATCTGCGAAGAAAGAGGGGTCAATATGGTTGGCGGCCAGCATTTCTTGATCGGCCTCCATGGGCTTTTTGCAGAACGGGCACAGTTTGCGGAAAAGGCGCTGCGCCTGGGCCAGGATCAGCGATGAGGCGATCAGGAAGGGCGGCACTTTCATGTCGATCAGGCGGGCGATGACGCCCGAGGCGTCGTTTGTGTGCAGAGTGCTGAGCACCAGATGGCCGGTCAAGGCGGCCTTGACCGCGATGTCGGCGGTTTCGCCGTCGCGGATCTCGCCGACCAGGACTATGTCAGGGTCCTGGCGCAATACCGAGCGCAGCACTGAAGCGAAGGTCAGCCCGGTCTGCTGGTTGACATGCACCTGGTTCACGCCCTGCAACTGATACTCAACCGGGTCTTCGGCGGTCACGATGTTGACGTCGGGTTTGTTCAGGTCCTGCAGGCAAGAGTAGAGCGTGGTGGTTTTTCCCGATCCGGTGGGTCCCGTGACCAGGATGATGCCGTGCGGCTGCTCGATCGCGAGCTTCATGGCCTTGAACGCAAAATCGTCCAAGCCCAGCGCCGCCAGGCTTGGCGCCAGGTTGGACTTGTCCAAGGTGCGCATGACCACCTTTTCGCCGTGGATCGTGGGCAGTATGCTGACGCGGATATCGACCTCTTTTTTCAGGGCCTTGACCTTGAAGCGGCCGTCCTGCGGGTTGCGGCGTTCGGCGATGTCAAGGTCGGACATGATCTTGATGCGGGAGACGATGGCGTTGTGCAGCGAGCGCGGCGGGCTGGGGCGCTCGATCAAGGCGCCGTCAATGCGGTAGCGCAGGCGCGAACTTTTCTCCATGGCCTCGAAATGGATGTCGCTGGCGCCGGTGCGGAGCGCTTCGACCAGCATCATGTTGACCATGCGTATGACAGGCGCCTCTTCCGCGGTCTCCAGCGTTTTGTCGATGCTTTCTTCCTGCTGCTGCGGCTCGCTGGAAAACTCGATGTCGGCGTCCGGCACCTTCATGATGTTTTCCATCGCCAGGCTGGGGTTCTGCGAGTCTCTGGTCGATTGCTCGCGCGCGAGCGCGTCCGTGACCTCTTTCTCGTAAGCCGCCACCGCTACGATTTCCATTTTCAAGACGCGCCCGAGTTCCTCTTGGGCCAGCAGGTCAAAGGGGTCGCCCAGCGCCACGGTCAGGCGCCGGCCCAGTTTCATAAGCGGCAGGGCTTTCAAGCGCGACCACAAGTTCGGCAGGGCCAGATCCAGAAGTTCGGCCTGGGGCATGAAGGTCGGCGGCAGGGCGAGGGGCGTCATGTTGAAGTAGGCCGCCACAGCCAAAGTCAAGGCGTCTGCGGGAATCAGGCCGCTTTGCGCCAGATACTTCTCCAGGGGCATGCCGCCGGCATCATGCTGGGCTGACAGCAACTGCTCATCAGTAAGGACGCCGCGCTGAATCAGGGCGCTCTTGAAATTCTGGTAATGTGTTGTCGGGGGCATAAGCGCAGCTTTTCAAATGGTTCATTCCAAGTAAGACAAATAAAGCATAAAAGATGCCATTAACCGTGATTCAGCGTATTTAAACCACGGCCGGCTACGCTGCATGTCGGCACGGATTCTGCTATATAATAATGGCGGAGGCAATCATGTCTGAACCTGACCAGAAGATCAAAGAGGCGATCGAATTTTTCGAGCAGATGCTGCTGAGCATGCCGGGCGACCGTACCAGCCTGGAGTTTCTGGCGGTCGCATACGAGCAGACCGGGCAGGCCGAGAAACGTCGCGATTGTCTGGTCAGTCTGGCTGCGACCTTGCTGAACGAGAAGGATTATGATAACGCGCAGATCATTGCGGGGCACCTGAGCGCTTTTCCGGATTATCCGCCGGCGCAGGCGGTGGTCAAGCGGGTTTTTGAGGAGGTCCAGGGGCAGATACTGATGGGCCAGTTCCGCAAGGATGTCGAGGGCATGGGCGTCGTGGCCCCGGCAGAGGCTGCGGAGGGTGGGCGGCAGGACGCGGGGCTGGCGGTCCACGCGCTATCGCGCTCCGCTTCGGCTGCGGAGATGGATCTGGTCTGGATGTGGAAAGAGCGCGAGTACCTGCCCAAGGAGATGTGCATGGATGTTCTGCACGTGCTGACCGACCGTCCGGTGACTGACACGCCTATGCTGATCTCCGCATTGGCGCTGCTTGACGAGCAGCATCCTGAGATGACCGACGCGCTTATGGGGTCGATGCAGAAGGACAGCGAAATGCCGGCGCTGCCCATTGAACAGTTCGAAGCCACGCCCGCCGCCCGCAAAATACTGCCGGCGGTTTTCACACAGGTTAAGGGCGTGGTGGCTTTTGCCTTGATGGCCGATGAAGCTTTAGTGGCTTTGATGAATCCTTTCAACAAGGCTTTACATGAGGAGATTGAGGCGCTGGCCGGCAGGCACTGCCATTTCTTTCTGGCGCATCCGCGGGCGCTGGCGCCGGCGGTAGAGAAACTCATGTTAAGCGTATGAATCTGGCGAGCGCGGTTTTCAACTCGTCGCGTGTGTAGGGCTTTTTGAGGAATAAGTCGTAAGATTCTGATACGAACATGCGGCTGATCCTGTCCTCGTTGTAGCCGGAGATGATGACGGTCTTGATGTCGGGTTTGCGCAGGCGCAAGGCGCCCAGCAGGCGCACGTTATCAAGCTCGCCGATTTGGGCGTCGAGCAGAATGACCGACACGGCGGCGGCGTGTTTTCTGAAGAGCGCTATAGCCTCGCGCTTGCTTGTGGCCGCGAAAACCTCCACATTGAGCGAGCGCAGCAGGATGGTCGTGGACTGGACGATGGCAAGGTCGTCTTCTATCAGCATCACGCAGGGCGGCAGCGTCGGCGCCGGCGAGGATGTCTTAAGGCTGGCGGTCTCTTCCGTGTTTTCTGCCGCTGGCATTGTGACATCCGACAACGCGGGCGGTTTGTCGATGGCGACAGGTAGCCACACCCGGAAAGTTGTCCCCTTGCCAACCACCGATGATATGGCGATCCCGCCGTTGTGCGCGTCCACGATGCCGAACACGGTGGCCAGGCCTAAGCCACGCCCGACAGCCTTGGTTGAGAAGAACGGCTCAAACATCCTTTTTATGACCTCTTGCGGTATGCCTGAGCCGGTGTCGTCGATCTGGAACACGACGCCGCGCCCGAAATTCAAGGTTTGCGTGCTGAAGAAATCGTTGGCGTTCGCCGCATGCAATGTGAAGGGATAGGTGCTGATGCGGATGTGGCCGCTGGCCCCGCCCATGGCTTCGGACGCGTTTTTAAGTAGATTGATGATGACTTTCCAGAACTGTTGCGGGTCGATGTCGATAGCGGGCAGGTCGGGGGTCAGCTTCAGATCAAGGCTGACATTGGACGCGACCACGCCCCCCATCAGTTTTTCGAGGTCGATGATCACCGTATTCGGGTCTTCGCGTTTGAAAGATACGCTGGTGTGTCCGGCATAAGTCATCAGCTCGCGTGTGAGTGTAACGCCTTTGCCGGTAGCCTGCTTGATCGTGCTGACGGCCTCTCGCTCTTCGCCTTCGGCGGGATTTTCCCAAGTGATGTCAATGGTGTTCTGGATGATGGTGAGGATATTGTTGACGTCGTGCGCGATGCCGGCCGCCAAGGTGCTTAAGCTTTCCATTTTCTCCACTTTGGCAAGCCGCGTCTCCATCTGCTCGCGCGTCTCGCGCTCGTGCCACTCTTTTGTCATGTCGCGCAGCACCACAAGCGCCAGAAAATCATCCAGGCGGCTGATGCGGGTCTCGAAATGGCGGTAAGAGCCGTCTGATTCGCGGCAGCAGATCATGACCATCTGGGCGCTGTGGGATTGGAACGCGTCGTCAATGGCCTTGCTCATGGCTTCACAGTCGGTGTCAGGGAAAATGGGCGGCGAGATCTGGCGCCCGGCCAGCAAACCGGGGATCGGACGGGCATAGTCAGGCTGCTTATGTATGGTTACGATATTGGCGTTGCGGTCGAACATGCACAGGCCGTCAGGCATGCCGGCGATCAGCGCCCTTTGCTTGATCTCGTGCGCCTTGATCGTTGCCGTGTTATCCGCCAGCGCCGCGATCATCTCGTTGACGCTCTCGACCAGCATCCCGAACTCATCTTCTTTGGGCCAGACCAGTTTCGCGCAATTGCCGTCAAGGTGCTTCTTGCCGATTTCTCTGATCTGGCCTGTCAAACTCGACAGCGGGTTCATCAGGACGCGGGACTGTATCCAGAACATTGGCAGCACGAAAATGATGCCGACAGCGGCGGTGAAAGAGGTCAGCCATCCCAGCGCGATGCTTGCCAGCGAAGAGAAGCTGCCGGGCATGCGGATAGAGATGGACGAGACCTCTTTGCCCAGGATGTCGTTGACCGGCAGAACGGCCTCAAACATGTTCTCGCCCAAATGCCACCGGCCGCCGGCGTAATAGTTCACGGAATCCTTGAATATCGGGGCTGGCCTGCGGGGTGGCTGTCCTTCGCAATCTTTTTGGCGGAGGCCGGTCGGCGGACGCGCGTTTGCGGAAACGGCCACATTCATTCCGTGCGTGACCTGATTGATCCGGCTGATAAGAGAGACGCTGTGAAAAGGCGAGCCCAACATCATATAGCCTTTGATCTGGCCTTGCCGGTCAGTGTGCGGCACCAAGGCAAAAAACAACGGCATGCCGTTGAAAACGATCAATCCGGACGCGGGAAAGTTTCCTTGTATCGCGGACGGCAACGGCGAGTTGTTTGATAAATATGGCAACATCTCTTGTTCCGTGACCGGACGGATCACTCCGGCGGATGGCAGGAACAACCCTTTGATGAAGGTGCCTTCGGCGTTCAGGGCGACGGCCAGGGTGACCGGGGTTTCAACGGCGGCATTCGATATCTGTTCCCGCAGGAACGCTTCAGAAACATCATCGATTGTCGGCGGCAGACGCTCGGCTATCCGGCGGGAGTCCCGCTGCACCGACATCAGCTCTCCGTACACCACGTTTTTGATGTCGTCGCCGACGACCCGTATGTTGTTCTCGGCTTGCCGGAGCATATGCACAAGAATCAAACGTCCGCCGAGATAAAACACAGCCAGCAGACTCAGCAACATGCAGGCGGTGGCAAGGCCGAACTTTGTCCTTATGCTCTGACGCGAACAGCTAATTTGGTGACTCTTCATTAAAAAAAGTAGCCATAAAAGAAGGCGAAATTATGATAGCAGTTGCCGGCAGAACAGGACAAGCCTTCTTTGGCCGCAGCGCGTGATTTCACTTAGTCTTGTCCGCACGCCGGCCCGCCAATCGCGCCCGCCTGAAGAGCGTGGACGCAAAAAGCCGGAAAGCATAAAAACCGGATTTCTATAATACCCGCTAAACGCTATAGGGTTTTATGCAACGAAGTGAAATCGCACCCGCCCCGGGGGTGTCAGGGCTGGCTTTTCGGAGGCTGCGCCGCCGGGACTTTTTCGGCTGGCGTCTGGGCCTCAGGTTGAGGATCCGTTTTGACGGCCTCCGAGGCCATATCGAACAGCGAGCGTTCAGCCCGCGGCTCGTAGCGGGTGATGATGCCGCCAAGATTGGCGATAGCCATTTCGATCGCGGGGTTATTGGACTTTTCGGCCTTGAGCTTCTCAAGCCGGTTCCTGGCTTCATCCTTGCGCCCGAGCAGGGTCAGCACACGCGCGACACCCATCACGGCCTGTGGATAGAGAAAGTGTCCGGAGCGCTTCTGTTCGAATTGCTGAAATTCGGCCAGCGCCTCGTCAAGCCGGTTCAGTCCCTCGAGGGCATGGGCGCGGCCCAGCTCCGCGATCTCCCTGAACGACTTGGCGGCGCCTTTCCGGAGGCAGTCATCGTAAGTCTGCAAAGCCGCCCCGTAGTTCGCGGCGTCATAATAGGCTTTGGCCAGACGCAGGCGGGCGGTATTAGCGGCTTTGGTCGAACCGTACTTGGCCACCACGTTCTCCAGGTCTTCCAATGAGGATGCTTTCAAGATATCGTGATTGGCTGAGGCCGCCTTGGCCGCACGGTAAGCCCTGAAGGCGAAAACACCGCCTGTCAAGACCGCCGCCGTGAGCAGGGCGGTCAGAAAGGCCGGGCCCTTGGTTTTCCACCAGTCGTAAAGCGGCAGCAGTTCTTCGGGCAGATTCTCGGGTATGGCGTGGAGCAGGGGTTTCTGCGGTTCGGGCGCGGGGCTGGTCTCGGTACTCATGCTTGTTGCCTCTATGGTTTGAAAAAAGCCTTAATTATTGGGATTAGCGTTTGAGAAAGCAAGGCAAAACCTGTTTTTCGGACGGGAGCCCGATCACGCCATCACTATCTTAGGCGTTATTTTTGAGAGTCCGCGCCGCCCGGCTTGGTTTTATTCAGGAATACGGCGAGCTTGCGGTCGTCGTTCTGGACCTGGTCGCAGAACCATTCGATCAGCCAGCGGCTCAGCCTGACGGTGAACTCGTCCGCGTTCAGTCCGTCTTTCCACTCCGCGACCAGCCTGTCGGTCTTGACGCGGAAGACATTGTGTTTGCGGCTGTGCTCCTCCAAGGCGGGGTAGTTCGCCGAACGCATGAGGTACTCTTCGGCGTCGAAATGTTCCACCGCGTACTTGATGACGGCATCCACTTCGGCGGACAGGGTCTGGCGGTTCACGCCACCCCTGTTCGCCATCACGAAGAGCTTGTCCACCAGATCAGCGTATTCCGCGTGCTGACGGTCGATCAGCGGGATGCCGGTCATCAGCACTGTCCGGTCTAATGTTGTCATGCTTATCCTGCCCTGAAACCGGGCCGCCATTTCCGAATCAATGCTAGAGTTCCCGGATGTAGATGTTCTTGAACTCGATTGGGTCGCCATGGCACTGCAGCTCGATCTGCTCTTTCGGGAAAATCGGGATCGATCGGTCCCAGTAGTTTTCCAGCACGGTATCGTCCACGACCAGCACGCCGTTGAGCTTGACCGTGACCTTCTCGCCGACCATCTTGATGTGGAAGGTGTTCCAGTCGCCGATCAGCCGGTCGGCTATGGCCAGCGCTTTGCTCGGATTCTTCTTGTTGTTGTAAAGTCCGCCCGAGCCGATGCCCCACTGGTTGTGGGCGTCCCAGATCTGGACCTGTGGCGAGCCGCGCAGATAGAGGCCGCTGTCGCCGCGTACGGTCAGCAGCCGCCAGTCCACCCACATCTCGAAATCGGCGTAATCTTTGGCTGTGGCGAGGCTGTAGCCCTTGCCGTCGAAGTAAAGCACGCCGCCATCGCGCACGTGCCAGCTCGCGCGCATCTCCTCGTCGGCGAGTGCCTGTATCACGGCGCGTTTCTCGGGCGTGGCCTTTTGGCGCACGATCGGGTTGTCGAACTTGTCTTTTCGCGTGACCCCTTTCCAGTTGGCCAGGTCCTTGCCGTTGAACAGCGCGGTGAAGCCCGCGGGCGGCGTGTTGTCGCCGTAAGCCAGCGGCTTATAATCCGCGGGGACCTCTTTGATGCGGATGTTGCGCCACTCCACGCGGCTGCCGTGTCCCAGCCATCCGATGTGGCCCTTGACGTTGTGCAGGCCTGGGTGGTTTTTCTTGTCCATGGTTTCCTTGCCCTTAAACTCGTTCAAGTCGGCGTCGACGATGGTCTCGCCGTTCAGTATCACGGTGATCCGCGACCCGATGGCGCGCACCTCCTGGAAGTTCCACTGGCCGACCTTTTTCTGGAAGCCGCGGCGTGCGGGCACGACTCCGTATATGGATCCGTGGTACTGGTAGGGCTGGAGGTTGGTGTAGCTCGATCCCGAGTCGTCGAGAATCTGGAGTTCCATGCCGTTGTATGCGGCGTCGCCCGCGGCCGGGCAGCGGATGCCGAGTCCGTTGTTGCCGTTGGGGCTCAGCATGAACTCGAAGCGCAGGATGAAGTTGTCGTATTGATTGGTGGTGAGCAGCTTGCCGCCGCTGCCCGGCTTGCTGTAAAGGACGCCGTTCTCAGCCGCGTAGCCGTCAACGGATCCGATCCAGCCTTCCAGATCCTTGCCGTTGAAAAGCGAAACAAAGCCCTCGGCGTCTCCGGTGGCTGCGGAAGCGGTCAAGGCCGCGGCCGCGTAAACAGCAGTAATGATTCTGTGCATCTGATCTCTTGCCTCCACTTTGGTTGCATTAAATTCACTTTTAATACGGATTTCACTCTATTAAAACCGATCAACCGCGTGATGACAATCCAATTTATTTCTAACCGGAGTGCCCCGCCGCAATACATTTTTTGACGCGGCCTTATTGATTAACACTGTTTCGGTATGGCGGAGTCGAGCGGCTCGCTCCATTTTTCGCGCGCCCGGAAACGGGTTATTTCGGTGTAGCCTGCCTCTCGCAGAACATTTGCGCCGCGCGCGAAATCGTACAGCAGGTGTTGCGGTCTGTGCGCGTCGGACGAGAGCGTGACCGGGATTCCCATTTTGCGGCAACGTCTTAGCAGCGCGGGCGAAGGGTAGCCCTCGTCGCATTTGCATCGGTACCCCGCTGTGTTGAGTTCCACAACCATGCCGCCCTCACGAATGGCGTCCAGCGCCGCATCTTCCAGAGGACGCATGTCCGCGCGCGGGTAAAAACCGAATTTTTTTGGCAGGTCCAGATGCGCCGCGATGTCGAAAAGGCCGCTTTGCGCCATCTGCCGCACCAGCTGCCAGTACTCGGCAAAGGCCGCATCGCGCTCGTCGTCGCTTTTTGACGACCAGAATGAGGCGTCGATATCGAAACCGTCTCCTCTGATAAAATGCACCGAGCCGATGCTGTAGTCCAGCTTGGGCATTCCGGCGAACGGAGCGATCCGATCCGCCGCGCCGTCGAACCAGTCGAACTCCAGCCCGGCTACGATCTCGGCCCGGAATCGGCCGCGCAGGGCGAGCAGGGAGTCCAGATATTCAGGAACTCTGGCCGGGGCCAAAGCGTATTTCGGAGTGGCGCCGTCAGGCAAGATGCAAAAATGGTCGGAAAAACCGAGCATGCCGACAGACTGGCTCTCGGCTGCCGCGCACAGCTCTTCCGGGCCGGTTGAACCGTCGCTCCAAGTGGTATGATTGTGAAATGTCGCAACCATGTGTGGCAGGATACCCTTTATGCTGCCTGCTGTCCAGCCGCTGGCGAGGTGCCTTTGTTGAAACCGCTCACAGCGTGTGTTATTGTATGGCACCGAACGGAGGCGGGAAACCAATGATGGCATTTATCAGAAGGCAGATGGGACATGACGCCCATCCGCTGGTGCAGTTCATGAAATACGGCATAGCCGGCGGGTTGGCGACCGGCATCAGCATCCTGGTTTTTTTTCTCTGCGGCTGGTTCCTGCTGCCGTGCCTGACGCAGGATGACATCACCGTGCGGCTTTTGGGGCTGACCGCCCCCGCGATCCCGCAAGGCGCGCGCGCCTTCAACGCGGCGTGCTGCAACGCGCTCGGCTTCACGGTTTCGAACACCTTTTGCTATGTGCTCAACCGCATGTTCGTCTTCAAGCCCGGCCGTCATCACTGGATCATGGAGTTTCTGCTGTTTTTCGCGGTGTCCGGCGTGAGCTGGGTCATCGGCACCGCTCTGCAGACGTTATTGATCGTCCAGGCGGGCATGCAGACCACGCTGGCTTTCGGCGCGAACATCGTTGTCGCGCTGCTGATCAATTTCGCCATGCGTAAGTTTGTGATCTTTAAGGGCTAAAGCTGCTTTCATCTGTAAACAAAACTGGCTCATGTGAGTTGCGGCCTCTTTTTCGCGTCCTGAAAGGTTATGCTCAATCCCACGCAGCTTTAGGCAAAAACGCTGCGCGTTTTTTTGGAGGGGGCGAGCATCCCCGCGAGCCGTTCCTTGGCGACGGCAGTCTGACTGTTGGGACACACAGATGCGAAACGGGGATCAGTATCACGAGAAACGGCTGTACGTGCGCGAGAATCCAGTGCGCGCGGGTCTGGTCGCAGACGCAGACTAGTGGCCTTTTCAACGGGAGGTGAATGTGCTGCGATGGTGAGGCGCGGATCGCGGTGCAGCGATCAGCGATCATTGACGCTACATCACGTTAAGGGCGTCGACATCGATGGCTAGGGCGATGTCTGGCGGCAGCGGGTTGCGCGCGAGGGCGGACCGCAGCAGCGCGGTCATGGCGCGCGCGGACGGCGCCATCATCAGAATCTGGTAGCGGAAAAGCCCCTTGGCCTTGGCCAGCGGCGCCGGGCAGGCTGGCGAGACACGCACCCGGCCGGTCTGGCCGGTCTGCCCGGCCAGCGCTTTGGCCAGGGCCTCGGCGCTGAAACGGGTCTTGTCTTCCGAAGCGCCTTTGAAGGTAAGGCAGACCAGGCGGCTGTAGGGCGGATAGCCGCCTTCCGCGCGGCCTGCGAGTTCGCGTTCCGCGAACGGCTCGAAGCCCTCGTCAGAGGCGGCGGCGCGCACGGCCGGATGCTCCGGCGCGTAGGTCTGGATGACCACCTCGCCCGGCAGTTCGGCCCGCCCGGCGCGTCCCGAAACCTGCGCCAGCAACTGGTAGGTGCGCTCCGCGGCGCGGAAGTCCGGCATGTTCAGGCTGAGGTCCGCCAGCAGCACGCCCACAAGCGTCACGTTCGGGAAGTCGAGCCCTTTGGCGATCATCTGGGTGCCGAGCAGTATGTCGGCCCGCCCACTTTTGAACACGGCCAGCAGCTCGTCGTGACTGTGTTTGCGCGCGGTGACGTCCGCGTCCATGCGCAGCACGCGCGCCTGCGGGAAGCATTTGCGCAGAGCCGACTCCGCCCTTTGCGTGCCGGTTCCCGCATATTTGAAAGACGGGTCGCCGCATTCCGGGCACTTGGCGGGGACATGACGCCACCCGCCGCAGATGTGGCAGCGCAGGCAGTTGTCGGCCTGGTGGTAGGTGTAGGCGATGTCGCAGGCCTCGCAGGTTTCCGCGTGGCCGCAGGCGGGGCAGAGCAGCGAGTTGGCGTAACCGCGCCGGTTCAGGAAGAGGATCGACTGCTCGCCCCGCTCCAGACGCAGTTTGATGGCGTCGAGCAGGTCTTCGGAGAAGATGCGGGCGTGCCCGGCTTTGGCGCTCTCCATCCGCATGTCCACCAGACGTACGCGCGGCATGGCGCGGCCCGCCACGCGCTTGGGGAGTCTAGCCAAGGCGTATTTCCCGCGCTTGACGTTCAGCCATGTCTCCATGGCCGGGGTGGCGCTGCCGAGCACCACGGCGCATTTCTCAAGGTGGCCGCGCATCACGGCCACGTCGCGCGCGTTGTAGCGCGGCGCCTCGTCCTGCTTGTAAGAGGGTTCGTGCTCCTCGTCGACCACGATCAGCCCGAGGTCGCGCACCGGCGCGAACACGGCCGAGCGCGGGCCGACCACCACCGTGGCCGCGCCGCTGCGGATGCGGTGCCACTCGTCAAAGCGTTCGCCGTCGCTGAGGGCGCTGTGCAGCACCGCCACGCGCGGCCCGAAGCGCGCCGCGAAGCGCTGCACGGTCTGGGGGGTGAGGGCGATCTCGGGCACCAGCACTATCGCGCCGCGGCCTTGCTCCAGCACCTTGGCGATGGCCTGGAGGTAAACCTCGGTCTTGCCGGAGCCGGTCACGCCGAACAACACGATTGGCTTCGGCGCGGCCTTGCCGGAAACCGGAACGTTGAGCGTTGAAAGTTGAAAGTTGAGCGTTGTTACGATCTGCTCCAAGGCGGCGGCCTGTTCCGGCATCAGCGGCATCGGGCGGGTCGGCAAGATGTTGCGGCGGGCCAGCGGGTCGCGGCGGATCTGGCGCGACTCGATCACGGCCGCGCCTTTTGCCGCCAGCGCCTTCAGCGTCTGCGGCGAACAGGAGAATTCGCGGGTCAGGCTGTGCAGCCAGCCGCCGCCGACCCTAACGAGGTTGGCGTGCAACTCGGCCTGCCGCCCTTTCAGACCTGCGGCGTCCGCCACGGGCGACACATAGAGTCGCTCTTTGGCGCGGACGTGACGGTTGCGCACCGGCGCGGGCAGGGCGCCGCGCAGGCAGGTTTCCAGCGGCGTGCAGGTGTAATCCGCGATCCAACGCGCGAGACGGATCAGGCCCGTCGAAAGGAAGGGGGCATCATCCTCGATCGCGAGAAGCGGGCGCAGGCGGCGGACGGCGGGAGAGTCCGACATGTCCGACTTGTCCGACCGGTCGGACAGCGTAAAGAGATCGGGAATTGCTGGCGCGTGCGCTACCTCCTCGGCCAGCTCCACCACATAGGCTTCGGCTGTGCGCCGTCCGAACGGCACGCGTACGCGCTGGCCGACACGCAGACGGGGCGCCAGCTCCGCGGGCACGGCGTAGTCGAAGAGCCGGTCCGCCGCGATGTCTGTGGCCACGCGCGCTATCATAGTCCACGCTTCCCGAAAAAAAAGGGAGCGGCGAGCCGCTCCCATGAACCTGAATTATCCCTACGAGATCTGGTCTTACGAGCCCGAAGGGGTCTCCTTGCCGCCGGGCTTCAGGTACTGGAAGGGATCCAGATCGCTGTTGCCGCCGCTGCCGGAGGGATTGAGGTCAAACTGCTGACCCTGATAGATCACCTTGAGATTGCTATACTTGTCGCGGGCCTTGAAGATCGCGCCGCCTTTGCGGATCATCACGAAAGCCTTGTTCGAGAATGGAGTCGAGAACTCGGTGCCCAGCTCGACTTTCGTGGCGGACTTGCCCTCGTATTTGCTCGACAATTGGGCGCAGTTCACGTTGCGGGTGACCAGGATCGGCACGACGTCTTCCATCTCGTCCCGCACATTGGCGCCGATGCACCACATGACATAATTTTTGTCCAAAGTGGTTGAGCCGCCGGGCTGCGACGAGACACCCGCGCCGGCCAGCTTGCCGTAGTCGAAACCGGCCACGTAAGGGCTCCAGGTCGTTTTGCCGACGTTCTTGCCGTCGTACAGAAATTCGAAATACTCTTCCGCGGTGCCGAAAGCCTTGTCGGCGATGTCAGGATCGCCGCCGCTGGTGTCGGCGCCCGTCGGGGCCTTGGTTTTGGGCCAAACGTTTCCGAGGCCCAGCGGCTCGCGCTCGGTGTTTGCGCCGGTGATCGCCACGAAGATATCGCGTCCGCGCGTTCCTACGGCCGTCATGTTGGCCTGCATCACGGCGTTCGAGATGGCCGGGAACAGCGCCGCGGAAAGGATGCCGAGAATGCCGATCACGACGAGCAGCTCAACCAGTGTAAAACCTTTTGAATTAACTTTGGTCATAAGTTCTCCTTTAGGCAGGCCGTGTGCCGGACTACCTTTTCTCATTCATACCTGATCATTCTGACAACACTTGGCCACAAGGTCAAGCAGAAGGTCAGGGGTTGGCTTAACATTTTTGATCCGGCCCTCCTCTGGGGGGCGAGCGTCCCCGCGAGCCGTCCGCCGGGAGGGACGAGCGTCCGCTCGTCCGTGCAAGCAGACGCTTGCCACTCCCGACGCGGCGCGCCCGGCGATCACGCCTGGCCTTTAGTCATTTGCCCAATATCGCGGCCAGATCCTCGTCGGCGGTCTTGATCGGGGTCAGGCCGAATTTATCGACCAGCACGTTCAGGACGGTCGGCGAGACGAACGCCGGCAGGCTGGGCCCGATGCG
>CAYRZP010000055.1:0-14549 GCA_964428885.1 uncultured Lentisphaeraceae bacterium
GCACAAAGACACGCGGCACCGGCACGCCAGAAGCCAGCGCCACCTCTTCCACGATGTTAAGCAGACGTCGTTCAAGAAAATTGTTCGTTTCGCCGGTGATCTCGCGTCCTCCGGCCGACCGCGCGACCGCCGCCCCACCCTCGGCCAGCGATGCGCGGCGAAAGAGTGTGCCGCCGCCTATCACAACCACACTCACTCCGGCGGTCACCAGCATCCACAAGGGATCCCACGCGAACACAGAGTAATATGTGCCTGACCGATCCGTCTCTTCCGCAATGTCACGACGGCTGCCTGAAGAAGATCCGATTATGAGCGCTGTGATCGCGCGTGACGCGATATAGAAGGCACACACGATCAGCGCCACGGCAGCCACGTAATACACAATCAGTGTGCGCGTCTTACGCCGGGCGGCTTCCTGTCGTGCGAAGAAAGTCATGACGACTCACTCAGAAGCTGACTTTGGGCGCCTGCCGTTCAGCCGCCGACTCCAATTCCAGAGATTGCGCCGCCGCGAAATTGAACAGCGTGGCGACGAGCGAGCTTGGGAAAGTTTCACGCTTGATGTTGTAGGCCATGACCTCGTCGTTGTAAGCCTGGCGTGCAAAAGCGATGCGGTTCTCGGTCGTGGCGATCTCTTCCTGAAGCTGCATCATGTTCTGGTTGGCTTTTAAGTCAGGGTACTGCTCCACCACCACCATCAGCCGGTCAAGCACACCGCGCAGCGCTCCCTCGGCACCCGCGAGCGCGCGCATGGCCGAGCCGTCCGTCGGCGCCGCAGCCGCAGCCTTGGCCGCTGAAGCCGCCTGATTGCGCGCAGCGATAACCGCCTCCAGGGTCTCGCGCTCATGTTTCATGTATCCCTTGGCGGTCTCGACCAGGTTGGGGATCAGATCATACCGCCGTTTCAACTGCACGTCGATCTGGGCGAAGGCGTTCTTGAACAGGTTCCGCGCCCGCACCAAGCCATTATACATGCTGATCGCCCACAACACGAGCAGCGCGGGGATCCCGATCATGATTGCCAGCGTCATTGCGCTCATAAGCATTAATCCTTCCGTTTGATGGTGGCAGTATAGCACCTTGAAGCATCAGATCAAACCTGAAACAGTCACGCCGCGTTCGCGCAGATAACGTTTCAGGTCGGCAATGCCGATCACGCCGAAATGGAAGATCGACGCCGCCAGAAGCACTGTGGCGCCGCTCTGTACGGCGTCATAAAAATGCTCGAGCGTTCCGGCCCCGCCGGATGCCACGATCTCTGCCGAGACCGCCGCCTTTATCGCCCGGATCACCGGCAGGTCATAACCCTTACGCGCGCCGTCGCCGGCCTTGCTGGTCGGCAGAATCACCCGCACACCGTGACCATCCACACGCTTGGCCCACTCCACGGCGTCTGCGCCGGTCGGTGTCCTGCCGCCGTCGACATACACTTCATACCCCGACGCCATCGCCCCGTTGCGGTCAACGTCGATCGCCACCGTCACCTTTTCCGCCCCGAAAGTACGTATCAGATCAGGGATCAGCGCCTGCTTGCGGAACGCCGCGCTGCTGACCGAGACTTTGTCGGCGCCGGCCTCGAGCACGGAGGCCGCAGTCGCGACATCTGAAATGCCGCCGCCGACCGTGAAAGGCACGGTGGTAACCTCGGCCACCCGCCGCACGACATCAATCAGAGTGGCCCGCCCTTCAACCGTGGCCGTGATATCCAGCATCGCCAGTTCGTCCGCGCCCTGCGCGCAATACGCGCTGGCACACTCGACCGGGTCACCAGCGTCACGTATGTCCACAAAATGCACACCTTTAACCACCCGGCCGTCCCTCATATCAAGGCACGGCATTATTCGAACCGGATCATCCATGTGAACTATCCCTTTCTTACCTTTCAGATTGTCAAAACACTATAATCTAAACTAAGCCATGTGAAGGTCTTTCAGCAGCCTTACGAGTTCGCCGGGTGCTCCAAGGCAGTCGCATCAGCCAAATTTCCGAAGCAACAGTTCCTTGATGAGCTTGGGATTGGCTTTGCCCTGCGACGCCTGCATCACCTGCCCGATCAGAAACCCCATAGCCTTGCCCTGCCCGGATCGCACATCCGCGACCGCAGCGGGATGTTCCCGTACTACCGTGTCAATCATGCCGTCCAAAGCGCCCGCGTCTGAAATCTGACGGTATCCCAGCTCGCCGACAATCTCCCCGGCTGTCTTGTCACTCCCGAACAAGGCGGCCAGAACCTCGCGCGCGGCGTTGGCGTTGATCTCGTCCCTCGCCAGCATCTTCAAAAGTTCCGCCAACCGCGCCGGCGGCACACCCGAGTCCCTGATCTCCTGCTGACGCTCTTTGAGCGCTGGCAACAACTGGGCGGTGATCCAGTGCATCGCCATCTTGGGCGACACGCCTTCAGCCGCCAGTGTCTCGAAATAGACCGCCAAGTCCGCGTCCCCGCTCAAAAACGCAGCATCCGTAAGACTTAATCCGTGCTCCTTGACCAGCCGGTCAGCCTTAGCCGCTGGCATCTCCGGCAAACGCGAACGCAGCTCCGCGACCCACGCTTCCGACAGTCTGATCACCGGCACCACGGGATCTGGCACACAAGGCCCCTCGAACTTGGCGCGCATCTGCACCGTCGCCTTTTTTTCGGGATCCCACAGCCGCGTGTGCAGCACCACGGCCTCGCCGGACTTGACCGCCGCGACCTGACGCCCGATCTCATACGCGATGGCGTCGCCCACATGCCGCACCGAGTTCATGTTCTTGACCTCGACCTTGGTGTTGAGCCGGTCTGAACCTTTGGGGCGGACGGATATGTTGGCGTCCACCCGCATCGTGCCGTTCTCCATGCTGCACTCGGAAGACCCCACGCACCGCACGATGTTCCGCAAAGCCTTGAGGAATTCCATCGCTTCCTGCGGCGTGCGGAAATCCGGCTCCGTGACAATCTCAACCAACGGCGCTCCCGCGCGGTTGAAATCCACCAGGCTTATCGGAACACGCCCCTCCATCTCATGCACCAGCTTGGCGACATCCTCCTCCATGTGGATGTGGTGTATCCGCAATCTACGCTGGCCGCCGCCTACGTCATCAATGCCGCCGCCGCGCGAAAGCGGCAAATGCGCCTGCGACAATTGATAGCCCTTGGGCAGATCAGGATAGTAATAAACCTTTTGGTCGAATGCGCTCTCAGACTGCAACGTCCCGCCCAGACCCAAACACAAGAGCGCGGCTTTCTCCAACGCCTGCCGGCTCAAACGCGGCATCGCTCCGGGAAACCACAGGCAGACCGGGCAAGTGTTGACGTTCGGCGCGTCCCCCGGCCGGTTAGGACAGTCGCAGAAAAGTTTGGTCGCGCAATTCAGCTCGACGTGTATTTCCAGCCCTATGACCGCTTCAAACTCCATCGCTGCCTCCCTTGCCGCGGCGTTCTAAAACGCATTCCCCCAACGCGATCAACCGCCCGTCATCCCTGCGCCGGGCCGCGAACTGCACGCCCGCCTGCCGTGTGCCGACTGCCGCAGGCAAACACAAGACCGGTTGCCCGGTGACATTGGCGAAAAGCGTCGCACTGAACGCCGCGAACGTACCGGCCAGCGGCAACGCCCCCGTCGCCGCGTCTTTGCCACGCGAAGGCATGACCAAAAAGTCCACCTGCCCCGCCAGAGCGTCCATCTCTGCCACCAGCCGCGCGCGCAGACGGCAGGCGGCTTCGTAGGCACTGTAGTGTTCGAACTGGAAATACGCCCCCTCGAAGAGCAGGCTCTTGACCAACGGCCCGAAAGCCGCGCCGCGCGCGCCCAGATACATCTCGTTCCAGTTCTTGGCGCCCGGTTCGCGCCGGCCGTAGCGCACCGAGTCATACCGGCCGGCACACGACGATGCCTCTACAGCGCCGATGACCTGGTGAGCCATATGGAACAAGCCGTAGTCAGGCATCGACAGTGCCTCGACCACGAAACCCGACTGTTCCAGTTCCGCCATGCTGGCATCAAAGGCCTCCGCGCAACCGCCGCTCAAATCTGCGCCCGCCTCTCTGATATAGCCGATCTTGGTCCGCGAGGGTTCGATCACAGTCGCGACGAATGACGGCGGAGTCTCATCCGGCATCGAAAAGTCCATGTCATCAGGGCCGGCCATAACCTGCATCAGCGCGCGGATCATCCCCGGCTCGCGGACCAACAGCCCCGGCGTCTCCAACGAAGGCATCAACCCAGTCACGCCGACACGCGGAATCATTCCATAGCTGGGCTTGAAGGCGCAGAAACCGGCACCGGCCACCCGGCTCTCGCCCATCATGTCCAACACGATCTCGGCGTCAGCCGCGCCCGCCTCAAGAGCCTTGCCCGCAAAGCTGCCATCCAAACCGAAGCCGAACTCACTCATGCGGGTCAAGCCACACAGCCGCGCTCCCGCCGAACGCAAGCGCCGCGCCGGCGCGGCATCTTCCAACGCCTTGAATCCGGCCAGCGCTTGCGAACCGGCGTCGGCCGGCCAGCCCGCCACCGCGACATTCGGCTGCAGTGCCACACGCGCCCCTCGCAAGACACCGTCTTCACCGTGATCAGTACTCGGGTTTGTGAAACTGAAGACTTCATCCATGCCTTATTCCTTTAAACAACGCTCGGGTTCACTGTCGCCAAAAGCGCGTGCCCCACCACATCTTACAGAACACTCGCGACTTTGAATAGATTGCCTTTGACCGACGGAGCGCTCTTCAGCAGCGCCCCGTTTTCCGCCAGCGGACAACGCACTGCCGTAAGACCAGGGCGCGTACGGTTCACGACCGGCTGCACAGTACGCATCGGCGCGTCAGATCCCGCCACCCGCTCAACCTCTGCCGACAGCCTTTCAGCCTGCCGCAAAACCTGCTCCAGCGCCGGACGTTCCCCGTCCTTGACACCGATGCGCGACACCCAAGAGACGCGGTCGATCAGGGTTTCCTTATGGCTGTCTCCCGGCAGAGCTTCGCCGCCGCCAAGATTCAGCAGCCCAAGCTCAGCCAACTGCTCCCGCTTGACCCGCGACGGCGCGCCGGTCAAAGGGCAGCCCGCGCTGCGGTTCTTAGGAAAAGCGATCACTTCGCGTATCGACGGCGTCTGCAGGATCATCGAGACAGTGCGGTCCATTCCCAGCGCCAATCCTCCGTGCGGTGGCGCGCCGAAGTCGAACGCCCTCAGAAAGAACCCGAAACGCTCTATGGTGTCCTGCTCGCTCAAACCGAGCGCCTCGAAAATCTTGCGCTGTAACGCGCGTTCATTGATGCGGATACTGCCGCCGCCCAGCTCTTCGCCGTTCATAACCAAGTCATAAGCGCGCGAGCGCAGCGACAGCAGGTCATCAATGCTCTTAGGATCAAAATCCGTCCGGTCCGGCGCGGTGAAAGGATGATGCTTGGAGGTAACTCCACCATCATCCGTGGCCTCGAAAAGCGGGAAGCCGGTGATCCAGACCGGCGCAAAGCTGTCAGCGGGAATCAGCCCCAGACGCTCCGCCACGTGCAGCCGCAACTGCCCCAGCGCCGAAGTCACGACATCATAAGAGGGATCGGCGATCAGCAGCAGCACATCGCCGTCAGCCACATCGAAACGCGCCCGCAGCCCGGCCAGTTCAGCCTCATTGAAAAACTGCACGATGTTGGATTCGAGCCTGCCGTTGGCGGCGCGCATCCAGGTCAGTCCCTTTGCCCCGAATGCAGGCACGATCTCTTTAGCATACTCGTTCTGCAGCACGTTTTTGCTGAGCCGTTCCGACTGCCCCTTTACATTGATGCCCTTGATCCGGCCGCCGCGTTGCAGGATCTGCCGGAAAATCGAGTATTTTGTGGCTTGGAAAACATCGGTGACATCGACAAACCGCAAACCGAAACGCAAGTCCGGCTTGTCCGAACCGGCCGTGTCCATCGCCTCGTCATAAGTCATACGCGGGAACGGGCGCGCCAGTTCCCTGCCGCCTAAAGCGAAAATCCGCGCCACCAGCTCTTCGGTCAGCTCGTATATGAACTCCTCGTCGATGAAAGATGCTTCAAGGTCAAGCTGCGTGAATTCCGGCTGGCGGTTGGGCCGCAGGTCTTCATCGCGGAAGCAGCGCGCCAACTGGAAATAACGTTCCATGCCGCCTATCATCAACAGTTGTTTGAAGAGCTGCGGCGACTGCGGCAAAGCGTAGAAATTGCCGGGTCGGACACGGCTGGGCACCAGATAATCACGAGCGCCCTCGGGTGTGCTGGCGGTCAGAACCGGCGTCTCTATCTCCAAGAATCCGCGCCCGTCGAGAAACTCACGCACGCAATGAAAAATGCGGTGGCGGGCGATCAGGTTGTCGCGCATCGAAGGCCGCCGGATGTCAAGATAACGGTACTGCAAACGCAGATCCTCGCTCACATTGTCGGCGGCCGCGGCCTCCGCACCGGCCGACAGCATGGCCTTCTCGGAAATCGCGAAAGGCGGCACGTCGGATTCCGCCAGCACGGTCAGTCCAGTGACCATGACCTCGACCTGACCGGTCTCGATATGCGGGTTTTCCGTGCCTTCCGAGCGCCGCACGACCTGCCCGCGCACTGCGACGCAGTACTCCGCGCGCAACCCGTTGGCCAGCCGGCATACCCCGGCTTCGGCCCGATCCGGATTGAAAACGATCTGCACAATGCCGCTGCGGTCGCGCAGATGCACGAAAAGCAAGCCGCCGTGATCCCGTAAGGCATCAACCCAGCCCGCCAGCAAAACCGATCGCCCGACCGCGTCAGCCTTCAACTGGCCACAAAAAACCCGTTCGGAAAAATTCATAATTGGCGCTTCCCCATTTCATATGGATTCAGAAAGTCATCGATCCCCTGGCGGACAACCCGGATTATGCACAACAATTACGCTGTCGCGCACAGCCGGTTGTCAGGAATCACAGGCCCGGTTTTTGCCTTTTAAGGAAGTGCCGTCGTGCTGTTTTTCGCAAGCGGCTGGCTGTCCCGGACAGCCATTCGAGCCATCATCCACCAAAAGGCCCTGCCCTTGAGAGCTCCGTTCAGCGGTCTGCTGTGCGCCGCGCCGCCGGGCAGAGCGATCCCATGTCCGGGATTCTTCTTCAGCCATTCGTCCGCCCAGTTCCTGGCGACTCCGTTGTCCACGTAATCGCAACTATCCGTAGCGTTAAGTTCCATGTAGTTCACTTTGCCATCCGGGTCGAAGCTCTCAATATCGGCAAAATCAAAAAGTATCTTGCCGTTCTTTTTGCAAAAATCCCTGATCTGTTCATTGCGGCGATTAAGGTTGCCGTTTTTGCCGGAGCCGTCCAGGTGACCGGTCATATACACAAATCTGACATTTGGAAACTCTCTTTCCAGTCCGTTCATCAGGTCAAGATAAGTTTGCATATCCTTTTCGGACGCGCTGCTCGCTTGCCCGCACCATGACCACATGATCACGTTGATGTCCTTGCCGGACCCGTTAAGCAATTCTCTCGTCAATCTTGCCCAGGTGCTGCGATCAGGGTTACCCAGGTCGCCCTGCGGAGTGCCGTCCAGCATAAACAGATCCTTGACGCCGCCTCTGCCAAAGCCGAAAAGATCCGGATCGATTTTCCTGAGCGCTTCCATCCCGGAAACAATCTGGCTGCCGTGCGACGTATGGCCATAGGCAACCCTAAACATTTTCTTCGCTTTATCAATGTGAGCGATCGGGATCTTCTTAATGTCCGTGCAGGTATGGTCAATGACAAGCGATTGGCCTATGGCAGAATTGACTGACATTAAGAAACACAGCATTGATAACCGAACACACAACGACATGGAGCACGTCTTCATTTTGATTGTTTCCCTTGCCTTTTCTTCTGGTTTTTTTGAACCGAGCAACCTGAGAGGTCACCCTCGCCCGGCCATCACTCCACCAGATTTGCGGGCTTGCCTGACGTAGCCTGCTGGCGTAAATAGAATAGCATGCGCCTTTGCGCAAGCGCTTTGTCGCCACACGTCCGGCGGTTCCCAAGTTGATACTGTGTCGTCATGCTATCCGTTTTCCAGCGGGCGGCGCAAGTGTTTTGTCTGTAAATCCGCAACAACTTCGCTTCAGCTTTCAGTTCCACAGTCCACCTCCGATCTTGGCAAATAGGCGCACCGCCATGAATCCGATGACGAAGGCGGTCATCGAGAACAGAAAGGTTCCGGCGACATAAAGCGTCGCGTGCAGATGTTCGCTGGCACGCATCATCTCAGCGGTCTCGTAGATCATGGAAGACATGGTGGTGAATCCGCCGCAGAACCCCGTCGCAAGAGCAAGGCGCAGCTCCGGCGAAAGCGTTTCTCCGCGGGCAGACAGGCCCGTGATGATGCCGATGGCGAGACAACCGAGCACGTTCGCCGCCAGTGTGCCGACCGGCCAGTCAATCGAGAGCCGTTGAGATGCAACACTTAGCCCATACCGCGCGACCGACCCCGCGAAGCCGCCGAGCCCCACCATGATTGACATGCCCAATGCTTTTGTCATATTTTCTTTCTCAGTACAAAAAAACGGTGAGGCGCGGCCCCCAAAATCCTACTCATAATCGTAATCCTAATCCTACCGTGGAATCACACCTGCATCTTTCTCCCGCAAAGGCACAACGGCCACAAAGAGCACAAAAACTCAACCCGGCATCCTTTCCTTGTGTTTCTCCGCTCTTTGTGGCCACCCATCCGATCAGCTACTTCAACAACAGCAAAGACCCGCCGCCGGACATCGTTGCCCAAGGCGTGTTGCCGTAGAAGCCAAGGTTGACGCGGTACCCGTTGGGCACCGGTTCGTTCTTGTAGCCGGCTGCGGGGTCGCCCGCGTCGATCGCGGGGCTTTTCCCGCCCGCATACGTGAGAACGCCCGTATTTTCGTCGACATAGCCATTGTTTCCGCGGAGATGTCCGTTGAGCGACATCACCTTCTCATAGGTCGCCGCGTCGGGGAGATACGCGTAGTACGAAACAGTCGTGGCGTTCGTCAGCGTCAGGCACGCGGCGTAGTCCGCGGCGGACGTGACGAACTTCGGATCGCCGACCTTAACGTGATCGCCGACGATGAGCGTACAGCCCGCGTTCGCCGCGACGCACGACGCGTCGAGCGACCCGAACATGGAGTAGTCGACGTTCATCCAGCCCGAGCTACCGCTGAGCTTGAGATCCGCTCCCGTGTAGGAGCCCGGCAACGTGCGGTTTCCGTAAAAGATCGAGTTCCGCACGCGCGCCGCGCCCTTGTAGAGAGAGAAACCCGCCGAGCCGACGCTCGTCGCGAACGAGTTGTAGGCGAATGTGCAATTGACGACGTCCGCCGTAGCACCGGTTGCGTTAAAGATCATCAATGCACCCGTCATTTTGCTGTTGATACTATTATTGGCGGCGCAGACGGACTCGTTCCCCAAAAAAAGGCAGTTCGTGAGCGCACAACTCCAAGTTTTAAAACTCGTATCGCTGCAGTAAATGTCAACGACGGCCGAACAGTAGTTCTCGTTCTGTAAGCCGGACGGCACGCGGTTCGCGATGAACTTGCAGCGCGTGAGCGAGACAGCCGTGCCGCCCGCGCGGATCGCGCCGCCGCCAGCGGCGTTGAGGATCGACGCTACGCCAATCGGATAGAACCAGGTGACGCCGTTTGTTTCAAAGGTGCAGTCGAAAACATCCCCTCGACGAAGCGAGCTAAGATATAGCGCGCCGATGCCGGAGACCTTGTTAGCGTCCACCGTGTTGCAGGCGTTGCCGCCGAAATAGCAGTTGGAGACAACGGCGCTGCTGTTGTAGGTCGTCGCCCCGCCGTCGATGTGAAGTCCGCGTCCGCCGCCGTTGAGCCAGTAGTCGGCGCGTACGAGTCCGTTCCCAGTAAAGCGGCAGTTCGAGACCTCGTAACGATCGGCGCCGGTTCGGTAGAGTGACGCACCGCGACTACCCCACCGCGTAAACTCGAAGCCATCGAGTTTCACCGTTCCCGAAATGGTCAGTGAGAAGCCCGTCGCCAGAGCGTTCGTGCCATCGACGCGCGTGAACGCGTTCTTCGCACGCTCGGCAGGCGAACATTCCACACCCGTGAAACCGCCGCGGACCCTCCGCGGGCCGGCGATCGCAGAGGAGCCGAGCGACTTTCCGACCGGCAGATCGTCCGCAACCCAAAACTCTGTGATGGCACTCGTGTAATCGTCCTTTGTCGCTGGAAAGGACGTCTTCGCGTTGAACCAGTCGCTCCCGCTGCCGTCTCCCGTCGCGTTATACCGGATGTGACAGATGCCCGCGCCGCCGTCCTTGCCGTAAGACGCGGGCATGTCGTATGCGACCGCCGTCGAGGCGGTGACCGTGACGTCCGTCGCACCGTACGCGGAGACGACGACCTTGAACGTGAGCGCGGCCCCCTTCAAGAAAGCTAGAATCAGGTCCTTGTCGAACGTCGTGCCGTTGTTTTGGTTGTAGAGCGTCTTGTAGACGGTCCAGTCGGTGCCGTTCGTCGTCCAGGAGATGACAACCGTCGCACGATAGCCCGCGCCAACGTCGCCGCCCAACGCGAAAGCAAGATGCGGTTGCGAGGTCGCGTAGGGAAACGTGAGCGCGAGCGAGTTCCCGACGATCGTCGGCTGCGAGACGACGGTGATGTGCGCTTCGGACGTGTTGCCGTAACAGCCGAGATTCACGCGGTAACCGTTCGGATTCGGCTCGTTCGCGTAAGGGCTGTCGTCTCCCGTGTCGATCGCCGGCGAATCGTCCGCATTCACGTGCGCGTCCATCGCGAGCACCCGCGCGATCGTCTCCGCGTCCGGCAGATAGGCGAGCGTGGCGACGGACGAGACGTTCGTCACCGTGAGCAGGCCGAAGTAGTCCGCCGCAGACGTGACGAACTTCGGGGCGCCCGCGTAGACGTGCCCGCCGAGCGCAAATTCCTCATCCGCGCTGTTACTCACGTTGGAAACTGCCGTAGAACCGAAAAGCGAATAGTCGATGTCCGCTGTCGCGGTCGATCCGGACAGCTTGAAGTCACAGCCCTTGTAGTTGCCCGGGCGCAGCCGGTTGCCGTAGAAAATGGAGTTCCGAACTTTCACGTTTCCGTCCTTGACGGTCAAGCCCGCAGATCCCAGCGTGGTGTTGAACACATTGTAGGCAAAGGTACAATTGACGATGCCCGCAGTCGTATTGCGGACACTATCATAAACGAGCAGCGCACCGCTGTAGGACGTCGTATTGCCGTTCGCGGCAACGGACTCATTGCCAATGAAGAGGCAGTTCGTGATGCCGCACGTCCAAGGCACGTACGTCTGACTGTTGTTCAGCTCGACTGTTGACGAGGAATAGTTATTGTTGTCACTCGATGTCGGCACGCGGTTCGCGATGAACTTGCACCGTGTCAGCGAAACTGGCGAGTTCTCGACGCGAAGTGCCGATCCACCCGCAGCATTGGGGACGGATTTCGAGCCGATCGGATACCACCACGCGACGCCGTTCGTCACGAACGTCGAGTCGTAGAAGTCGGCGTGACGGAGTCCGACCAGATAGACGGCTGCCTTGCCCGCGTAACTGGACGCGGCGTTCGTGCAGACGTTGCCGCCGAAGAAGCAATTTGAAACGACGATGTTCGCCCCCCAATCCGCCCGCGTCCCGGAAAAGTAGATCGCGCGCCCGCCACTCGTGTAGGAGGCGTCCCACTCGAGTCCGTTGCCTGTGAACCGGCAGGAGCTGACGGCCAACCTGCCGCGGCCATAAGACGCCACCGAACCTTTGGCGAGCGCGCGCATCCGCGCGCGAGTGAATTCGATGCGCTCGAACGTTTCGGTCCAGGACGAGGTCGTATGGTTGATCGAAACGAGGGTGTCTATCTGGTGCCGCCCGTCGAGGATCGAAACGGAATTCGCCGCGGAGTAAGTCGTGTCGTCCGTGCCCGCGAGACCGCCGCGCATCGTGATGCCGCGGGAGAACGCGAGTTCCTCGGTGAGGTCGTAATGCCCCGTTTTAAGAAGAATCGAAACGCCGTCGCCCGTGTCGTTCGTCGCCGCGTTGTACGCCTCGGCGAGTGTCATCGGGCCGTTGCCGCCACCGTCAACGGTCCACGACTTGCCGTTGCCGCCGCCTGCGGCATCGGGCGTGACGCGGACAATCGTCGGCGCATAAAAAGCCGTCGTGCCGATGTTCGGGTGGAAGGTCGACGTGGTGGTCTCGTAGAGACCGTACTGCGCCACAGCCCCGTCGGCGGCGGAATCGTCGCGTACGGGCACATACTCGCGAACCAGCGTACCGCTCGAATTATAGATTCGCGCATAGTAAAACTTGAACTCCCCTTTGTTGCTCACCGTCGTGGAAGCGTTCAGGTTCGTGCCGGCGGTATGACTGGCGAAAAACAACAGTTCGCTGCCGACATCGAAACTGCCCCCCGCCATCGTCTGACACTCCACGCCGTCGATGCTGCAGGTGAGTGTGTTGCCGTCGGCGACGACCACTCGGTCGTAAAACGAGGAGCCCAGGCTGATCGTACTGACCGTAGAGGCATCGGTGTTGCGGTTGAAGTAGAGGTAATAATTCAACCAGTAGCAGGTGAACGTCGCGGTCGTGGCACTCGTTCCGCGCGCACAGAAGAGGGTCCAGTTCTTGTACTGCGCCGGCAGAAACCGCACCTTCATCTCGATGCGATCCGTACACGCGGGCGTGTACCCCGAAAGGACCCACTGTGACCCGGTCGCCTGAACCCACCCGACTTCGGTGTACCCGCTCGGCAAGGCCGCCGACACAGAGACCAACCCCATCGCCACCGTCAACAGAAGAACGGCGAAGGCACTTGCGCTTCTCTTCATTTCCACACCTCCTATAACTTACTTAATGTCTTCAGCATAGCACAATCAACCCAACCTGTCGTTACTGTAGAATCCGATGGATCTTATCGTAATCTCAACCCTTGTGCTTTTGTCCTCATTCGTTCGGGCCGAGCCCAACGGCGGACGACTGTACAGCGGACACGCCATCGTCGGCGACTGCGGCCGCGCAGACCCACTGACCGACGCTGCCCGGAGACGTGACGAGGATGATCTCGTTCTTGCCTTTGCGCAGCTTCGCGTTGACCGCGCTACCGCCCAGGATGTTCCCCCGAACCTGCGAGGCGACGCGCTCGCCGTTCACGTACACGGTGCCGTAATAGTCGTTCATCATCCTGAGCGGCACCGTCTTCGCGGCGGCGGACTCGACTTGATAGACGACATAAGCAGCCAAGGGCGGGTCAAACCAGGGCTTGGGATCAAGCTTCAAGCCAAGGATGTCGCAGAGGTCGGCCACCCCGTCCGGACGTTCGAACACCTTAAACTTCTGGCCCGCCTTCTCCTCGACGTCTTTCCTTTGAAGACAGGGGGGCGTCCCGGTCTTGCCCTTGTCAACGGGACCGTACACGCGCGCTTTTGGCAGGACTTTCAGCCCGGTTCCGGCAAACGGCGTCCAGTCGGTCTGCGCCGTCTTCGTCGCAGAGAGAACATCGGCGGACGGCGTCGCACCGGACTTCGCCTCGGCGATCGCTTTCGCGTCGTCCGCGATACCGGCCACCTCTCTTGCGAAGAGCGCGTCCGCCTCCTCGATTCTGAAGCGCATCGAGACGATGCTCGGTGTCGCGTTGGCGTACGGACGAAACTTGACGTAGGTCGTGATCACGATCTCGCCGTCTTTTCGCAAATGCACCCCTTGATAACCGCAGTCGAACGGGGAACCGTAGTTGTGGAACAGTTTGATGAGATAGCCGCCCTTGCCCGATCCGTCACGGATGCCGGAATAGGGTCCAACCCAGCCGTAGACGTGCGGGCTGCCCCAGTCGACGAGGCGGAAGACGACGAGGACACGTCCGTCGGGAAGAAGTTGGACGACGTGGCGGTGTCCGTTCAACGCGAGCGGCGCGTTCTCGATCTTCGACCAGGCCTTGCCTTCGTCCTTCGAGAAGCACATCTGCGACGGGCCCTTCCCGCGATTCTCGCGGATGAGCATGCAGAGCTCGCTCTGATCCGGCGAGTAGAAGACCGCCGGTTCGCAGAGGTCGTAGCGATCGTCATGCGCGACGACGACGGGCTTCTCCCAAGTGAGGCCGCCGTCACGGGAAACCGTCGAAAGCACTTCAAGGGGATGTCCGTCGCCGTTCGCCTGCGAACCGCGGTGATAAAGGCCCAAATAAGAGCCGTCCTTCAGAAGCTGCATGCCGAAAAATGAGATGACGCAGCGAAAATCGGGGCCCATCGGTTCCGCGTACGTCCAGGTCTTCCCGTCGTCTCCGCTAATGATGGACGGCATCGCCTCCAGAAGGAGGCGATCCTTCTCGCCGCGCCAGTTCTTGTCGTCGATGTGCTCGTAACCGGCGAACACGCGGATGCGCGCCTTGCCGGACTTCGGGTCGATGAAGCGGAACGCGACCGGGGCATCGTGGAGCTTCTTGAGCTGCTCCGGGATCTGGTCATCGATACGTGTCCAGGTACGGCCCGCGTCCGTCGACTTTGCCGCAGGCCCCAACGGCCCGCCGTGGGCGAGATCCCAGAAACAGAAGATCGTCTTCTCGTCCGGCAACATCACCGTCGTCGGGTGAGCGTCGTACTTGTCGGAGGCGCAGACAACC
>CAYRZP010000056.1:0-14521 GCA_964428885.1 uncultured Lentisphaeraceae bacterium
GATCATCTTGAAATGAATGGGCCCAAAACCGAAATCACATCCACGACGGATACTCCACAGGGGTTTCCGTGGGCTGGAGCTGGGGTTACCACTTCACCGGTGTCCAGGGCAATCTCGTCGAATACAACCACATCCATGACATCGGCAAGGGGGTTCTTTCCGATATGGGGGCCGTCTACCTGCTCGGCTCGCAGTCCGGCACGAAAGTCCGCCACAACCTGATCCACAGTGTCGACGCGCGCGTCTACGGCGGCATGGGCATCTACAATGACGAGGGATCGAGCGGCATCCTCATCGAGGGCAACATCGTCCACGACACCAAGTATTCGCTCTACAACATGCATTACGGGCGTGACATCACGATCCGGAACAATATAATATCTTCGCCGAGAGCCGCAACGGACAAATCGAGCGTAGCATCAAGGAAAAACACGTGTCGTTCGCATTCTACAACAACATCGTCTATTGGAAGAAGGGACGGCTTCACGTCGGCAACTGGAACGACAACGGGCAATTCGATTTCGCCTGGTGCGGGAACCCGGTCCGCCCTCCGCGAAAGAACACGCAGACCATCCTCTGCGACTACAACGTCTATTACAACCCCGCGCTCGAACTCAAGGAAGTCAAGTTCGGTTCCAAAGACGTGCCGCTCGACGTTTGGCGCGAGACGTTCGGCAAGGACCGCCATTCCGTCTACTCCGACCCGATGTCCAGGGACGCCGCGAATCACGATTACACGCTTCTGCCCGGATCGCCCGCGCTTAAGATGGGCTTCGAACCGATTGACGTGAGCGAGATCGGTCCGCGCCGCTAAAGCGTCTTCGGCGAAGGCATATGACACCTGAAAAGAAAGCTGAGCGGTAATCGGTTACGAAATTTTCTAAAATGTCGTGGTTAAGCAAGCCCCCATCGTCTATCATAAAAAGACGTCCATAGAGGATCGGCCGCTTTGCACGATAAAGACATGCGATCAGATGAAAGCTTATGCCATTTGTCGTAAAGAGTAGCCGACAATATGAAAAGAGGAAATCGATGAAGACGGTTCAGTATGGAAGACTCACGATTGCGGCGGTTGCGGCGTTGGTCTCGGGAGCGGTAGCGGCCGTGACGCCGCTTGAGGAGAAGATCGCCGCGGGAGGGCACAAGATACTGACATCCGACACATGGGGCGGCGGACACCGCAGGATCTTCGAGTTCGAGGGACGGAAGGGGTGGGTCGTCGAACCGGAATCGCCGCGGGCGGACAAGCCGTGGGTATGGACGATGCAGTGGATGGGCGCATACCTGAACCGCACCGGCGCGCCGGCGCTGGTCGGGAAGGGCTTCCACCACGTCCATCTCGAAGCCTTCGACACGCGGGCGGACGAGAACGGCCTCAAGGCGCTGGCTTCCTTCCAAAAATACCTGGTAACGGAACTCGGTTTCGCGCCCAAGTCCAACCTGATCGGCATGAGCTGGGGCGGCTTCTATTCCGTCCGTTACGCGAACGCATATCCGGAGAACGTCTCGAAGATCTACCTCGACGCGCCGTTACTCAGTTTCAGCGTTTTCAACATGGATGTCGGACCGTGGGCGTCGAGAAAACCGGCGGACGGCGACTGGTCGAAGGATGAGAACATGCCGGTCAACATGGCCGCCTCGATCGCAAAGGCGGGCATACCGGTCTACCTTCTTTATGGAGGGCAAGACCAGACCGTGAACCCTTCGCTCAATTGCGAGATCTTCGTCAAGCACTTCAAGGCCGCAGGCGGCAAGCTCACTATGGATAAGCGCGGCCTTTACGGACACCATCCGCACGGATTCGAACACGAGGACATCGGCCTTATCGTGAAGTTCTTCGGCGGCGAATGATCTGTCGGCAGTTTAAGACAAAAAGCGATTTAAACCACAACAAGGAGTAAAAAGAATGAAAAAGAGTTTGATCATCGCCGCGGTTGCGGCCGCATCCTTCGCCGTCAAGGCGGAATACCAGCCGGAGCAGTGGGTGATGGACGCGCGCCAGAAGTTCGCCGACCAGCGGTTCGGCATCTTCATACACTGGGGGATTTACGCCAACTACGCGCAGGGCGAGTGGTACCTGCACCAGGGCAAGCTCGACGAGGCGGATTATTCGCGCATGCTGTACGGCTTCTGCCCGTCGAAGTACGACGCTAAGGAGTGGGTGAAGACCTTTAAGGACGCGGGCGCGAAATACGTGACGATCACCTCGCGCCATCACGACGGCTTCTCGCTTTGGCCGACGAAAGCGGACGACGGCTACAACATCGCCAACACCCCGTTTAAGCGCGACATTCTCGGCGAACTCGCCGCGGCGTGCAAGGAGGGAGGCCTGCAGCTCAACTTCTACTACTCGACCATGGACTGGCACCGTAAGGATTATCCGGTCGGCAAAGCGTCCAGCCAGGTCAAGCTTACCGGACGCAAGCCCGACTACGCCTCCTACAAGAAGTTCATGCTCGCCCAGATTTCCGAGCTGATCGACTCCTACCACCCGGGCAACATCTGGTTTGACGGCGAGTGGGACCACGGCGCCAGCGACCGCGGCGCCAAGTTTGACTGGGGCTATGACGAGATTTTCGACCTGATCCACTCCAAGAAGACACTCATCGCCAACAACAACCACCAGCCGATCCGGGAGAAGGAGGACATCCAGATCTTCGAGCGCGACCTCCCGGGCGAGAACGCCACCGGTTTCTCCAAGGGACAGACGGTCACGTTTGACCGTCCGGTCGAGCAGTGTGACGTCATCCAGCATAATGTCTGGGGCTACCGCATCGGCGAAAAGAGCTTCCGTACCGCGGAAGACGTGGTCTCAATGGTCGCGCGCGCCGCGTCGAAGAACTCGAACCTGCTGATGAACATCGGTCCGAACGGCGCTGGCGAGCTTCCCGCGCAAGCGGTCACGGTGATGAAGGAAGTCGGCAAGTGGTTCGCCAAGAACGGCGAGTCGATTTACGGCACGACCGCCGCCGGGGTCGCTTCCGGCAAGGACGTCGTATCGACCCGCAAGGGGGACGTGCTCTACCTGCACTTCCTCAACCCGGCGGTCGACCAGATCACCTTCAAGCTGGACGGCGCTGTCTCCGAGGCGAAGTGCCTCGCGTGCGGCAAGGACGTGCCGGTTACGGTCAAGGACGGACAGGCGACGGTCAAGGTCACCCGTCCTGCCGACTGCAAGTTCGACCTCGTCGTCAAGCTGACGGTCAGGTAATGCTTGTGATTAACCTAATCTCTTATCTGGTCACGCGCGTGCAAGACGTTTTGTCTCCTTCTTTGCTTAACACGCATGAAGGAAGTGTACTTCACGCGTGGTCGTTTTTAAACCACCAGGTGTTGCACTGGCTGGCAGCCTGTGCGGACCTAAACGCTTCCCATTAACTAAGGATACACCATGTGTACGACATCTTGGCTCCGGACGCTTACCGTAATAACAGCGCTCTTTATTGCCACGCTCGCGCCGGCTCAAACCCCCAACCATAAACAGCAAGATCTCAAACAGGTATGGATGCGGTTTGAAAAAGAACTGGGCCTGCAGTCCGACTACTCGGTCGACATGGAAGCGCAAACCATGGGCATGACGATCCCCGCTAAAATCCACCGCCTCAAAGGCAAGTCCCGCACCGAAATGACCATGCCAATGACGAACATGAAGCTGGTGACAATCGAACTGCCGGAGAACGGCAAGAGCGTGACCTATGCGGTTTTTCCGGACCAAAAGAAATTTTGCGTTGCAGATTCATCCGGACTGAACCCGGCCCAGATGCCCAAAGACGCTTACCGGATCGAGGACGCGGGCACTGAATCTTTTGAAGGCGTCACCTGTAAAAAACGCCGCCTGACCATCAATGACAAAGCAGGTCCACATGTCGTGGACCTGCTGCTGTCGCCAGCCCAAAAGGACATGCCGGTCAAAATGACCGCCAGCGTGACCATGAAAATGGCAGAGGACCAGCCCCCGCAGCAGATCACGACCATTGTGCTGTTCAAGAATTACAACTTCAGCGCCCCGCCTGAAAGTCTTTTTTCAATACCCAAGGATTACACCAAGGCCGCCAACATGCAAGAGGTGCTCATGGGCACCCTTTTCGGCGGCGGCAACCCGCAACAGGGCGGAGGGCTCACCCTTTCACCGGAGATGCTGAAAGCTGTCCGTGCCGCACAGGAGCAAAGTACGGAATAGGACGGCGACAACGAGGCGGCGCGCCATAGCCGGCAGAAAACGCCCCGCCTGTTCGGCAACTGAGAAGTTAGACAAAAAACCTAAAGGCTCCGCGCGCTAACGCGGAGCCTTTAGGTTTTTACCGGAAGCATCCGGTCAGATCACACCATATCGCGCATGCTGCGCCGGGAGTTGTTGCGTATCCGGGCGCGTGCCGACTTGCGGCGGGCCTTTTCGCACGGTTTCTCATAATACCGGTTGTTGCGGAGCTGCTTCAGAAGGCCTTCCTTGTCCATGATCTTCTTCAGACGCTTGAGCGCGCGTTCTACAGACTCGCCTTTTTTCAATCGGAGTTGAATCACCCTTGTCACCCCCTCTCAACGCTTCTTAAGGTTCGCGGTTAATTGCCAAAATGGTGCTCGGGGGGGGACTCGAACCCCCACGCCTTGCGGCACATGCCCCTCAAACATGCGTGTCTGCCATTCCACCACCCGAGCGAAAAAGCGATACTTTATAATATGAAGGCTCTCTCTGGCAAGTTCAAACGTCTCGCGGCCGTAAAAAACCGAAAAAAAACGGACGCCGGGCTTGCTTTGCAGGTCAACAAGTGCTATAAATTAAAGTTCTTTCAGCGGCGCGGACTGCCGGGTGGCAGCAACGTGCGAAGCGAACAGCGGCATGCTTTACAGAGCCTGCCGTTAAAGCGGATTGCGAATCAGGACTTGCGAAAAGACGGCCTGCGAGACCACGCTTGTGGCTCAGGCGGTCAGCACGTTCTGTAAAAAAGCGAGACCATACATGGAAATGCCTGTTTCGAGCCTTACCGGGCTCACCCTCAAAGACCTGCTGGACGCGGGCCTTCACTTCGGACACCAGACAAAACGTTGGAACCCCAAAATGCGGCGCTATATTTTCGACAAGCGCAACGGGATCCACATCATTGACCTGACTCAGACGGTGACACTGATTGACGAGGCCGCGCAATTCCTGCGCGATACCGCCCTCGGCGGCAAGAAGATCCTCTTTGTGGCCACAAAAAAGCAGGCCCAGGATGTCGCCAAAGAAGCCGCGTTAGCCTGCGGCCAGCACCACATGACCGAGCGTTGGCTTGGCGGCACACTGACCAACAACCAGACCATCCGCCGCAGCGTCAGGCGTATGCGCCAGATCGAAGCCATGGGCCGCAACAACAACGGCGTACTTTCAGCACACAAAAAGGAGGCGTCAAGCCTCCGCCGCGAGCTGGACAAACTCCTGAAGAACCTCGGCGGCATCGCTGACATGGACGCCAAGCCCGGCGCCATTTTAGTTGTCGATATCTGCCGCGAACTGAACGCGGTGGCTGAAGCCAAGCGTCTGGGCATACCGATCGTGGCACTGGTAGACACCAACGCCGACCCCGATCCGATCGACTATGTCATCCCCTGCAACGATGATTCCGTGCGCGGCATTAAAATGATACTAGACGCCTTTGCCGCTGTCATCAAGACCGCCAATGACGAGTATTCGCGCATCGCGACTGAACGCCAGCGCCAGAAAGAAGCCGAACAGGCCAGCCAAGAAGCGCAGGATCGCGCCACCAAAAGAGCACACAAGGAACCCGCCGCCAAGGATGCGTCCGAAAAGGCCAGTGACAAAGCCAAGTCAAAGCTGACTGAGACCCGCAAGCGCGCCGCCAAGGCCGCCAAGGCGGCAGTGGCCGCCAAAGCTGCCGCTGTCGAAACCGCAGCAGCCACCGAGCCGACGGCTGCCTTTGAGACCGGCACGGGCATGGCCGAAGCGGACGGGACCGCCCCCGCCGGAGCCGTGACAGAGGACGCCGCATTGACAGCGGCCAAAGAAACCGCAGAGTCCACTACGGCTGCGGAATGAACCATCACAGCCCTGCTCCGGCATGGGCCACACAGCGCGAACAGTTTAACTTTAGGAGTTCACAATGGCTGACATCACCGTCTCTATGATCAACGACCTGCGCCAGCGCACCAACGCCGGCATGATGGATTGCAAGAAAGCCCTGACCGACACGGCCGGCGACATTGACGCCGCGATCAAGATCCTGCGCGAAAAAGGCCTGGCGATCCAAGTCAAACGCGCCGACAAAGAATCGAACCAAGGCATCGTCAAGGCTGTCGCCTCCGCCGACGGCAACACGATCGCCATGGCCGAGGTCAACACCGAGACCGACTTTGTGGCAAAAACCGACAACTTCAAGAATTTCGCCGAGGCTGTCACCCGCAAAGTGCTCGAAGGCGCTAAAAACATCGGGGAGACCATGCGCGAAGAACTGATGACGATAGTGTCGCAAACCGGCGAGAATGTCAAAATCCGCCGCTTCGCGCTCTATAAGTTGAGCGGCACCGGCAAGGTTGCGTCCTACATTCACATGGGCGGGAAGGTCGGCGTGCTGGTCGAGGTCGGCTGCGGCAAGGCCGAAACGGTCGCCAGCGATGCCTTCGGCGAACTGGTGCATGACATCACGCTCCAGATCGCAGCCGCGGCGCCGCGCTACCTGACTTCGGACGAGGTGCCTGAAGCAGCCATCGAGAACGAGAAGGAGATCGCCCGCAACAGCGACCGCTTCAAGGGCAAGCCTTCCAACATCGTGGAAAACGCTCTCGTTGGCATCGTCAAAAAGTTCTTCTCGGAAGTCTGTCTGGTCAACCAGCCTTTCGTTAAAGAGCCGAAGCAGACAGTCACCGAAGTGGTCAATGCCTGCGAGAAGGCGACCGGCGACAAGATCGCCATCAAACGCTTTACGCGCTTCCAGCTTGGCGCGGCCTGATGTTCCCGCGCCCCGGACAAAACGCTAGGACATACTGGCCGGGGCCTGCCGCCCCGGCCTTTTAATTGCCGCCGCCGGGAACCGGCGAAAACCGGGTTCCCAGCAAGCACGGCAACAGTTATACTCTCAAAAACATTCGGAGTTTCTGCCAATGTCTCATAAACCACTGCCTTTCTCCTTGGAGCAGATCGAGCGGATCACTCAGGATCACCCCACCCCGTTTCACATTTATGACGAAAAAGGCATACGCGACAATGCCCGGCGGTTGAAGTCGGCTTTCGCGTGGTGCCCGGGGTTCAAAGAGTATTTTGCCGTAAAGGCCTGCCCAAACCCGTACCTCATGAAAATGCTCATGCAGGATGGTTTCGGCATGGACTGCAGCTCGCTGCCGGAACTATTGCTTTCAGAACGGGTCGGGGCCACCGGCGAAAACATCATGTTCACGTCCAACGACACGCCTGCCGAAGAGTATGTCACCGCCAAAAAGCTCGGCGCCATCATCAATCTCGATGACATCTCGCATATACCCTTTCTGGAGACCTGCGCCGGTTTGCCGGAAATGATCTGCCTGCGCTACAACCCCGGCCCGCTCAAAGGCGGCAACTCCATCATCGGCCATCCGGAACAGGCGAAATACGGCTTCACACGCGACCAGTTGTTCGAAGGCTACCGCCTGCTTAAGGCAAAAGGCATCCGCCGCTTCGGCCTTCACACCATGGTGGCATCCAATGAGCTGAACCCGCAATATTTCATCGACACAGCCGAAATCCTGTTCGACCTGGCAGCGGAGATAGCGCGAAAAGTCGGCATCAGCTTCGATTTCATCAATATGGGCGGAGGCATCGGGATCCCTTACCTTCCCGAGCAGGAGCCTGTCGACCTGGCTGCGGTCAGCGCCGGCGTGCGCAAGGCATACGAGGAAAGGTTGCTGGCCCAAGGGCACCCCGGGCTGAAAATCTATCTGGAATGCGGCCGCATGGTTACCGGTCCTTACGGTTATCTGGTCTCACGCGTGCGCCACATCAAAAAAACCTACAAGAATTTTGCCGGGCTCGACGCCTGCATGGCCAACCTCATGCGCCCCGCGCTTTACGGCGCCTATCACCACATCTCAGTGCCGGCCAAGGCCGGGCGAGCCTGCGACACGCTCTATGACGTCACAGGCTCGCTCTGCGAAAACAATGACAAGTTCGCCATAGACCGCCGGTTGCCTGAGCTGGCCCCCGGTGATCTTGTCGTGATACACGACGCGGGCGCGCACGGTCACGCCATGGGCTTCCAGTACAACGGCAAGCTGCGCTCCGCTGAATTGCTGTTGCGCGAGGACGGGTCCTTGATCCAGATCAGAAGAGCCGAAACCCCGGAAGACTACTTCGCGACATTGGACTTCGGCGCCTTGGCCGCGTTCAAGGCCTGACCCTCAGCGCCGTCTCGGAAAGGAAATGGCGACAATGCAGGCCGTCATATGACCGGATTAACGCCTTACACCACCACCATCACGGACGAGGCGGAACGGCGCGGCATCCGCGTCGAGTTCTTGAACGCCGATCCGGATTGGCCGGTCTTCACCCTTTCGCGGGCGGGCCGCACGGTGCGCTGTTTCAACGCGCTCACCGACTTGGTCGGTTCCGCCACATTCAACCTGCTCAACAACAAGCGCGCCTGCCACGCATGGCTCGCGGGACAGGGCTTACCGGTGCCAGCCCAAATGCCGTATGCGGATAACAACACCGCCGCCCATCTGGAGTTCCTGCGCGCGCACGCCCCGATCGTCGTCAAGCCATGTTCGCAATGGGGCGGGCGTGGTGTCTCGATGGGCGTGCGCAACGCCGCAGACCTGAAAGCCGCCGTGCGACACGCCCGCAAGTACGAATCTGACATCATCATGGAGGAGACCGTGCCGGGCGACGACCTGCGCGTGATACTGGTCGGCAACGAATTGGCCGCAGCCATACGCCGCACCCCGGCGCACGTCACAGGCGACGGCGCACACACCATCCGCCAACTGATCCTTCGGCAAAACGCGGCTAGACGCAAGGCTGACCCCAGCAACCTGATCCCGTGGGACGCGGAGACACGCCGCAATCTCGCCGAGCTCGGACATGACGCGGCCAGTGTCCCCTCCGCCGGACAACCCGTCCGCGTGCGCCTTACCAACAACTACCACACCGGCGGCACGGTCGAGGTTGTCACAACATCCGTGCCGCCACAGGCGCTTGCAATTGCCAAGACCATCGCAGGCCGGCTTGACCTGCCGCTGGCAGGCATTGATTTCCTGATCGATCCCGCAACCGGCCGCATCACCGTCATCGAGGTCAGCCCGGACATGGCCATCTCGCCGCCGGAAGGGCCTGCGGTCGCCCGCAGCCTGCTCGACTTGCTCTTTCCCGGATCGCGCTAAGCTTTTTCATAACCCGCTTTCCGTCCAGCGCGCGTAGGCGCCGCACGGCACAGACAGCACGTCCGGGCCGCCGGTCAGCAGCATCTCGCCCGCCTCGCGCTCCCCGCCCAGCCCCTGCAACGCCTGGCCTAAAACATTGTGCAGCACCATCGGCGAATAGCCTGGCGTGTGCGCGCTGAGCAGGATGAAGAGCGGGTCGCCGCTCAGCAACCGGCGGCAGAGGGCCAGCGTTTCGGGAAGGTCCTGCTCGATCTTGTACATCTCGTTGTTCTGACCGCGTCCGAAGGTCGGCGGGTCTAATATCACCGCGTCATACACCCGCCCGCGCCGCGCCTCGCGGTGCAGGAATTTGTGCGCGTCATCCGCGATCCAGCGCACCGGATACCCGTCCAACCCGTTTAAAGCGGCGTTCTCTCGCGCCCACTGCACCATGCCCTTGGCGGCGTCCAGATGACATACCTCGGCGCCGCCGAGCGCCGCCGCCACGGTCGAACCGCCGGAGTACGCGAAAAGGTTGAGCACGCTCACCTTGCCGCGTCCGCCCGCCAGCGCGGCTGCCACGCGCCCGCGTATCCACCGCCACTGCGCCCGCTGCTCCGGGAAAATCCCGAGGTGCCCGAAATCGGTGCCCGAAAGCTTGAAACGCATGCCGGCGGCCGTGATCTCCCAACCGTCGGGCAACGCCCCGCGGTTATGCCACCGGTTGCCTTCGGAACGGTCGAACGAGGCGTCCGCTGACTGCCAGGCCGCGTCCGGCAGCGCCCGCGTCCAAACCGCCTGCGAACAAGGCCGCGCCAGCACGTAGCGCCCGAACCGCTCAAGCTTCCGGCCACCGCCGCTGTCCAGCAAGGCGTAGTCGTCGTTTTCGTTTTCGCAGGAAGGTCTCATTTCAGCAGTTCCAGCAATAACGGCCACAGGAAAATCGCGGCCATGGACAGGAAGAAGATGCCGATCAGAATTTTGGCGACAACCAGATTGCGTTTGCTCCACGCGATGAAGGTCTTGATCTCGACCCCGCGATGGAAAGCCACAAACACGATGATCAGCGGCAACACGAAACAGAGATTGTAGGCCACAAGCTGCATGAGACGCATAAAGTCGAACCGCTCCTCGCGCAACATGAAGTTCAGAACCGGGATATAGGACTGCCCGGTGCAAACGCTTTCCAAGACGGTCACGCCCGCGCCGGTCACCAGCCCGCCCAGCACCGGACCGCCCCACCCCAGACGGCTGTTCATGAAGCGATGGATGCGCTCTTTGATCGGCTTGGGGATCTGCAGCGTCACGTCATCAGGACGCTGCGAATGGCGGAAGCGGAAAGCGTCGCGGAAGGAAAGCGCCGCCAGCGGCAGCATCAGCAGGCCGATAACCAGATCAACGCCTTTTTTAATCAGCGGGAAATTCGGCGCCCGCCTAAACACGTATAGAAAACCGAGTCCGAGCGCCGTGTAAACCAGAAAAGAGGCGGTTATGAAGGAAATTCCTACCATCAGGCGCGTGCCGCGCGCGGCTTTGCTGACCACCAGCACCGACATGAAAAAAATCAAAGTCGAGATCGCGCACGGGTTGATGCCGTCCAGCAGCCCGCCGCCGATCACGACCGACCATGTGATGCTCTCTTTCTTGCGGCGCAGAACCTCGCCGGCATCTTCCCTTTCGAGCGGCGACCGCGGCGCCTTCCAACCGGGTTCGCCGCGCCGCCGCAACGCCGCCGCAACTTGAGCGACCAGACCCGTGGCCGCAGCCTCATATCCGGAAAGGAAAATCGTGTGGTCGACCACCAGCGAGACACGCCCGTTGTCAGTGTTGCCGCAACTGTCCTGATACGCGATCAGAAGCGGTATGGTCTCCGCCTGTGTCATGTCATGACTGACCAGCTCATGCGCGTCCCTGAAGCGCGACCGCAGCGCCGGCAGCACGTCTCTCTTAACCTTGTCACACTCGGAGCATCCCGGCGAGTAGAAGAAATCAACCCTGACCTGACTCGCGATGTCGGCGCGCGCTCGTAGCGCGAACACCGACAAAACCAGCACCGCAAACCTAATTTTTTTTACGATTAACATATCCGCTTGCCTGCTCTCCAATTCATATTACCCGAGCGAGTGCCCGCCGCTCAATCAGATTTTAGCCGAGCGCATCAAGCACGACCTTGAAATCTGCGGGCAAAGGCGCCTTGAAAATCAGTTCATCCCCGGTCACCGGATGCGCGAACGCCAGACGCGCGGCATGCAGCATCTGTCTTGCCGGCACCACCGGCAAGAGCCTGTCCGCAGACGGAGATCCGTAAAGCCGGTCGCCCGCCACCGGACACCCGATCGAGCGCATGTGCACGCGGATCTGGTGCGTGCGCCCGGTCTCGATGCGGCAGCGCATCAGGCTGGCCAGCCGCAACTCCCGCTCTACCGCATAATGGGTCACGGCCTGCTTACCGTTCCTCTGCACAACCGCCATCTTTTGACGGTTGGCCGGATGCCTTCCGATCAGCGAACTGACGGTTCCGGAGGGCTTGGACGGCACGCCGTGAACCAAGGCCAGATACTCCTTGCAGACCCCTCCGCTCTGGAAGAGCCGCACCAAGCCCGTCATTGCGGCATCATTCTTAGCCACCACCAAAAGACCTGAGGTGTCCTTGTCGAGACGGTGCACGATGCCCGGGCGCTCAACGCCACCTACGCCGCCCAAGTCCTTGCAGTGGTGCAGCAGCGCATTCACCAGCGTGCCGGTGTAGTGCCCCGGCGCCGGATGCACCACCAGCCCCGCAGGCTTGTTGATCACCAGGCAGTCGTGGTCTTCATAGCAAATGTCCAGCGGAATGTCCTCGGGCTGCGGCAGCGCGGGCACCGGCGCGGGGACCGCGATTTCGACCACCTGCCCGGGCTTCAGCTTGGCGTCAGCCTTGACCGCCACTCCGCCGCAGGTAACGCGGCCTTCCTTGATGAGCGCCTGGATACGCGCACGCGACAAGCCGTCCGCCTGCGACGCCAGCCACGCGTCCAGCCGGCCCTCCGCACCCTCCTCAGGCACGGTCAGCGACAGCAGGCTCTCCCCGTCCTCTTCAACCAGCGCCTCATCATCCAGAATTTCTAGGGTCTCTTTTATCATCGCGGCCTTTTCGCTTATGCCTGTGGACAGAAGGTCATGAGGAATCCGCCGCTCTTTGCGAGATCCAGAGCCACGCGAACATCGAACGCCTGATCCGCGAACGACTCTTCGACGCGGTCGCCGCTTTCGTCCTTGGTCGGGTCGCGCAGAATCTCCACCGTGTACCTCAGCGCCCGCACCTCCGCGGGCATCCGCAACCACAGGTCCTCGAAGCGCACGGTCAGCGTTTGCGCTTCGGCCGTGACGCCGCCCGCCTGCCATACGCCGCCTTGCCGCCGCGCCGCCACGGCGAACACGCCCGGCTCGCCGCGGATCATCCAGAAATCGTCGCTCGCCGCACCGCGGCCCAGCATCAGATCGAACGCCGCGCGATACGCCGGCGTGACGGCCTCGCCGAAAACCGGCGCAGGCAAGTCCGCCCGGGTGAAGGGCAACGTCAGGAACAGATGCTCGCAGCCCTGGCGCCCGTCCGCGACTAACAGTTCCTCCACGCGTTCCACGGCCCCGAAGCGCCGCACCGCGAGGTCGCCGGGCCGGTCGAAGAAGACGGCGTGCTGCTCCAGCCCGTGCCGCCAGAAGGCGGCCAGCTTCCCGCTGGGGGCGAAAAGCACCTGGGATCCTTCCCGTTGAGCGTTGAGCGTTCCCGTCTTCCCCAGCAGCACCGACCCTTCCGGAAAACACGTGATCGACAGGTCTTTCACGTCGTGCGCGTTCTCTGAGAAGCGCCTCACGGCGCCACTACAAACGGTTGCTTTGGCGACACGCCCCGCCTCTTGTTCGTAGTGGGCCCGTGATGGCCTTCTCCCGACCTCTCGCACCGCGCAGAACGCGCTCTGGTCGGTCACGCGCACACATACATCGAGTTCGCGTCCGTCGCGTCCGGCGAACCGCGCCCTGATCTCGCGCCCCGGTCCGATGCCGGTCTGAGGCCGATGGCGCGTCGCCTTCTTGAACCGCATCCCGTACGCCAGCGGACCCTCTTCGGTCATCAGCCCGACCGTCGACGTGTCCACGACCAGCCGCTCATCGCACCACACGCGCCACACCGGACTTTCGGGATAGACGGTCGCGCCGATCCAGACGGTCTCCACCGCCACCTCCGCGCGAACACGCTTGGAAGGAGAGAGCAGGGCGAGAGAACGTTCTGAAAGAGGGGCCTTCATTTCATGGGCTCCGTCCAATCGACCCAAGCCTTGAGAAAGTGATAGTTGACGGATCAGCAAAGCAGCCCCGGCAATAGAGGTTCGTGTCCTCTTTGGCGCACGCAACGCCGCAGACCGCCGACAGAACCGCCATCAGGAATGCTCGCTGCATCATACCCAGTCTCCTTTACTCAAGAATGCCCTTACGGGCACACTACAAACGGTTGCGCCAAACGCCCTCTCCCGGGCCGTTCGTAGTGGCGCCGTGAGGCGCTTCTCCTCCGCGCCATCCGCGTCTCCGCGTGAGTTTCTATCCCTAAACGCCTAAACCGCTAAACAGCCTTCTTCTATAGCTGCAGCCGGTCGAAGGCGTCGCCGAGCGAGCCCAGCGCGCCGCCGCCCTTGTTGGCCGAGAGCCACGAGGAGACGTCATTGCTTTCATCGCCGTCCCCGCGCGTCTCCCACTTGGATGGCAGCGTCAGCGAAATGCGGTCGCCCTCAACCGCCTTGACCACCACTTCGATCTTGCTAGCAGGCGGGAAACTCCGTTCGAGTTTGGCAGCCGGGTTGCCGCCCTTGGGTATGTCGGTCTCGCTGATGTGCAACAGGCCGGTCTTCTCTTCCGAAAGACGCACAAACAGGCCGAAAGGCTGGATTGATTCCACGATGCCGTCGACCTTGACGCCGGCTGCCAACTCGCCGGGATTCAGCGCCTTGACCCGCTCGTCCACCGGTTTGAGGCTGATCCGGCGACGTTCGGCATCGACGCTTTCCACCTGCAACATCAGTTCCTGTCCCTCGCTCACAACCTCGCGCGCGGACATGATGCGCCGCCCGCCGCCGAGATACCCGAACTCGCGGACGTCCACGAGGCGCGGCACGGTGCCGGCGGCGACCCGGCCGACATGATCGGACGAGCGTCGGGGGGGGAGCGC
>CAYRZP010000057.1:0-14201 GCA_964428885.1 uncultured Lentisphaeraceae bacterium
GCGCTGGCCGAAACCCTGATCCGCAAAAAGATATTGGCGCGTTAATAGACCTTAGTGCCTTACAACCCAACAATAGCAAAAAAAAGTTCTTTCACCAGGAAGGCACGAAGAGCACGAAGTCATTAATGACTCGCTCCTTCTTCGTGTCCTTCGTGACTTCGTGGTGAGAATTTCGGGTTGAGGGCGCGGCCCACGTTAGAAGAGAGCATAGATATCAGTGAATAGTGAAGAGTCAATATCCGTACCTCGTCCTGATATAGATTGACACTTTTCTTTAAGGAGAGAATTGCGATGTGGCTTGCAGTATGGCTTTAGTTTTCCAGTTCGACGGGGTTGGTGATTTTGCCAATGCCTTCGATCTCGATGGTGACAGTGTCGCCGGGGGCTAAATAGACCGGCGGTTTGCGGGCGAAGCCGGCGCCGGACGGTGTGCCGGTGAAAATGGCCGTGCCGGCTGGCAGGGTGGTGCTGCCGCTCAGAAAGACGATCAGATCCGCCACGCTGAAAATATGGTCTGAAGTGTTGGAGCATTGGCGCGTCTCGCCGTTGACGATCGCTTTGAGCTTGAGCTTTTGCGGGTCAGGTATCTCGTCTTTGGTGACAATGCACGGACCTAGCGGCGCAAAGGTGTCGAAGGATTTGCCGCGGCACCACTGGTTGCCGCCGAAACTTTTCTGCCAGTCACGCGCGGTCACGTCATTGCCGCAGGTGTAGCCCAGAACATGCTCCAATGCGTTTTCCGGCGTGGCGTTCTTGCAGGTTTTCCCAAGTATCACCACCAACTCGGCCTCATAGTCTACTTTCGTGCTGGCGAGATGCGTTGGAATGACTATCGGGTCGCCGGGGTTTTGAGTGGCCCACGGACTTTTCATGAACAGAACCGGAAATTCCGGCAGCGGCTGACCGGTCTCTTCCGCATGAGCCCTGAAATTCAATCCGATCGCCAGGATCACGGGCGGGCATATCGGGGCAAGCGGTTTGAGGACGCGTTCACGCCGGCCAGACCTATGCCATGTTCCGAATATGTTTCCGATAATCGGTTCGGCAAAGCCGTCCGCGTGCAGAATCCCGACAAGCGGCTGATCTGATTGTTCCGGCAGATAACGTATTATGCGCATAAAAAGTCCTTATCATTTATTTACTCGCGACCCAACTTCACCATAACAGCTTCCGGCAGCGTCAGCTTAAAACGTTCCGCAAAGCCGGGTGTGGCGAACACGGTTATTTTTCCCGGCGTGTCGGGCACCCATAAAGCTTCGCAGTCGGCATGTCGTCCAAGCATTTTCAGCCCTTGTTCCGGGCCGAGGATGAAGAGTGCGGTGGAAAGGGCGTCGGCGGTCATGGCGTCCGGCGCGATGACGGTCACACCCGCCATGCCGGTCACTGGACGGCAAGTGCGTCCGTCCATGATATGCGCATAGCGCGCGCCATCAATCATCACGAACCGCTCGTAATGGCCGGAGGTGGCGGCGGCCTCTCCATCTTTCAGCAGAAAAACGCCCAGCAGTCCGTTCGGTTCAAACGGGTTTCTGACGCCGGTGCGCCAGCCGCCGCGTCCTGGCGCGGCCTCGCCGATGGCGCGCAGGTTGCCGCCTAAGTCCACCAAAGTATCAGCATGCCCGTCATTTTTCAGCCTGCGCCAAGCCAGATCAACGGCATAACCTTTGGCGATGCCGCCGAGGTCAAGGCACATGCCTGGTTTGTCCAGGCGCACACTGGTACCGCCCGAGCCTGACAAGATGCCGATAGCGTTGCTGTCTGCCAGCGCCGCAACTGTCTTCAAGGCTTCATCAGTAGGGGGTGTGATTTGTCTTGAAGCGCCGTTGAAACCCCACAGACGCATGGCCGGCCCAATCAGGGGGGTGAACGCGCCTCCGCTTTCATCGTGGATTTTCAACGCCTCCGCTAAAACCGCCGCGACAGCGGGCGGGACGGTGACGTGACGGCCGCAGCCTGCCGAACGGTTGACCGCCGACAGGACGCTGTCTTCCCGCCATGCCGAGAAATCGCGGGTGACATCATCGAATACGGCACTGGCTTTTTCCCGGGCGCGGTCGGCTGACGTGCGGTCCGCGCATTGCACGGCGGCGACCGTACCCATGGCAGGCCACTGAAGGCGTAAGGGCGGGCGGCGCGGCCGTGAACATGCCGCGCATAATAACGCGATGACCGAGAAGGTGACTGATGAAAGCCGATAAAAATTCATGGCATTCGCACAATGACGCGGAAGAAGCGCGAAAGGCGATCGCGCGGAAGCTCTACGACAATCGGTTCACCGGTGCCTTGTATGTCTGTGAAACCGGTCAGCGTCTGCCACGCCGGAGGCTGCAAGCTGTCTGAAAACTCTACGGTGTAAAGTCGGCCTGTAAAGCTTTGCCAGCTAACGCGGATATTTTGGTTGTCGCCGTTCAAAGGCGCCAACCCTACCACAAAACGGGATGCGGACTTGGCGGCAGAAGTCCCGGCGATCATTTCATCGGCTGTCGTCATGCCGTCGCTGTCGAAGTCTCCGGACGGATTAAGCACCAGGAACACGTCTTGCAGCGGATCGCTGGCGTTGCCTGCAGCATCGAACGCCACCACGCGGAATACGTGGGCTGAATCGAGATTGTTAGACAGTGACAAGGTCATGTAATTTTGCGTAACTGCGTTTGTTAAGCCTGCGCCTTCCAGCCGGTAACTGACCTCGGAAAGTGGCGCATCTGAAGCGGAGGGCCAGCTAAGAGACAACTGGTCGGCGGTCACCGCGTAGCCTCGGAACGCGTCGAAAGGGTCGCAGGTTAGCGAGCCAGGCAAGAAAACCGGCGGCACGTTGTCGACCGTGAATTTTGGCGTCACATAGCATTTCGTGAAACAACTGTTGGAGGCGGTGACGCGGAAGAGCGTCTGGGTGCTGACGGAGTGCGCCAGCGCTGTAGAGCGAGACTCCCACACAGCGACGACCGTATTCGCGAACGGCAAATTATTTGTGGCGGTGACGATGCCGGCCAGTGTGCCGTTGCCGGTAAACTGGCCGGCCTTGCCGGTTGTGTCCGCGACATTGGTCAATGCGGCCGAGAACCAGCTTTTACCGTTATCGCCGGACCATTCGAACGCGAGACTCAGCGGATCGCCGTCAGCGTCCGTGAAATCGCCTGTGAGCGCCACGCGGCCGTCACCGTTTGCGGTCTGCCGGGCGTAAAAATTCTCGACCGTCGGATAGTCCCTGATCCTGATCTGCCATAAAAAGCTGAAAAGCGGAGTGACTGGATCGTTTGATTCTAAAAAGACCGTCAGGTTGTCGTCACGCAGTGACATGCCGGTCGGTTGGTTGTACCAGAAGATGCGCTTGTTCTGACCGGGTGTGATGACATGGCTGTAGGCCGGTTCGATGTTATTGTAAAAACCCTGCCGCCAAAGCAAAGGCGACACCGACACATCGTCAATGTACCATCCTTCGTTGTCCGTGTTGTTGTCGCCTCCATAGTGGAAACGGAAGATGACCTCCTGGCCGTGTAACCCGTTCTGATCGGGATACTCCCGCATCAGGTCAAACGTCACCTCGCTCCAATCGTCCGTGCCTTTCCCCGCCAGGCAGGGAGTGCCTTCCGGCCAGGGCGAATAGGTCCAGCCGTAGATCGTGTGCGTGTAGGGGCCTTTCAACTGCTGGAACGAAACCCCGTTGTCTTTGGAGAATTCGACTATGCCGCCGTCGAAGGCGCGGGTGGTGTTCTTGTGTACCTCGGAATGGATCCAATGCTTGAATTTCAATTTGGCGTTCTCACCTAGCAGAAGCGGCGGCAGTGTGATGGTGGCGCGGACCGCTGGGCTTTGCGACAGGCCGCCTGAAACAAGTCGCGAATGCAGCGAGTAGGGGGGGGAAACGCACCTGTTGGTGGAAGCGCGCCACTCCTGATCCAGCGAACGACGGTTCCATCCGATCAGATCGGGATCATTGATCCGCTCCACGCGCGCCAGCCGCGTGAACCAAACAAGGTCGGAGTTGCCGATGTTGTGCAGGTTCATGTTGGCGCCTACGACATTTTGCGTAGGCAAGGCGGTCAGGTGAAGATCATGAAAACGCGATGTGTCGGCTACCGGGAACACCAGGAAAAGATAGTTCAGCCCGGTCTGGGCCGCGCGTCCGGACGGGTCCTCCGCGACGATCATGTACTCGAAATCTTCACCGGCTTTTGAACCGTTAGCGATTTCAGCCGTGAACTGATGGTCAGAACCGGCGGTCATGGCGGTCTCCTGCCAATCGCCAGCGCCGCAGTGCCATATCACCGAGGCTGACGCCACACCGTAAGTGTCGAGAATAGTCGCGGCGACAGTGAACGGCCCTGGCGTGTTTTGGGTTTCCGCCAAAGGAATATGGATGATTTCAGGTGCGGCGGGAAAACTTTCTGCTAACAGCGGATCGCTGCGGTCGGCGTATTCCTCGGCAAGCGTGAAGCCGTCATTATCCTCGTCGGTGTTGGGGTCTTGTCCGTTCCGGCCGTAATACCGATGCTCCCACCAATCAGGGATACTGTTGTTGTCCTCATCGAGGTCGGCCGGCAAGTAATACGCCTGCATAATGTGCGGAGTGTCCATCACGACCGAACCGGGATCAGGCGGGCTGTGGCCCGGCGCGGAAGGATAACGGCTGCCGTCCAGCATCCATCCGGCAAAAGCCGCCGCTGTGCTGTCGGGCAAGGTCAGCGCGGGCAGCGCGGGCGGCACGGACAATGGAACGCCCTGGCCGCCCCATAATGTCTGTTCGGAGTGATCATCGGCACCGTTACGCACAATCAGGCGGTTTTCGTGCTGCCAGAGCCAACATAACATTGAGGAGCGGTGTATTTGAAAAGAGACATTTGAGGATGTGCCGCTTTGCGGGGCGCTGCCGTTACCGAAAAAGCCGAGATGGGTTACGCGCGTGTCATCGGTGATGGCCACGACCGCTGGAGCGGACGCGTTCGCCACCAGTCCCGAAGGGTAGTAGTGCACACCATAGTCCGGATCCGGGGTGCCGTAAGGGTCATCCGACCCGATGATGTTAAGGCTCAATCGTTCGGTCACATGGAAGACGTGATCACCAGATTCCGGACTGCTGGACACATGGCCCGCGTGATTGGCGGCTGTGATGCGGTAGGCGAGGCGGGTGCCGAACGGGTGCGGCGGGATATATGCCTCATACAGATTGGCGTCAACCTGAAGCATATTTTGGGTATGGCAGGCGGACGGTTCCGTGCCGGTGTGCCAGACCAGATGAAGCGCGTCAGGATCGTAAATGCCGACCGGATCGAGCAGGCATGCGACGCGATGCTCGGTCTGGGTGTCGTAAGTGTTGGTCAGGGGTTCGTGGCTGATTGAGGGCGGAACGATGTTGACCGACGGCGCGAACGGCGTGGCGGGATCGCCGAAAAGGTTAAGCTCATAGTATACCCAGCGCCAGTAGTCTGCGGAGTAAGATGCCAGCATGTGCAGGTTCAAGCGGCGTGACTGCTCGTTGATCTCACCCAGGGTTGTGGCGCTGCCGCGCAACGCCGCGTCCCAGAAGGCGCGGTGAAAACGGTGCGAGTAACCGCCGACGACATTGTTGTAGAGCCAACCGGAGCGCGCGTTCATGACCGCCGCGAAAGCGGCGTTGCTGACTGTTACGATCTGCTCGGCGAAGCAATCGGGGGTGTCGAAACCGCCGGTGTCGCAGGCTTGCGAATACATGAAGTATGGCATTGCATTAGTGAACGCCTGCACGGCCGTTTGGTTGGCCGAGTTGGCGAGTGAAATCTTGGCGCAGATTTTAGTGGCCCCGTGACCGATGTGATTGACGGAATGGAGGTCGCGGTTCAGGAAAGCCAGTGCGTCGGTTGCGGTCCAGAGCCCGGCGTCAGAGTCATAAAGCCTGCCGTCGGTGTCGAAAAGGCCGGCATAAGGCGATGTCTCGAACCCCATGCTGTTCAACGCATAGGCCGTGCTGCCCAAGCGCAGTTCTTCCATGTAACCGTCGCCGAAAACTAGGGTGCCCATATCCATTTTCTCCGCCATGAAAACGTTAGGATCTACATCTTTTTCCGCAGCCGTTTCGTAGCGGATCGTTTTGCGCACCATGTGCGCCAGTTCCTGATGGTTGGCCACGGGAAAACGCCCAACCATGATCTCGGCGGTAAGATCCACGTCGCCGCCGTTGATGCCGTCGGTGACTTCGCCGTAACGTCCGTTGTTGTTACCTTCGTAACCGCCATCCATGCATCCGTAATAAATCGCGTCGGCCGGTATCTCGGCCGTGCGTCTCACGATCAGATCGACAAAAGAAACATATAGTTTTTGGGCGGGGATCATCTCGAATGTGCCAGCGATCAGCAGAAAACGGGTTTTCCATAAAGCGTAGGCGTCCTGCAGGAACGCGCGGATTTTCGCCGGGTTGTTGGCACCCGCGTAACATGCGTAAATATCCTCCACCGGCACTATCAGCGGCATCAGTCCAGAGCGGTGACGCATCGCGCAGAGCGCCTGCAGGTTCCACGGCGCGGGTGTGTTGTTGATCAGGTCGGATGTCGATATGACAATGTAAGAATAGGGTGTTTCAGGATCCAAGGGCGGCGGCATCGAGAGGATCGTCGGCGAGACGGAGAGTTTTAGTGGAACTGGCGCAGTGACAGCCGAGCGGAGCGTTACGGACACCGTAACCTCGCGGGCCGACAGCAGAAGGTTCCGCTCCGGCACGAATCGCAAAGGGAACACCTTGACAGACAGGAGGTTGTGCGCACCGCCATGATCTAGGCGCCAAAAAGGTTGGTTCAGGTCGGGGTAGGGGGCGTCCGAAGTATATATGGCAGGGGCAGGCTCAGCGCGTCCGGGCGCCTCGCCGTCCAGATATGGCGGCAAGCCCCATTGGACCGGCGCTGGCAGTTGATGTTCAACGACACCGGCGTAGACCAGCCGCACACTCTCCACCTCATAGCCTTCCGCGATTTCGAAAGACACGCCGGCAACCGGCAGTATCGGGAGAGAAGACGCCACATCAAGGTCGCAGCCCGGCAGAGCGACCTCCACAAAGCCAGCAGGATTGACCATGAACGAAGGATCATCGAAACGCAGAACTTTATGCAGTCCCTGCGAGGGGCTGGCCGCCAAGCAGGACAGTTCTGACCAAAGCGCAGTTGTCAAAAAAACGAATATGTGATGCTTGACAAACATCGGTACAGTGTAGTCCCGTAGGCTGACAAAAGCAACCCGTACCCATTGGAAAACGAGGGTTTGCGTGCGGTTTTCGTGCTGTATCGCAAAACCCTTTTTACAAGCGGATCGTCAAAGTCCTTGTTTTTGGTTGTTCGTCAAGAAGACCATGACCTTTTCGCGGCCGTCAACCGCGACACGGGCCGTCACGCGCCGCAGCGTCTGCGGGCAGGACTCCGGCACCCGCACACCTCGTCGAAAACATATCGGGGAATCAGGTTGCAAATCTGACGCAGAACAGGGAAACTGTATTTGACTCGGATCGATTTTTTAGCTGTTCAATGTATTAGAGTCATGTATTACGACACCCATGTTCATTTTTCCGGTTCGGTGGCAGAGACCGCGGCGATGATGGAACGCGCCGGGGCGGCCGGGGTTGGGCGCATGGTGGCGGTTGGCGCCAGCGCGGAACTTAACGCCGGTGCCGTGGCGGCGGCGGCGGCGTATCCCGGACGGGTGCGGTTGGCCCTAGGCTTTGACCGTGACCATGCCGCGGCCGCGTCACCGGACGTCTGGACGGAGACCTTGAGGCGGCTGGCCTCGGCGTGCGAACTGGCGGCGGTGGGTGAGACTGGCCTGGATTTCCACTATCGCCCGGAGAGCGCGGCGGCGCAGTGCGATCTCTTCGCGGCGCAGTTGCGTTTGGCGGACGAATGGCGTCTGCCGGTGATTATCCACACGCGCGAGGCCGAGGCCGCGACCCTGCGGGTGCTTGACGAGACCCCCTGGCGCGGGAAAGGGCTGCGGGGCGTGGTGCACTGTTTCACCGGCGACCGGAGCTTCGCGTCAGAACTGCTCGACCGCGCGCTGGCAATAAGTTTCAGCGGCATCGTCACCTTCGGCAAAGCCGCCGCGCTGCGCGAGAGTGCGGCGCATGTGCCGGAGGATCGTCTGCTGATCGAGACCGACACGCCTTTCCTGGCGCCTGTGCCGGTGCGGGGGCAGCGCAACGAGCCAGCTTTTGTGACGCATGTGGCGGCCTGTCTGGCGGCTGTGCGCGGCATCACGGTCGAGCGTGTCGCCGCAGTCACACGCGAAAACGCCGCGCGTCTGTTCGGCTAAGAGTCTGCGGCTACGGCGCGTCAGGCAGGGCCATCGCTGTCTCCAAGCGGGTCTCCAGGTTTTTGCGCCGCACGCTGCGGTTAGCGACATCATCAGGCCCGATGAAAACCGCGTCAGCGGATGTTCCGGCGCTGGCGCGGGCGAAGAACTGTTTGGGCTTGAGGGGGACCAGCATCAGGTCGACCTTCTCACCACCGTTGCGCAGTCGGTTCGCCAGCAGCGTGGCCGCTTCGCGCTGTTCCGCAAACATATATCCCACCGACACGCCGCTGCGGGCAGCCGCCGCGGTCTCGCCGAGCGTCTCCCGGAGAATCTCCGTGATTACGACATCGCCGAATCCCAGCCCGACCGCGGGCGTGGGATCGCCGCCGACAGTGGTAAGCAGATTGTCATAGCGCCCGCCGCCGAAAATGGCGCGGAAACGGCGCTCGGTGTCGAAAGCCTCGAAAACGATGTCGGTGTAGTATGCCAGACCGCGGATCACGGACATGTCGAAGACGATCCGGTCGCCGATGCCGTAGAGATTGACAAGGGCGAAGAGGTCACGCAGCCGCCTTGCGGCCGGCGAATCCGCGCCGGCCAGCGCCTCGGCTTGGTCCAGCGTCTGAACTTCAAGCAGGTCGAAGGTGCGGCGGATTGTGTCGCTGTCAAGCCCTTCGGTCTTCAGTAGTTCCCCGATCTCCTGGTCGCTGATTTTTCCGCGCTTGTCCAGCGCCAGAAAAACGGCGGGATGGTGTTCAGGCTGTATGCCGGTTTTGCCAAGCAGCTCTGCCAGCAGGGCGCGGTTGTTGACGTGGATCATGTAAGAGCTGTCCGGCAGACCCATCGTGCGCAGGGCGGCGGCGGCGGCGGCGAGAATCTCGGCCTCGGCCGCGACATCCTGCTCTCCGACGATATCCATGTTCCACTGGTAGTGTTCGCGTTTGCGTCCGCGGGTCATGCGCTCATACCGAAAACACTGCGCCACGGTGAACCACTTCACCGGGAAGGGGAGCGAGCCGCGCCGCGCGGCGATCATGCGCGCCAGTGTGGGGGTCATCTCGGGGCGCAGGGCCAGACGGCGCCCGCTCTTGTCATCGAAATGATAAATCTGTTCCGAGACCTCCTCGCCGCTCTTGCGCTGCAGCAGTTCCAGGCTCTCCACGACGCAGGCGTCGTAAGGCTGGAAACCGTAAGCGGCGGCGGCGGCGCGCCATGCGTCAAAGACGCGGTTACGCCACAGCATGTCCTCGGGATAAAAGTCGCGCATTCCCCGAACGGGCGCGAAAGAGATGTCGGCAGCGCTCATGCTTTCTCCGCGAGCATTTGCCGCATGCGTTTACCTGGCTTGAATTTGACGACCGTGCGCACGGGAATGACCACCACCTTTTCAGGCTTGTTGGGATTCCTGCCGATACGCGATTTGCGTCGCATCAGCTCAAATACGCCGAACTCCCGGAACTCGACATGCCTGCCTTCATTCAGCGCGTCGACGATGCCGTCCAGCGTCATCTGCACGACATTAAACACGTCCAGTTGGGTTATGCCAGTTTCCTTTGATATCCGTGTCACCAACTCACGCTTGGTCAAAGCGTCGGTCTTCTGCGGCTGCTCCAGAGCTTGCTGTCTCATAAAACGCTCCTGTCAATTACTCTAACGCACACGCCGTTTCACGGCGCATCAATGCAGCGGACAATTCATCCGCCAGCCTGACAATCGCATCGGCGGCTTTTTCAAGCGGCACGATGTCATTGGTGTCCGATCCGCGGAGTTTGACTTCAACTCCGCCCTTGGCGAGTCCTTTGGCGCCGGCCACCACGCGGATGGGGCAGCCGATGAGGTCGGCGTCTTTAAATTTCACGCCGGGCCGCTCTTCGCGGTCGTCCACGAAAACATCAAGACCTTTGTCCTGCAGCTCTTTCTCCAATCGTCCGGCCACCGCGCAGACGGCGGGGTCTTTGGGATCCAGCAGCAGCAGGTTGACGGCGAACGGCGCCACGGAAATGGGCCAGACGATGCCGTTGGCGTCATGGCGCTGTTCGATCACGGCCTGCAGTGTGCGGGTGACTCCGATCCCGTAACAGCCCATTACCATCAGCTCGCTCTGTCCCTTTTCGTTCAGGTATCTGGCTTCGAAAGACTCGGAGTATTTTGTGCCAAGCTTGAAAACGTGGCCGACCTCGATGCCGCGCCGCATCTGCATGGGCTTGCCGCAGCGCGGGCATATGTCGCCGGCGCCGGCGATCACCAGATCGCCGAACTCTGTGACGGCGGCATCGCGCGCGAGGTCAACATGCAACAAGTGGGTGTCCGGCAGGTTGGCGCCCGCGATGCGGTCGGCGGCGCCGCGCAGCGCGTTGTCGGCGTAGACCGGGATGGCGAGGCCCGCCGGGCCCGCGAAGCCAGTCGGCGCGCCGGTGACTTTAAGAACGGTCGCGTCATCCGCCATTTCCACCTTTTTCGCGTTGAGCATACGTTTGAGCTTGTGCTCGTTGAGGTCGCGGTCGCCGGGCACCAGCGCGGCCACGGGCTTACCGTCCGCGAGACAGATCAGCGTCTTGATGAGTCTGGCGGCATCGCAGTTGAAAAACGCGGTCAGGTCGTTGATGGTGCGCACAGCCGGTGTGCTGACAGGTTCGGCGGACGGGCAGGCCCGCGCGGGCGGAGGAGCGTCGTCGGGGCAGGCGCGTTCGGCGCGTTCCTGGTTGGCGGCGTAACCGCAGTCCGGGCAGTCGACGATCCCGTCTTCGCCGGACTCCGCCAGCACCATGAACTCGTGCGACCACTTGCCGCCGATGTCGCCGGTGTCAGCCTCGACGGGCCGGGTGTCGAGCCCGCAGCGCCTGAAGATACGCACGTAAGCGTCATACATGGCCTTATAAGATGCATCGGCCGTGTCGAGCGAAGTGTCGAAGCTGTAAGCGTCCTTCATGATGAACTCTTTGGCGCGCATCAGCCCGAAGCGGGGACGGATCTCGTCACGGAATTTGGTCTGGATCTGGTACAGTGTGCATGGGAGCTGGCGGTAGGAGCTGACCTCGTCGGCGACGAGCTGGGTGACCACCTCCTCGTGCGTGGGGCCGAGCGCCATCTGGCGTTCCGCGCGGTCCTTGAGGCGGAACATGCCCGGGCCCATGGCCGCGAGGCGGCCGGAGCGTTCCCAAAGTTCAGCGGGCTGCAGCGCGGGCATGAGGATTTCCTGTGCGCCGGCCTGGTTCATCTCCTCGCGTATGATCTGCGAGACCTTGTGCAGCGCGCGCAAGCCCAACGGCATAAAAGTGTAGAGACCGCCGGACAGTTTCCGGGCCAGTCCGGCGCGGAGCATGAGTTTGTGACTGACGATTTCGGCGTCTTGAGGATCATCCCGCAGGGTTGCGATCAGCGTTCGTGACCAACGCATATAATTGAGCTTCCTTCCTAAACTTCTAAGTCGTAAATAATTGTGCGTCATTTAACTATATTTCGTCTGTTTTCGCAAGCGCAAAAAACGCTGTTACACCCGTCTGACCGTCAACTCGTTCTTCATGGATGCGACCGAAGTGAACAAGGCCAAGTGGGACGAGGTTTACACATGGGCCTTTGCCGGCTATCGTTTGCGCAAATTACGTTTTTTAATTTCGTAGGTGAAACTGACGATGGGAATGTGCTATTATTATCTTTCTTTTGAGTTTTTGAGGGTAAAGAATAAGTTGGAGCGGTTCTAAAAATGAGTAGAAATGACCTTTGGAAATGGTTGGTGCTGGTGTTTGTGGCGGTTTTGTCGGCTTATGTTGTTATGCCGCCGAAGCAGAAGATCCGGTTAGGGTTGGATTTGTCGGGCGGGACAAGTTTCACCGTGGCGATCGACCAGGAAAAACTGCGGGCCAGCATTCGCGCGGGCGACACGGAACTGAGCGATGCCGAGGTGCAGAACAGGGTCAGCAAAATCCTGCAGGACGCTGACGCCCGGGCAATCGAGGTGATCAGGAACCGCATTGACGGTCTGGGCGTGAACGAACCGGTGATCCAGGGGGGCAAGAACCACCGTATCACGGTGCAGTTGCCGGGCATCAGCGCGGCGCAGCGCGAGGCTGCGGAAAATAGTATCCAGAGCGCGGCTTTCCTCGAGTTCAAGCTGGTGCACAAGCAGAACGACCAGCTCGTCGAGAAGCTGCAGACGTCCGGTCGGGTTCCGGAAGGCTATGTGACGGCGGAAGACGGCCGCACTTTCAAGCGCGCGGAGAACTACAACCAGCTTGTCAAGGATCCGGATTACGCACGCCGCCTTTCTTTGTTCGAGGTGCCGGATCCGCGTTACGCCTTCATGCTTGAGAGGGTGCAGGATGCCAACGCCACGGTCTCATACCGGCCGGTGTACGTGTTGCGCAAGGCCGAGATGACCGGCGAGGCGCTCACCAGCGCGTCGGTGGAGATAGAATCCATGACCGGGCGTGTGTATGTGTCGCTGGTTTTCAACGCCAAAGGCGCCGCTGACTTCGCGCGGCTGACCAAGGCGTACGCGCCGCGCGGTACACGCAACAAGGACAGCGAAGTCGGCCGCCAGCTCGCGATCGTGCTTGACGACACGCTTTATTCGGCGCCGGTGCTCCGCACGGAGATCCCCAACGGCCGGGCTGTGATCGAGGGCAGCTTCTCATGGGCCGAGGCGGCGGTGCTGCGCAATATCCTGAACGCCGGCTCTTTGCCTGCGCCGATGAAGATTCTGGAGAAACGTTCGGTCGAGTCCACGCTGGGCGCGGACGCGATCCGCAGCGGTGTTGTGGCCGCAGTTTTCGCGACGGTGCTGGTCGCGCTCTTCATGCTGATCTACTACTTTTATTGTGGATTGATCGCGAATGTGGCATTGCTGCTCGACCTGCTGCTGCTGCCGGCCGGTCTGATCTTGGCGTCCAATGTGCTCGGCATCTTCGTCAAGGACGCCGCGATCGCCAAGGGCTCTTTCGACCTGCCGGTGCTGACCATGCCCGGTATCGCGGGCATTGTCTTGACGCTCGGCATGGCGGTTGACGCCAATGTGCTGATCTTCGAGCGTATACGCGAAGAATTCAAGCTTGGCAAGTCGGCGCGGACGGCGGTCGCCGCCGGTTATGACCGCGCGTTTCTGGCAATCTTCGACTCCAACATCACCACGCTGCTGACGGCTATCATACTTTTCATCTTCGGCGTCGGGCCGATCCGCGGATTCGCCATCACGCTGACCGCGGGGATTATCATCAGCATGTTCACCGCGCTGGTCGTGACCCGTCTGGTCTTCAACGCCACGGTTCCCGAAGACCGCGTCAAGCCCTACCGGATGTTGCACCTGATGCAGAACACGAACATTGACTTTTTGCGTTGGGGCAAACTGGCGGGGTTCGGATCTTTGGCCGTGATCGTGATCACTCTGGCGATCTTTTTCGGGCGCGGCTTTAAGAACCCGGCCAGCGTCATGGCTGTGGATTTCACGGGGGGCGCCTCCATGACCTACGATTATGCACAGAAGGCTGATATCGGCAAGGTGCGCCAAACGGTCGCTGATGCGGTCAAGAACGATGCCACGATCCAGTATCAATCCACGCTTGACGGCAGCGGCAACCTGTTGCTCGTTAAGACCAGCGTCACCAAAATCGGCGGCGAGAACGTCGCATCGGTGATTCAACGTGCGCTGACGGCGGCGTTGCCAGAAAGCAAATTCACGCTGGCGGGCGAGGAGGATGTCGGGTCAGAAGTGGGGCAGGATCTCAAACGCGCCTCTGGCTATGCGATACTCTTCTCGCTGATCGGGGTTCTGGTCTATGTGGCGGTGCGCTTCGAGTTCGGTTTCGCGCTGGGCGGCGTGGTGGCGTTGGCGCATGACGCTTTTATCACGCTCGGTCTGTACAGCCTGTGCGGTCGTCAGGTCAGCCTGACGATCGTGGCGGCTCTGCTGACGATCGTCGGTTATTCGATCAACGACACGATCGTGATCTTCGACCGCA
>CAYRZP010000058.1:0-14002 GCA_964428885.1 uncultured Lentisphaeraceae bacterium
CTGCTGACGATCGTCGGTTATTCGATCAACGACACGATCGTGATCTTCGACCGCATCCGCGAGGATCTGCGCAAAGATCCCAAGATGGAGTTCAAAGCGCTCTGCAACCGGGCGATCAACCAGACCTTGAGCCGCACGGTGTTGACATCTGTGACCACCTTGATATCAGTGCTGGTTTTGTTCATTTTCGGCGGCGGCGCGATCAACGACTTTGCGCTGGCCATGCTGATCGGTTTGGTGGCAGGCACCTATTCGACAGTGTTCATCGCGACGCCGATTATGCTGGCGTGGTACCGCGGGCACCGTCCGGGTTTCGCGCAAGCCAAGAAGTGAAGGCGCGGATCGAGGAATAAACGCTCAACGTTCAACGCGCAACGCGCAACATTCAAATAATAGGTCAGAGCGACTTGACCGAGAGCGTTATGTCGCCGTTCGGCGCGCCTTTTTCCAGCAGCACCTTGCGTGACACGCGCGTCTGCTTGTTGGCGGTTCGGCGGCTGACGCGCATCAGGCGCCGGGCTGATTTCATCTGTACGGATAGCAGGCGTTCGCCGCCGCTAGCGGAGAAGTCTGAAGCGTCCAGTTCTGCCACTCCTTCGACCAAAAGGGATGCACCGGGATATTTGGCGATGTTCGTGGCGACGGCATCCAGTGGCGCGGCGGCTATTTTCCCGAAAGGCGGCCATAAGGTGGCTGCCGCGTCAGCGCCGAAGGCGATGGCGGCGCCGGCCGCGGAGCGCAGGATTTTCTCGATCTCCTCATCGTCGAGAATCTCGGTGAGGGTGAGCCTGAGAGCGAAGCGGCCCGCGACGTTTTCTTTGAAAAGCACCTTCAGCCCCCAGTTGACGCTCTCGAAATCGGCCTGTCCGTCTTTGAGGTTGCATGGCTGGCTGGCGCTTTTCCTGGGCACGCCGGTGCGCGGCCAGATCAGCTCGGCCGTCAGAATGTGCGAAGTGTCGCGGATCAATCCCGAGCCGGTCACTGTGATTTGCGCCTGGCTCAGAAGTATTTCCAACTCGCGTTTAGCTTGTGCCATGACGTGTTCTCCTAATGCGGGCTGTCGCCCGAACCCCGATATCATCTCTCACTGAGACACTGAGCACACGGAGTTTATTAACAATCTTTATGAGCTCTGTGACTCCGTGAGAAACAACGTTTTTTTAATTGCTGTTCATTGTTCGGCGGAACTTCTGGTATAACCGGGGACCATCATGCGCGTTATGCCCGGCATGATATCCACGAGACTTGTCATGTGGGTCTGCAGTGTGTCGGCACCCGGCCCGCAAGCCACAAAAGGAACAGGATTCCTTGTATGGCCGCGCACTCCGATCTCTTCGATGTTGCCGTGGTCGCTGGTCAGGATCAAAAGCACTTCGGTTGTGCGGCAGAGCTCGTAGACCGCATCAAGGAACTCATCAAGCAGTTTCAGGACCTGGCAGGCGTGCTGATAGTCGCGCGAATGTCCCGCCAGATCGGTATGGAAGAATTCAAAAAGCGTGAAATCATAAGAGCGGGCGACATCCACCAGGTGCTCGGCAGCCTGCGCCGGCCTGACCATCGGGATGTCGTGGCCTTTCTCATGCAATATTTGCCGGGTGATGTCATGCGAGACCGCCTGGTTGGCCAGCAGGTCGTCTTGGACCGAGATGGTTTCGGGCTGGGTCAGCGCCATGACTGTGGTCACGGACTTGAAACGCCGGGTGTGCAGGGCGTCGACGTTGTCGACGGCATAGGCATCCGCGAAGCGGCAGCGCAGGCCTTTGCGGCTGAGCTCCATGAACAGGTTGTTTTCGGTGATCACCTTGCGCAATGAAGGGCCGGGGAAGCCTTCGCAGTGGCGTCCCATGTATTGCGCGGCGTTGACGCCGGTGAACATCGAGGTCTGCCCGGTCGCGCTTTGCGGGAGGCCGGGGGTGTCGAGGCAGGCGTCGGCCGGGACAGAATGGTTTTCGATGAGGCGGCAGAGCGTCGGACAGATCTCGGGTTGAACCGGATTGTCTGCAGCGGCAGGCCTGAGGCCGAGCCCGTCAATAAAGAGAAAAAGCACCTTCACGTTGCCAAATTCTTACACAGACCTTGTTTTTCACACAAGCCCAGAATTTAAATCTCGCGATTTCTTTAGGTTGCGAGAGGCGGGGCTGGAGGCCGGAAACATTTCACTGGCGTTTGATAAAAGGGATGTTTATTATGGCAACCACTTTCCACGAAATGGTTAACAGTTGTTTCAGGAGTTGAGGCATGGCGAGTTTTACGTTGGATCGCGAGACCGTTTTGGAGTTCCACAAGGGCGGCAAGGTGGGCATGCGCCTGACGCGGCCGCTGAAGACGCAGACGGATCTTTGTCTGGCCTACACGCCGGGGGTGGCGCACGCGGTGCGGGCCATAGCTGATGAGCCTGCGGCCGTCTTCGACTATACGGCCAAGCGCAGTCTGGTGGCGGTGGTTTCGGACGGCACGGCGATTTTGGGAATGGGTGACCTCGGTGCCAAGGCCAGCATACCCGTGATGGAAGGCAAGGCTGTGCTGTTCAAGGCGTTCGGCGACGTGGATGCCTGGCCGGTGCCGCTGGATCACTGCCGCAAGGGCGGAGGGAACACCGGCAAGACCGACCCCCAGCGGGTCATCGACGCGGTGCTGGCGCTGGCTCCGATGTACGGGGGTGTCAACCTGGAGGATATCGCGGCCCCGGCCTGTTTCGAGATCGAGGACCGTTTGGACGCGATGCTTGACATACCGGTTTTTCATGACGACCAGTGGGGGACGGCCGTGATAACCTTGTCCGGGCTGATGAACTACGCGCTATTGTGCGGGCGTCCGCTGGGAGAGTTGAGGATGGTCATGAACGGGGCCGGCGCGGCGGGCATCCGCATCGCCGACATGTGCAAGGCGGCGGGTGTGCGCGATCTGGTGATGTGCGATACCAAGGGCGTGATTCACGCGGGGCGTACGGATCTGACGGAGCACAAGCGCCGTCATGCCGCTGAGACTAAGGCCCGGACCTTGTCCGAGGCCATGCGCGGAGCGCATGTTTTCGTCGGGGTTTCAGTCGCGGATTGCGTGAAGGCGGACGATGTGCGAGGCATGGCTGAATACCCGGCGATTTTCGCGATGTCCAACCCTGATCCCGAAATCCGGCCGGACGCGGTGGCGGCGGTGATGGGGGGGAGGCCTTACGTGATGGCGACGGGGCGTTCGGACTTCCCCAACCAGATCAATAACGTGTTGGGGTTCCCGTATCTTTTCCGCGGCGCGCTCGACGCGCGTGCCCGCACCATCAACACGGCGATGAAAGTTGCCGCTGCGGAGGCTCTGGCGGGGCTGGCGCGCGCGCCGGCGCCTACGGACGTGCGGGAGCTTTACAGTAGCGAGCGGCTGGCATTCGGTGACGGGTACATCATTCCTAAACCGTTTGACCGCAGACTCTTTGTCGAGGTCTCCCACGCGGTCGCCAAGGCGGCGGTCGAATCCGGCGCGGCACCCTCCGCGATTGATCTGGAGGGGCTGCGCGAAAGTCTGGAAACGCGCAACGCTGGGCGCTGACACGCGCGGTTTGATGTTGACAAAAATCAAAAAAATGTCATTATGGGCGCGTTTTCGATGACGAAGATGAAAGGCAACTAAGGGACTATATTATGAGCGACAAGGCGAAAGTTTTGATAACCGGCATGGGCGTGATAACACCTGTGGGCAACACGGTCGGCGAGATGTGGGCCAACATCAAGAACGGCGTCAGCGGGCTCGGGCGCATAACCAAGTTTGACCCTGAGCGCACTGACTGCAAGGTTGCCGGTGAGATCAAGAAATTCGACATCTCAAAATATGTGGAGCCCAAGGAGGCGCGGCGCATGGCGCTCTTCACGCAATATGCGTTGGCAGCCGCAAAGCAGGCGTGGCAGGACGCGGGGCTGGCTGACGGCGGGACTGATCCTGAGCGTGTGGCGGTGATTGTCGGCAACGGCATCGGCGGCACAGAGGTTGACATGGAGGCTTACCGCATCCTTTTCGAGCGCGGGCCGGGGCGGCTCTCGCCGATGATGATCCCCAAGCTGATCGCCAACGAGGCGGCGGGCAACATATCGATAGCGCTTAACGCCAAGGGGGCGGCGCACACGATTGTCACGGCTTGCGCGTCGGGCACGGATGCTTTGGGCGTGGCGCTGGACATGATCCGTTCCGGGCGCGCCGACGTGGTTATCGCTGGCGGCACGGAGGCGACGATCACGGAGTATTGCGTTGGCGGGTTCTGCGCCATGAAGGCGTTGAGCACCAAGTACAACGACACGCCCGAGCGGGCCAGCCGGCCTTTCGACGCGAACCGTGACGGTTTCGTGATGGGCGAGGGCGGTGCGATTATGATCCTGGAGTCGGAGGCGCACGCGAAAGCCAGGAACGCCCGCGTTTACGCGGAACTGGCGGGCTACGGCGCTTCGGGAGACGCCTATCACCTGACCGCGCCTGATCCGGACGCGTCGGGCGCGATCCGCGCCATCAGGCTGGCGATCAAAGACGCGGGCCTGGCGCCCGAGGGCATCGACTATGTGAACGCTCACGGAACATCCACGCCGTTGATAGACCCGATGGAGACCAAGGCCGTCAAAGCCGTTTTCGGCGAGCACGCCTTCAAGCTCAAGAGGTCCTCGACCAAAAGCATGACCGGCCATCTGTTGGGAGCGGCGGGCGCCGTGGAGGCGGTGATCTGCACTCTGGCGATCAAGGACGGCTTCTTCCCGCCGACCATAAATTATGAGACGCCGGATCCGGCATGCGATCTGGACGTGGTCCCTAACAAAGGGGTCAACGGCACCATGCGTGCCGCGGTCTCGACATCGCTGGGATTCGGCGGACACAACGGTGTTTTGGTGATCAAGGCTGTGTAACGGTGTTAAGCCCGGCGTCCCGTCCGGGAAGCAGACAGGTGGTTCAGATGAGCGCTGAAGTCGTGTTGCCTAAAAAGATGGTTGAAGACGGTAATGGCTATGACGGCCCGACCGAAGACCTTTTGCCGCACCGCAAACCGTTTCTTTTCGTTGACAAGTTGTTATACGCGGATCAGAAGCGCTATCAGGGCGAGGTGACTTTTGGTGCGGACATGTGGTTCTTCAAGGGGCATTTCCCTGATTATCCGGTCGTGCCGGGGGTCATTCTAATCGAGAGTCTGGCGCAGTGCGGCGGGGCCGGCCTGGTCGCTTCAGGCATCGTGCGCAACGGACTGTTCTTTCTGATAGGCGTTGACGGGGCAAAGTTCCGTCGGCAGGTCCGGCCCGGCGATAAGCTGCGCATGGAAATAGAGAACACCAAGGTCAGCTCGCGCATGGTGGTGCAAAAAGGCAGGGCCTATGTTGGGGATGAACTGGCGGCTGAGGCTGAATTCCGTTGTGTGCTGGGGCCGAACAAATGAATCACGCGTGACGCTTTTCGCGCAGTGCACACTCGGCAAGACAGACCGCCGCCGCCTTGACTTCACTCGCGGGATTATGTATTTTATAAGTCATTGACCCCAGTATAAGGCGAGTAGTATCTAAAACCGGCGGCTGGGGCCTTGGCGTGAAGTTTATAACGAGGACAGGCGACCTGATGGCATCCAATAAGTCAAAACCCCAAAAAGACAAGCCAGTTGTCAAGAAGATAGCCCCTAAAAAAGTCCAGGCTACTAAAAAAACTGCGAAAAAACCGGGGAAAGAGACCCCCTCGAAACCAGCGGCGGTTAAAGCAAAGGCAAAGGCTGCGCGTAAAAAGGAAGAGGTCAAGAAAGAGCCCTTAAAGCTGGAAACGGAGAATGGCGATGCCGTCGCGGAAGATATTTCGTTTGACGCTGAAGAGCTGATCACCATAAGCGTTGCTGACGACATCGTGGTTCCTAGTGTGCTGGGCGAACATGATGAGATTGACGATCTGGCCGTAGATATTGCTGATGATGAACATTTTGACGATGTTGGCGAAGACGCCGAGGAATTCGATGTTATCGAGGGGGCTGAATTCGTCGGCCACGTTTATGACCACGGTTTGGATATGGAGCCCGACCATATCGCGGCGAAAGTCAAGCGTGAGGAGCGCAGCGAGCGGATCAAGACCCTGATTAAGAAGGCTGAGTCGCAGGGCGGTTATCTGACTTACGACGACATCAACGAGATATTGCCGAGCGCCGTGATCAAAGACACGGACATCGAGTCTTATCTCGCCATCCTGCGCGGGATGGAGATCGAGATCATCGACGCTTCCGAGGTTGAACGCTTCCGCAGCGAGCATGAACAGGACGAGCAGCGCGGCCGCGGCAGCCGCATGGATTTTTTTGACGATCCTATACGGATGTACCTGCATCAGATGGGGCAGGTGCCGCTTTTGACGCGCGAACAAGAGGTCGAGATATGCAAACGCATTGAGGTGGCGGAAAGCAAGGAACGTGAAATGTTCAACCAGTTCGCGTTCGCCCCCAGGTTATATCTCGAACTGATCGACCGGCTCGAGACCGGCGCGGAGCGTTTCGACCGGGTCGTGACCGACAAGTTCGCGGACAGCCGGGACGTTTACATGGAGGGCGTCGGCAAGATCAAGAAGAACCTGCTCAACGTCCGCAACAAGATCATCAAGGCTTATGAGGCGGTCGCCGGTTGCTGCGGCAAGGACACGTCGAAAAATAAGCGTCTGGTCAAGTCTCTCGAAAAGGTGCGCGGCGATCTCATCACGGTTTTCTACAGCCTTAATTTCAAACAGAAGATTCTGGAGACGCTCTGCACCGAGGCTGACGAGAAAATCTACCGGCCTTACAAGCAGATGCTGTGGGAGCAGGGCAAACTGAACAAGCAGCGCCAGACCAAGAAACGCGATCAGGCGCTGCAGGAGATCGCCAACAGGCTCGGCGCCATCGAGATGGAGTTCGGTATGGCGTCCGGCGAGTTCCTAAGCAAGTTTGAGGAACTGCGCGAGGTTCTCCGTTTCGGCCAGAAGGCCAGAACGGAAATGGTCGAGGCCAACCTGCGCCTCGTGATCAGTATCGTGAAAAAATATATGAACAGGGGCTTGTCTTTCCTTGATCTGATCCAGGAGGGCAACACAGGCCTTATGAAGGCCGTGGAGAAGTTTGAGTATAGGCGTGGCTATAAATTCAGCACCTATGCCACATGGTGGATCCGCCAGGCCGCGACCCGTGCCATTGCCGATCAGGCCCGCACGATCCGGATTCCCGTCCACATGATCGAAACGATCAACAAACTGTTGCGCGTGCAGAAGAAGCTTGTGCAGGAGTTGGGACGCGAGCCTACGCCGGAAGAAGCGGCGGAAGAGATGGACATCCCGGTTGAGCGTGTGCGCGCGGTCTACCGCATGGCGCAGCAGCCTATTTCGCTGCAAAGCCCGGTAGGTGACGGCGACGACGCTCATTTCGGCGATTTCATCGAGGACAAATCTGCAGAGAACCCTTCGGAGATGACGGCTTACAGCATGCTGAAGGAGCGTCTGCAGGAGGTGCTTACAACCCTGACCGACCGTGAGCGACAAGTGTTGGACTACCGTTTCGGTCTTACCGACGGTTATTCACGCACGTTGGAGGAGGTCGGCAAGCAGTTCAATGTGACGCGTGAACGCATACGCCAGATCGAGGCCAAGGCGTTGCGGAAATTGCGTCATCCCACACGGCTGCGTAAGTTGGAGGGCTTTTTGGAGACGCGCTGATGCGTATGGCTGCCTTTCCTTTGGCAGCGGTGCGCGGGACCTGGCGCCGACGAGTTGTGTGTTCCGGGTTTCAGTATGTCCTCTCCGACCGAGCCGTGTGCAGAAACACCAAGTGAAGCAAGGAGGTTTCGTTTGTCTCAATGTATGTTATCAGACCCGATGTTATTGATCGTCGGCGCAGGACTGGCCGGATTCGTGGCCGGATATGCGACCGCTAAATTGGGAGCCCGGAAATCGCGCAGACGCGCGCCCGGCGGCGACGGTGACTGTGTCGAGATCTATGTCGGCAATCTCAGTTACGATATGACCGAAGCGCATATGCGCAAAGAGTTTGAGTGTTACGGAGCTGTCAAATCAGCCCGCATCATATCCAACCGGTTCAACCATAAGTCCAAAGGGTTCGGCTTTGTGGAAATGCCCAATCGGCCAGAGGCGGAGGCTGCCATCAAGGCCTTGCACGACAAGGATATCCTGGGACGCAAGTTGCGTGTGAATGAGGCTAAGAACAAATCACGCGAATGACTCGCGCGCGTCCCGGAAACGGGACGCTTTTTTCGTTTTAATGAAGTGATGTCGTTATGGCAGACATGCATCAGCTTCCTGCGGACAAGACCATGCGGATCGATATTGATCCGGACACTGTCGAAAGCCGCGACATGGCAGTCGCGCGCGGTCAGAAGCGCGATTTGAGCCGTCGTCAGAGTTGGCGGACTAGCCGTGATCAACGCTGCACGCCTTTCTTCAGGTTGCTTGAGAGCATCTATGACGCCGTTTTGATCACGACGACTTCGGGGCAGATTCTGGAATGCAATGAACGTGCCTCCGAGTTTTTCATGATGACGCCGAAGGCACTTTCGCAATTCAATGTGGTCGGCCTGATATCCGGGGCAACGGAGTCGCTGATAAGCGTCATCCAAAAAAACTTGATAGACAACAAATACACGTTGGTGGAGGCGCGCTGCAAACGCTCCGACGGGACGTCTTTCCCATCTGAAATCGCGGTGAACAAGATCGAACTCGACCGGCATGGGCAGTTCTGCTTCTTTGTGCGTGACATAACTGTCCGCCAGCAGTCGCAACAGGCTTTGGAAGATGCTGTTGAGCGCCTGCAGGCGCATGATCGTGCCCGCATGGAGTTTGTCTCCAATGTTTCGCATGAATTGCGGACACCGCTCACATCCATGATCTATGCGGTCAACAATATGTTGCGCGGGGTGGTGGGGCCGATGCCCGATAAGGCGGTTGATTACCTGGAGCGGCTGCAGGCCGACAGCCACCGCCTGCTGGCCACGGTCAATGACATCTTGGATTTGCGGCAGATCGAGAACAAGACGCTGATATTGACCAAAACCGTCGTGCCTATCGGCCCTGTGATCAGGGAGGGGGCGGAAACACTGCTGATCCAGGCCCAGTCGAAACATATCGATTTATGTTTTGATCTGGGCAGCCGCGAATTGTTTTGCTGGTGCGATGTCCAGAAGATTGAGCGCGTTGTGCTTAACGTCGTCGGTAATGCGGTTAAATTTACCGGTGAGAACGGTGTCATTACGGTGACTCTCAGGCAAAATCCCGGCAACCCCAAACACGCGCTGATTACCGTCAGCGACACAGGCATGGGCATACCGCCGGAGGTTCTGCCCAAGATTTCGCAACGTTATTTCCGGGTGGGCGACCATGTCAGCGGGTCGGGCCTGGGATTGGCGATATCGCGCGAGATCGTCGAACTGCACGGCGGAAGCATGGATTTCGCCAGTCCGGTCCCGGGCACCGACCGCGGAACCTCTGTTTACGTGAGTCTGCCTTTGGCTCCCAAGCCTTTGGTTGTGGCGGTGACGCAGGATGCTGACAATGCGGCGTTCCTGGAAAAGCATATAATGGATTTGGGATACGGGCTGTTATGCACCGCTTCGTCAAAAGCGGCATTGGAGCATTGTTTTAACAAGCCGGCGGCGGTCTTCGTGCTGGACCGGCGCATCGCCGACATGAATGTGCAAGATGTGATTCTGCGACTGCGTGAAAACCCCAAAACCAAAAGGATGCCTGTGATCGCCTTTGGATCGCAGGTGCGTGAGCGCGGCGAATCGGAGCTGTACCGCCGTTTCGGCATTTACTGCACCTCATTGCCATGGCGTGAGCAGGATCTGGCGTGTAACCTCGCCATGGCGGTATTAGGAAAGTTACGATGAAGATGAAAGAGGTTGTGCTCAATCCCGAACGCGAGTTCTCGGTCACACGCCGTCACCCTTGGATTTTCTCTGGGGCGGTCGCCGCCGTCAACGGCGATCCGGACCCCGGGGAGACGGTGCGTGTGGTTTCAGCCGCAGGCCAGGTCTTGGGCGCAGGGGCTTATTCGCCTGAATCGCAGATCCGTGTGCGGATGTGGACCTTCTCCGCCGACACGGATGTCGACCGTGACCTGGTGTCCGACCGCGTGGCCCGCGCGATCGGCGCCAGGGCTATGCTGTTCGCCGAGGCGCACTCAAACGCTTGCCGCCTGATCAACGCCGAGTCTGACGGCATGCCCGGCGTGATCGTGGACAAGTACGACGAATGGATGGTCTGCCAGTTCTCGACCGCCGGCGCCGAATATTGGAAAAGCGTGATCGTGGAGGCACTGCAAACGTACATGCCGTGCCGCGGCATTTATGAGCGTTCTGAGGCTGACACACGCAAATGCGAGGGCCTGACGGATACGGCAGGGTTGCTGGCGGGTGAAATGCCGCCGGAGCGCATCGAGATCTCCGAACATGGTTGCCGTTTTCTGGTGGATGTGCGGGGGGGGCAAAAGACCGGTTTTTATCTCGACCAGCGGGATAACCGCAGGGCCGTGGCATTTTATGCCAACGGCTGCGAAACGCTTAACGCCTTCGCTTACACAGGCGGCTTCGGCGTGGCCGCGCTTAAAGCCGGCGCGCGCTCGGTCACGCACGTCGACATTTCCGAACCGGCTTTGGCGATGGCGCGCGAGAACACACTGCTCAATGTCTGTGATCTTGACAGCTCTGAATTCATCCTCGGCAATGTTTTTGAGGTTCTGCGCAAGTTCCGCGACCAGGGTCGGATTTTCGATATGGTCATTCTTGACCCGCCCAAATTCGCCGAATCAAAAGGCAGTCTGATGAAGGCCGCGCGAGGCTACAAGGACATTAACCTGCTGGGGCTAAAACTGTTGCGGCCGGGCGGAGTGCTGGCCACATTTTCCTGTTCCGGCCTCATGACGCCCGATCTGTTCCAGAAGGTGGTTTCTGACGCGGCGGTCGACGCCCGGCGCGATGTCCAGTTGATCGCGCGCATGCAGCAGGCCGCTGATCATCCGCAGGGCTTGTGTTTCCCTGAAGGCTTGTATCTCAAGGGACTGCTTTGCCGCGTTTGGCAGTGACAGGCGCAATTTTCTTCACGCCACACGTTAACGCTGGACAGGCGGCGCCTGTTTTTTTCCGGGTCTTACATTTTTCGGGGTTGACGGGCGGATAAAAACTATGTACAAAATATTGATGTAAGAAGTTTATTGTCTGAATACGGTGCGAACAGGAGTTAGCGATAATGAAAACTAAAGCGGGCATGATGGCGGTGACGGCCATGTTCGCCGGGACGGTCTTCGCCGCTCCGGCTTGGACGACCGGCATTCACGTGCCGGCCAATTGGACGATGAACCCGAGCAACCTGCTGGCTTATGCCACCAGGTCCGGCGGTGTCGCCGCGTTGGACGACCGCGCGATGACGGTCAACAACACGAACGGCAACATCGACAACAATGCGGTCGTAACCTGGACGCTGGCCGGCGCTTCGACGATCACTGAAATCAAGATCTATTCCTGCTACGGAGACGCCGGGCGCGACGGCATCGGCATCGCAAAGATCGAGGTCAAATACGACGGCTCGTCCGTCTGGACCGATCTCGGCGCACCGGCGGTGTCATACGGCATGAACAACAGTTCGTCCGGCAAATACCTTTACGCGTTTTACTCCGACCACGGAGCGGATCTCGCCACGAACGTGATCGGCGTGCGGCTGACGTTCGGCATGCAGGACAACAACAAAACCGGCTATGGCGAAATCGAGGTCATCGGATTTGATTCCTTGGGCTGGCCGCTGGAGGTGACGCCGATCGATGAGGAATTCGGAGCGATTACGGTGACTCCGGCGGCGAGGGAGGGCGGCTATTACGACGCCGGAACAGTTGTCACAGTGTCCATTGCCGTCAGCAACGAGGTTGAGTTCCTCAGGTGGAAAGGCGATCCGCCGCCCGGCGCGGAGCAGTCCGCGACCGTGAACATTACGATGAACGGCTTAAAATCGCTCACGGCGTCTTTGTTCGCGCCATACCTCCTTTACAAGAACGGCAAGCTCACGGACGGAAAGATGGTCATGTCGGCGAGCGGGGAGACAAACGCGATCTCCGTGACGGGGGTGTCCGGTTTCGGCGACAACAGTTCGATTGACCTTACGAAGACGATCAAGGGCGGCGGCAAGATAATCAGCGTCGGCGGCTTCGGTTCGACCGTCATCAAGTCGATTGTGTTTCCGACGACGCTTGAGACGATCGGCCATCGCGCTTTCGTGAACTGCACGTCATTGACCGATATCTCCCCGATGTTCCCGGAGAACTTGACGTCGCTCGGCGGCGGCGCCTTCGCCGATTGCGGCAAATTTACCGGCAACGTGCGGCTCGGCTTTGCCACGGACGGTTCCGGGAACCCGCTCCCGTTCACGTTCGCCATTCATGACACGACGCGCGGACTGCAATTCCAAGCAGACGCCGTCGGGCCGAACGTGCTGCTCGGCCCGGGTGTGACTGCGATTCCCGACAATACGTTTTCTTCGTCCGGCAACATCACCAACCTTTATCTCGGCGCGAACGTCTCGTCCATCGGGCTTCTGTGTTTCAACGGCATCGGTGCGTCGAAGGGCGCCAGCGTGACTTTCGCGGGTGATATGCCGGCAATCAAGTCGACGGCGTTCGGATCGTCGCCGACCGCGTATCGCATCCGATTCTTCACGTCTGTTGTCAAGCACCCGAACTGGAACGCGTTCGTCACCGACCCGACGAAGGTGACGCCGTGGTCTCAGCTTGACGCTGCGAAGCAGGCGAACTACTGGACGAACTTCCCGAAGGCGAACGGCTTCACGCGTCCCTACGGCATGACCACCGCCGGCGCGATTGTCGGCGGCTACGGGCTCCCGGCGAACGAGTGGGTGTTTACCGACAAGTCCGTGGGGATGCAGATGTTTGTGAAGTGAAGGGGAAGGTTGAATTGACGAATTGCTGGCCGCATCCCCGTTTCACTGACCAGGTCGCGGGCGAAGGAAATTCGCTAGGGTTAGCCGATTATGATTAGGATTATGATTACGATTATGATGGTGGACGTTCCGTCTTAATCCTAATCGTGCTCTTAATCGTAATCCTGAGCCCAACTTGAAGTTTTAGATCATTGAAACAGAGATGCGCCCGAATTGCTGAATTGCTGTTCCTTGGCATTTGGCACTGGACACATACTCCCCGGCTTTGTAAGCTGACCCGAGTGATATGCGCTTTCAACAACCGTTTCTAAAGTCGTGTGCCCGGATCGGAAAGCGTTGTTTAGCCGAAGCAGACTGTACGGAGACAACGGAATCTTCTTCAGGCAGTCGGCTGTGTGTTTGTAAAGTTCAACCGGAAAAGTTATGAGGCATAGAACAATGAGAGTTCTCACAAAACGGCGCCAACCTTTCTTGGCGGGTATCTTTCTGGCGCTCGGTTGCGCCATGGCTCATGCCGCCGAAAATCCAGACCCTGCGCCCGGCGAGCGCGAACTGGCCAAGGAAGTGGCCGCCAAAGGGTGGATCATTTATTCCACAAAAACCCCTCAAGGCGATTACGACGTGTTCCTCTCGCGCCCCGACGGCTCCTCCAAACGAAACCTCACGCAAACTCCTGACTTTAACGAATATGGCGCACGGTTCTCCCCGGATTCCAAGCGCATCCTTTATCGCCGCCATAAGGCGGGCACGACAACAAACCACGACCGCTGGGGTGCCATGGGCACGCTGGTCGTCGCGAACGCGGACGGTGCGAATCCGGCGGTTCAAGGCGGTGAAGGGGAATGGCCGTGGGCATCGTGGAGCCCCGACGGCAAACTGTTCGCGTGCCTTTACAGACGGGAAGGCAAGATCACGATCATCGAGGCCGACTCTAAGAAGCTGATCAAGACGTTGCCACGCCAGGGCATTTTCCAGCAGTTGTTCTGGTCATCCGACGGGAAACGGCTCTGCGGCACCGCGAACATCAACGGCCAGGATTGGAACATCCTGACCGTCGACCTGGAGACCGGCAAGGCGACGCTGATTACGCGCG
>CAYRZP010000059.1:0-13976 GCA_964428885.1 uncultured Lentisphaeraceae bacterium
GTCGCGCCCTACCGTTACATGCATACTTCAGACAAAGAGATGGCGTTTCCGGTAGACAAGGGACGGTGCGCCGAGCCGTCCGTTTATATGCATCGCAAAGCCAAATATAGAAACGCCCTGGCGACCGTCCGTTTAGTCGGTCGCAAGTCAGGCTTTCGTTCAGCGGTTTTTTTTGATATAAGAAAAGCTAACGCAAGTCGGGGGCTTATAGCGAAGAAGAGTTGAAATGAAAAAACTGACATTTTCCGTGTTGGCGGTCATCGGTGTCGCTGTCGCGGCAGCCATAGTCTGCTGGGGTTTGAAAGACCGGCGGCCGGTGCTGGTCTGTTTCGGGGACAGCCTCACCTCCTGTGGCGGAGAGGGCGGGCATTACAGCCATTGGCTGGCCCGAGCCCTGCCCTGTGTGAAAGTCATCGATGCGGGCATCGGCGGCGACACTCTTGACGGCGGGCGCCAGCGGTATGCGGACGACGTGTTGGCGCGCAAGCCTGACCTGCTGGTGATCGCGCTGGGAGCGAACGATTTTTGGCGGAACACGCGGGATGTCGGCGAGATGGGGGCTGACTTGGAATTCATGGTGCGCGAGGCCAGCAGCCGCGGTACACAGGTGGTTGTCGCCGGTTGTTTCGGCGACCGCGATTTTTGGGAAGAGGTCTGCGTGGAATTTGAGCCGTGCAGGTTCGGCCTGGCTTGCGGCATCGCTCGGATGGAAAGGGATATCTGCGGCAAGTATGATTGCGCCTACGTGCCCAACATGCAGGCCGACATCAAGCCTAACCGGCTGCCGCCTTTCTGGGACGAGACCGGCCATCCCAACCGGGTCGGCAACGAGCAGGTGGCCTTGCGGCTGCTGCCGGCGGTGATCGAAGCTTTGCGCCGTTGGCAGGCGAAAAGTTGAGATGTCTGGGCGCGGCTAAGGTTAAAAACAGAAACGAGGGAATCATGGGTGACTGGCGTAGTGAATTGAATGGTGTGATGGGCGGGCGCGGCCGTCTGACGCGCGCTGAGCACGAGAACGCGGCGTTCGAGGATTTCCTTGATGTCGTGGCCTTGCCGGCGCTTTCCGAGGTGGCGGAAGAGTTGAACGGCAAGCACGGTCGCGATGGCCAGGTGCGCCGGGCGCCCGCTTCGGTGACGCTGTGTGTTAGAGTCGGCGAAACCGAGGAGATCACTTTCAGGGTGATGAAACATTTTGTGCAGAGCGGGATCCTGCCGCGCGCGGAGGTGCGCATCAACCGCGGCACGCGTTTCGTTAAATACGAGAGCATGTTCAAGGACGACCCGCAGAATTATCCTATCACTGCGGTCACGGCGGAGGAGATCATCGGATGTTTTATCAGATATTACAAAATGGCGATGAGCAGCGGCCAGGCAGGCGGCGCGGAGTGAGCCCGGCGGGCATTTGAATGGAAGTCTGTGTTCTAGCTAGCGGCAGCAAGGGCAACAGCATCTTTGTGTCGGGCGGTGGCGTGGCTTTGCTGGTGGACGCGGGCCTTTCGGCACGGGAACTGTCGGAACGTCTCAAAAAAGCCTGTATCGCGCCCGGGTCTTTGCGGGCGGTGTTGTGCACGCACGATCACTCGGATCATTTCCGGGGGCTGGAGGTGTTCAGCCGCAGGTATCCGGTCAGGCTGTTCGCCAACGACGGCACCGCCGCGGGCATCGAGCAGGCCTTCCCTGGACGCGCCTTTGAATGGGAGATATTCGAGACCGCCTGCGGCTTCGACATCGGCGGCTTGCGGGTCGAGCCGTTCACGGTGTCGCATGACGCGTCCGATCCGGTAGGTTTCTATTTTGACGACGGCGTGTCGCGGCTGTGCGTGGTCACCGATCTGGGTCAGGACTCGCCGGTGGTGCGCGACAAGCTGGCGCGCTGCCATTGCGTGATCCTTGAGAGCAACCATGACCCCGACATGCTGATGGCCTCGGACCGGTCTTGGTCATTGAAGAGACGTATCGCTGGGCGCAGCGGCCATCTCAGCAACGCCGCCGCGGCGGAACTGATGAGCCGCGCGGCCGGTCGGGATCTGCGCACTTTGCTGCTCGCGCATTTGAGCGAAGAGTGCAACACCCGTGCGCTGGCGCTCAACACCATGCGGATGGCGCTGATGCAGGCGGGTCGCGGCGATGTCAGGATCGAGGTGCTGAGTCAGCACGAGGTCAGCCACCGGTTTGTTTTTTAGCGGCGGGACGGCGGCGCGGCCTCAGGCTTGCGGCGCCGGCGCGCGAAGCCTCCATCCAGCCGGTCTCGGGCGGCATCGCAAGCTGTTCCAGCATCGGGCAGATCAAGTCCCGGTCGCAATTCAGAGTCGGGACCAACGGGAAGGCGTGACGCCGCAGGTCTTTACGGCCGCCCGAGCGCAAGGGGTGGATCAGGCAGCCGACGCGTTGGCCCGCGCTGTCGATGAAACCCGCGAAGCGGCAACTCCCGAACAAACGTTTCCATATCCAGGCGCTGAGTCCGAGTGTCGGCGGGACCATCCAGCAGGCCAAAAGGTGGTCCAGCAGACCGCCGCGCGCCAGGTGCAGGCGCACCAGGTCGCGGCGGCGCGGCGACCGGCCGGGCGGGAGCGCGCGTCCGGCGGCGGCTGTGTTGGCCGCCAGGAAGGCCGCGATGCGTTCCGGCCGCCAGCGCATGTTCACGCAGCAGCCGCAGCAACCCTGTCTGAAAGTCTGGCAGTCCATGACGGCAATTATATCCGCTGGCGAAGGTTTGAACAACCGGCGATGCAAACAGGGCATAAGGTTGTTGGCTTTGCCCTTTCGGCTGTGATAATATCAAAAACTCTTTTTACGGATTCTGGCCGTGACTTTTTTAAGGGGCCTGTGGATCATGAGAATAATCGGGTTTGACAATTACTTGGCTGTTTTAGACGGGGCGCGGCAACCATGGCACGGCAAATACTATGCGTTCTATTCCAGCTTGCTTGGCGGGGTCACGTTTGATCCGGTGCTGATGCAGGTGCCGATTGACGATCACCTGGTGCATCGCGGTGACGGGGTCTTCGACACTTTCAAGTGCGTCGGCAGGGCCGCGTACAATCTCGACGCGCACCTGCGGCGCTTGGTGAAATCCGCTGCGGCGATCGGGTTGGCATGGCCGGAGGGACTGGATGACATACGACGTCTGACGCTGGAGACGCTGGATGAGGCCGGCCAGGAGCGTTGCACCGGGCGCGTGATGCTGGCCCGCGGCCCCGGCAGTTTCGGGGTCAGCCCTTACGAGTCGCCGGCACCGGCCTTGTACATCGTGGTTTACGCGGCCGGGACGCCTTTCATGGAGAAGCATCCCGCTGGCGCGCGTGTGCGGCGCAGCCTGATACCTGCCAAGCCGGCGCGCTTTGCCACAGTCAAGAACTGCAATTATCTGCCGAATGTGATGATGAAGCGCGAGGCTGTCGACTGGGGCGTGGATTTTGTGGTGGGGTTTGACGATAACGGCGTGATGACCGAGGGCGCCACAGAAAATTTCGGCATAGTCACCAGTGACGGAGAGTTGCTTTTCCCGCGCATGGACGCGGTTTTGGAAGGTACGACGATGATGCGCGTCGTGCAACTGGCGCGGCGGCTGTTTGAGAGCGGTGAGTTGTCGGCAATAGGTTTCCGCGACATCACGGAGAACGAGGTGCGGGCGGCCAAAGAGATGCTGGTGGTCGGCACGACCATCAACGTGGCGTCGGTCTGTGAGTTCGAGGGCGCTCCGGTCGGCGACGGGGAACCCGGCGTTGTCGGCAAGACGCTGGACGGCCTTTTAATGGCGGACATCGCTTCTAACCGTGAGCTACGCACGACGTATTGATGACGGCGCTGGTATGGCTACATTTGAAGAGATCATTTCTAAGAGTCTGGTGCGGCTGGGGTTGTCATACCCTGACGGCGAACAGGTGATCAAGGCTTTGATCGGGGCGGCGGCGGAAGAAGGCCTGCTGTCCGGGCAGCACATAGATGAGGCGGTTAAGGCAGTGCTGAAACGGGAGCACAGCGCCTCAACGGCGCTGCCGGACGGCATCGCCTTGCCGCACGGGCGCACGGAATGTGTCAGTGACATCGTGTGCATGATCGGCATCCATCCGCAGGGGGTCGCCTTTGGCGCGCCCGACGGCCTGCCAACGCGCATTTTCGTGCTGCTGCTGGTGCCGGCCAGGATCGGCAGCTGCCACATACATTTTCTCGCGAACCTGAGCCGTCGCCTGATGGAGCGCACGGTGTGCTTAAGCATACTGGACGCTGCCACCCGCGATGCCGTGCTGCAGGCGATATTGAGTTGTCCTTTTGATGGAGCGCATGGATGAGCTTGTTGGTTTTACAGGGGGCTGAGGCGTTTTCAGGATTCCGTCTCGATTCGCTCAAGCGGCGTATCGGGCCGTTATTGAACGGGGCGCGGGATATCGGTGTCGAGGCGCGGTTCGTGTATTTCCTGGATTTGAGCGGCGCGCCCGGCGCCGGCGACCTCGATAAATTCTGCACGCTGCTCGGCGCCTGCGGACAGGCCCGGCCGCAAGGCGGATTCTTTGTGACACCCCGCAAAGGCACGATCTCGCCCTGGTCGTCCAAGGCCACCGACATCTTCCGCAACTGCGGTCTGACGGAGGTGCTGCGCGTCGAGCGCGGCATCCATTATAGAATTCGCGCCGAAGGGGTTGATCTGGACTTGGAAAGCCTGCGGTCGGCGCTGGGGCTGCTGCATGACCGAATGACCGAGGGTGTCTATCTTGAGACGGGCGATATCTTCGCGCATCTGCCGCCGGCTCCCGGACGTGTCTTTGATGTGCTGGGACAGGGGCGTGAGGCACTGGTTGAGGCTAACCGCGTGATGGGCCTGGCGCTCAGTGACGCGGAGATCGCTTACCTCTGCGAAAACTTCGTTAAAGACGGGCGCAATCCGACCGACACGGAACTGGTGATGTTCGGCCAGGTGAATTCCGAGCATTGCCGCCATAAGATTTTCAACGCCGAATGGGTGGTTGACGGCGAGCGCAAGGAACGTTCGCTCTTCCAGATGATCCAGAACACGCACACGCTTAACCCGCACGGGACACTGGTGGCATACAAGGACAACTCGGGCGTGACGGAGGGTTTCCGTGCGCAGAGGTTCGCGGTTGACCCGGCGACGCGGGTTTACGGTTTCGAAGAGGATCAGATTGACATGCTGATGAAGGTGGAGACGCACAACCACCCGACCGCCATCTCGCCCTTTCCCGGCGCCGCCACAGGTGTCGGCGGAGAAATACGCGACGAGTCGGCGACCGGCACAGGCTCGAAGAGCAAGGCCGGCCTGGCCGGGTTCATGGTCTCCAATCTGAACGTGCCTGATTTCGCGATGGAGTGGGAGAGGCGTCTGGCCGGTTTCCCGTCGCGCCTGGCCACGCCGCTGGCGATCATGCTGGAGGGGCCGATCGGCGGCGCGACGTTCGGCAACGAGTTCGGGCGTCCGCAGTTGTGCGGGTTCTTCCGCACGTACGAGGATGAGGTGGCGGGACAGCTCCGCGGTTATCACAAGCCGATCATGCTGGCCGGCGGCATGGGCAACATCCGGCGCGGCCATGTCTACAAACAAGAGGTTCCGCCCGGCGCGCTGATAGTGCAGATCGGCGGACCGGCGATGCGCATCGGCCTCGGCGGCGGCGCGGCGTCATCGATGGCGACGGGCAGCAATGACGAGGCGCTGGATTTTGATTCGGTGCAGCGCGGCAACGCCGAGATGGAGCGCCGCTGCCAGGAGGTGATTGACGCCTGCACGGCGATGGGTGATGCGAATCCGATCCTGAGCATCCACGACATCGGCGCGGGCGGGCTGTCCAACGGATGTCCCGAACTGGTGGAAAAGACCGGCGCCGACTTTGACCTGCGCGCGGTGCACAATGAAGAGCGATCCATGAGCCCGATGGAGATATGGTGCTGCGAGGCGCAGGAACGGTACGTGCTGGCGGTGCGGCCGGAGAACCGTGCCCGGTTCGAGGCGGTTTGCGCGCGCGAGCGTTGCCCCGTGGCTTTTATAGGCGAGGCGCGTGATGACCGGCGCCTGGTGTTGAACGACGACCATTTCCAGAACCGCCCGATCGACATGGATATCGGCGTTCTGCTGGGCAAGCCGCCGCGCATGGTGCGCGACGTGAAACGTGTTGCCGCGCGTCCGCCGCGGCTTGATCTGGCGGGGATTGAGCCTGCCGAGGCTTTGGAGCGTGTGCTGCGGCTGCCAGCCGTGGCGGACAAGACGTTCCTGATCATGATCGCGGACAGGACCGTGACAGGCATGGTGCACCGCGACCAGATGGCCGGGCGTTATCAGTTGCCGGTGGCGGACAATGCGGTGACGGTCACGGGCTACCGTTGTTACAGCGGCGAGTCAATGGCCGTGGGCGAGCGCACACCGGTGGCTCTGCTTGACGCGCCGGCCGCCGGCCGCATGGCCGTGGCCGAGGCCGTCACCAATATCGCGGCCGTGAAGATCGGCGCCATCGGGAACATCAAGCTGTCGGCGAACTGGATGTGCGCCTGCGGCGAAGCGGGCGAGGACGCGGCGCTTTTCGACACGGTTCACTCCGTCGGCATGGAATTCTGTCCACGGCTAGGGGTCTCGATTCCGGTGGGCAAGGACTCGCTCTCGATGCGCACGGTGTGGCAGGACGCGGACGGCACGCCGCGCCGTCAGGTGGCGCCCTTGAGCCTGATCGTCAGCGCTTTCGCGCCGGTGCGCGACGTGCGCGGCAGCGTCACGCCGGATCTGAAGCCCGGGCACAGCGCGCTGCTGCTGGCCGACTTGGGCCGGGGGCGCGACCGTCTCGGCGCCAGCGCGCTGGCGCAGGTCTATAATCAGGCGGGCGACACGCCGCCGGACTTGGACGACGCGGATCTGCTGCGCGCGTTTTTCGACGCTGTGCAGGAACTGGTGGAGCACAGTCTGCTGCTGGCCTATCACGACCGTTCTGACGGCGGCGCGGTTGTGACGTTGGCCGAGATGGCCGTCGCCGGCGGGCGCGGGATCACAGTGGACCTGCCCGGCGGCGACCCCCTCGCCGCATTGTTCAGTGAAGAGGCGGGGGCGGTCATGCAGGTGGCCGACGACAAGCTGGAAGCAGCCTTGGAGATTTTGCGGCGTAAAGGTTTGGGCGAGGTGTGCCACGTGATCGGACATCCTGCGGACAACCGTGATTTTACGGTTTGCGTGCGCGGGCGACCGGCCATCGGCACGACGCTGACAGAGTTGCGCCGTTCTTGGTCGGCCCTGACCTGCCGCATGCAGGCATTGCGGGACAATCCGGAGTGCGCCTGGCAGGAGTATGACAACGCATTGAACGCGGACGACCCGGGCATGACCTTCAAACTCACCTACGACCCTGATGTCGCGGCTGTGCAGGAGCTGCGGCAGAGACCGCGGGTGGCGGTTTTGCGCGAGCAGGGGATCAACGGGCATTTGGAGATGGCCGCGGCTTTCACGCTGGCCGGATTTGACGCCGCGGATGTGCACATGACCGATCTTCTGGAAGGCCGCGTGGCGCTGGATGAAGGTTTCAGCGGCATGGTCGCCTGCGGCGGTTTCTCTTATGGCGACGTCTTGGGCGCCGGGGCGGGCTGGGCCCGGAGCATCCTTTACAACCGGCGCATCGCCGAGATGTTCAGGCGTTTCTTCGCGCGGCCGGAAACCTTCACGCTGGGCGTGTGCAACGGCTGCCAGATGGTTTCGCAACTTAAGGACATCATACCCGGGGCCGAGCACTGGCCGTCCTTCAGGCGGAATGTCTCGGAACAGTTCGAGGCGCGTTACGTCACTCTGGAAGTGCTGGATTCGCCGTCGGTGCTGCTGCACGGCATGGCCGGCTCGCGCATACCGGTGGCCGTGGCGCACGGCGAGGGACTGGCGGTTTTTGAAAGGGAGGCTGATGCGGGAAAGGTGCGCGCGGCATTGCGTTATGTCGACGGACGCGGCGCGGCCACCGAGCGATATCCGTGGAATCCGAACGGTTCGGCGGGCGGCCTGACCGGGTTCACATCACGGGACGGCAGGGCCACGGTCATGATGCCTCACCCTGAACGTGGCTTCCGCGCGGTCCAGCTCTCTTACCGGCCGCCAGATATGTTCACGGGCGAGGCCGGGCCATGGATGCGGTTTTTCCGGAATGCGTACGATTTCGTGGCTGGTAATATGTAGGTAATAGGTAAGACGTGACAGGTAAGTTGTAAGAAGTGAGCGGGAAGAGGGAAGATGGCAAAGAACATTGTCGAAAAGATTTTGGGAGCGCATCTGGTCGAGGGCGAACTTAAGCCAGGCGCCGAGATCGCGATCCGTATTGACCAGACATTGACGCAGGACGCCACGGGCACCATGGCTTACCTGCAGTTCGAGAGCATGGGACTTGAGCGGGTCAAGGCGGATTTGGCCGTGAGTTATGTTGACCACAACACAATACAGGTCGGTTTTGAAAACGCCGACGACCATGCGTATCTCAAGAGTGTGGCGAAACGCTACGGCATCATCTTCTCCCGTCCCGGCAACGGCATCTGCCACCAGTTGCATTTGGAGCGGTTCGGCAAGCCCGGCGCCACTTTGCTGGGCAGCGATTCGCACACGCCCACCGGCGGCGGCATCGGCATGGTGGCCATCGGCGCTGGCGGCATCGACGTGGCGGTGGCGATGGGCGGCGGGCCTTTTCATCTGGTATGCCCGCGGGTCACGCTGGTGCGCCTGAACGGCAGGCTGCCGGCCGGAGTTTCGGCCAAAGACGTGATACTCAAAGTGCTTGCGTTCTACGGCACAAAGGGCAATGTGGGGCGTGTGCTGGAGTATGGCGGCGACGGCTTGGCCGGGCTGGGGGTGCCGGCGCGCGCGACGATCACCAACATGGGCGCCGAGCTGGGAGTGACGACCTCGGTGTTTCCGAGCGACGCGGTCACCCGCGCGTTCCTGCGGGCGCAAGGGCGTGAAGGGGCGTGGCGGGAGCTGTCCGCCGACGCCGGGGCGGTGTATGCGGACACGCTGGACATTGATCTGGCGGCGATGGAACCGATGGCCGCCTGCCCGCATTCGCCGGGCAACATCAAGACCGTGGCGGAGCTGGCTGGTAAAAAAGTCCACCAGGTGCTGATCGGATCCTGCACCAACTCGTCCTACCGCGACCTCAAGACCGTGGCGCTGATGCTGCGCGGCAAGAAAACGCATCCGGATGTCGAGGTGGGGGTGGCGCCCGGTTCGCGCCAGGTGGTCAACATGCTTGCGCGCGAGGGACTGCTGGCCGATCTGGTGGCGGCCGGTGTCCGGATACTGGAGAACGCCTGCGGGTTCTGCATCGGGAATCACATGTCGCCGGGCACGGACGCGGTGAGCCTGCGCACCAGCAACCGTAATTTCGAGGGCCGGTCCGGCACCTTGTCGGCCGGGATTTATCTGGTCAGCCCGGAAACCGCCGCGGCCGCGGCTTTGACCGGCGCTTTCGCCGATCCGCGCGGACACGCGTTGCCGGAAGAGGTCGCCGAGCCCGCGCGTTTTGAAGTGGACGACAGCATGTTCCTGTTCGCGGAGACGGCGGGCAAAGGCGTGCAGGGCACAAAGATTGTGCGCGGGCCCAACATCGGCGAGGCTCCGTCTGGCAAGCCTTTGCCGCAGGAGCTTGACGGGGTGGCCGTGATCAAGGTCGGCGACAAGATCACGACCGACCACATCATGCCTGCCGGCGCGCGGCTGAAATACCGCTCCAACGTGCCCGAGTACGCGAAGTATGTGTTTGAGAACGTGGACGCGGGGTTTTACGCTGACGCCTCGGCCAACCGTGACAAGGGGCTGCACAACGTGATTGTGGCGGGCGAGAGCTACGGCCAGGGGTCGAGCCGCGAACATGCCGCGATGTGTCCGATGTATCTCGGTGTCAAAGCCTTGATCGCCAAGAGCATCGAGCGCATACATTTGGCGAACCTGATCAATTTCGGGATCGTCCCGTTTATTTTCGATGACCCTGCCGATTACGCCAAGGTCGCCAAAGGCGACCGTCTGGTGATCCGTGATTTGCGCGGCGCCGTTGGCGGCGGCGGGCAGGCCGCGGTTGAGAATGTGTCGCAAAAATGTTCATTCAAGGTTACGGCGCGCTTGACGGCGCGTCAAAAAACGCTGCTTTTGAGCGGAGGGCTTTTGCCGGCCGTGGCGGCCGGGCAGGCGTGAGGCGCGGATAAATCGAATTGACCTTGTGGACAGGCAAAAGGTAACATGGTTTCAAATGAGCGATAACGAAGAGGCGAAACCTGCAGGGCAGGACAACGGCGGGATTGTGCTGGATCTGAATTTTGCCCCTAGTTGGGCGCGGAATTCACCTGAAGCGCATATCAAAAGATACCAGAACGAATCGTATGACCATGAAGCCGCTGACAGCCGGCCGCGCCGCCGCGGGCCGGGCGACGGACCGGAGCGCCGTCCGCCGCGTCGCGAGTTCGCCGACGCCCCACGCCGCCCTGCGGAACGTAAGCCGCGCCGTGACAACGATCACGCCAAGGTTGGTGATATGCGCCGTCCCGAGTCGCGCGGCGCGTTTGCCGACCTGAAGAGGGAAACGGCGCAGCATGGTGCGCTCCGTCGCGGGCCGGGCGATTCCCGCCCCGTCCGTCAAGAGGCTCCGCCTTTGCCGCTGGAAATCCGCGTGTTGCCCGAGCAGAAAGCGCTGGGGGCGGTAATCAGGCGCATCCAGACTTCGCACCGGGCGTTCCCGCTGCGCGATATCGCATGGCTCTTTCTGGACAATCCGGCTTCGTGCCTGATACGCATCGAGCCGCTTAAGGACCAGCAGATGCCGCTGTTCCAGTGCAAGGTGTGCGGACTGCCCGCGCTCACGGAGGAGGATGTCCGTGCGCATCTGCTGAGCCGGCACATGGAGGATTATTTCGATGTCGAGGAGGTGGAGTGTGAGCCTCCAGCCGGATCTTTTGTGTGTGTGGCCAAGTGCGGTCTGAGCGGGACGTTGTTGGGGCCGCCTAATCACCACGGTTTCAACACGAAAGTCAACGAGATGCTGCGTACGCGCTATACGGACATGAGCGAGGAGAATTACCGCGCGCGCATCGAGACGGTGCGTGATCCCGAGGTGATCGAGCAATGGCGTCAGCAATGCACCAAGAAGTTTGTCTACCGCCGTAAAGGCTTGTCAGAGGCTGCGGCGGAAACGCCCGCGCCGACGGATGTTGAGGTTGTGCCGGACGCGGCAGCGGAGCGGCCTGAAGAAGCGCGCGAGGAGGCGCCGCGTCCGCCGCCCATGGAGCGTGAAATCGCCGAGATGGTTTTCATGCGCGAGATCGTGCCGGCGCAGGTAGCCAGCGTGCGCCATATGGTCTGCACGGCGGCGGTGGCGATGCAGACGCCGAGCCGTCCCTTGTATTTCGCCCTGAAGGATGTGCTGCAACGCGAGCGGCGTTTCCCGTCTTCGCTGTTCTTTTCCTTGCGCGGCGCTTTCCGGCACCGCAAACTCCATCTTTTCCGTGTCAATGACGTCCGCGGCCCTGATTTTGTCATGCTGAAGCCGGCGGTGGCGCTGGATCCCGCCCATGCCGTACAGACCTTGCGCGAGGTTCTGGCTTACGTCAACGAGCATCCCGCTTGCAGAAAGACCGAGATGGTGCTGACGCTGGCGCAGGGGGACGAGGCCAAGATCAAAGAGACGCTGGTGCAGTTGGCGTGGCTGGTAGAGAAGGGCCATGTGATAGAGTATTACAATGAGGTTTTGAGCGTTCCTTTGGAATATCCGGTTTTCCGTTTCCTCCCCGGGGAGAAACAGGCCGGCGGCAGGAAAGCGGAAACGAGTGCCGCGGTGCCGGAAAAGGCGTCGCCGGCGGCTGACGCAGGCGGAGCGGCGGCTTCAACCGCGTCCGCCGCTGATACGCCGGAAACGGTTGAGCAGCCTCCCGTCGCTGCCGCGGATGCGTCAGGCCCGGCTGATCCTGACCCGTCGCCCGTCGCATGACAGGCGGCCTTCGGAGAGCAGGCGCAGGGCCTCGGGGTAGGCCTCGTGCTCCTCTGCCTGTATGCGCGCGTGGAGTGTCTCGGGAGTGTCGTCTTCCAGCACGGGAACGCTCCGCTGCACGATGACCGGTCCGGTGTCGGTGCCGGCGTCCACGAAATGCACGGTGCAGCCTGCCACTTTCGCCCCGTAATCCAGCGCCTGCCGCCAAGCCTGGAGTCCGGGGAAGGCCGGCAGCAGCGCGGGGTGGATGTTCAGGACCCGCATCGGGAAGGCGTTTAGCAGGCCGGGTTTCACGATCCGCATGAAGCCGGCCAGGATGACCGTGTCGACACCGAGCTCGCGCAGCATGTCGATGCAGCGCTGTTCCGCCGCGCCGTCCAGTTTGGTTTTGTACGGCGAGCAGTCAAGCCATTCGTGACGAATGTTGTTTTTTCGGGCGCGCTCAAGTATGCCCGCGCCCGCCACGTCCGAGAGCACGACCCGCATCTCCGCATTCAACCGCCCCGCCTTAATGGCGTCCAGCACCGACTGCATGTTCGATCCTGAGCCTGAGCCCAGGGCGGCTATTTTCAGTCTTCCCGCAGATGTGTTCATGTGCAAAAGCTTAGTAAACGACTGCCGTCCGGACAAACAAAAAAGGCCGCCAGGCTGAAGCCTGGCGGCCGTCCAACATCCGATGACGCTTATTTCTTGAGAGCGCCGTCGAGTTTCTGCTGCACGTCGCCAGCCGTTTTTTCGGTCGCTTTGGCGGCCTTGTCAGCCTGCTTCTTGCCAGACTCGATCATGGAGTCCAGCTTGGTTCCGGGGGTTTCTTCTTTTTTGCATCCGGTGACCGTGAAGGAAGCGGCAGCCAGCATCAGTACGATGAACAACGATTTCATGAACGTCTCCTACTTATAAGAGCTTTTAATAAAGCTAAAGCACATCAGAATAGATGCGCAATGCCGATATTATAACAGAACCATGAAGTTTTACGCAACTTGCTTAAGGTTACAGTTTTGTAATTGTAAAGACGCGAACCTTTTTGACCGGCGGCCTGTTATAAGGTTATAATTCAAATCCAAAAGGATTTTCGGAAGGTTGGCTGGATGCATGACTTGATGAATGTGATGATGCTGGCGGTGCTGCAGGGCGTGACGGAGTTTTTGCCGGTCAGCAGCTCCGGCCATCTGGTCGTCATGCAGGAACTGCTGGGGCTTAAGCTGCCCGGCATCAGGCTGGAGGTGGTGCTGCACCTTGGCACCATGCTATCGATCGTCATCTATTACCGTGGCGCGCTTTGGGCGCTGGCGCGCGGGGTCATGCGCGGCGACCGCGCGAGTCTGACAACGGCCGGGCATGTCGCCCTGTCGGCGGTGCCCGCGGTTTTCTTCTACGCGCTGTTCCATGACAAGATCGATGCTTTTTATGAAGACCCGCGGGCGGTGGGCGGTTTCCTCGCGTTCACCGGGGTGGTTTTGTGTTCGCTGCGCTGGATGCGGTGCAGCGCGAACGGTGTCACGGCGCCGCGCGCTTTTCTGGTGGGCATGGCGCAGGCTCTGGCGGTGCTGCCGGGCATCAGCCGTTCGGGCATGACGATCTCCGCCGCGCGCATGTCCGGCATCGAGCCGCGCAAAGCGGCCGAGTTCTCCTTCATAATGTGCCTGCCGCTGCTGGCGGGGGCCGCTGTTCTGGATTGCGCGCGCGGAGTGTCAGAGTCGTCGCCCTCGCTCTCATGGTGGCTGCTGCTGGCCGGCGCGGCGGTCGCGGCGGCGGTGGGGTACGCGGCCTTGGCGCTGCTGGTGCGCGTTTTGCGCGGCGGCAATTTCTGGATGTTCGGGATATACTGCCTGGCCGCAGGCGGCCTTGTTTTGTCGCTGGCCTGAAAACGGCGCGCGTTTGCGGTTGCGGGGCGGCGCATATTATTTTAAACTTTCCGCGATTTTCATACATCACGGGGCGTAGCACAGTCTGGTAGTGCGCCAGCTTTGGGAGCTGGAAGTCGCGGGTTCAAATCCCTCCGCCCCGACCAATCTTTAAGCCCGTATCCGTTGATTTAAC
>CAYRZP010000060.1:0-6273 GCA_964428885.1 uncultured Lentisphaeraceae bacterium
TTGGCGTGCTCTCATCGACGATGCACATGGCGTGGGTGCGCGTGGTCAGCGGTCGTCTGAAGTCAGATTACAGTTATGCTCCCGCCGTCTACAACAATTTCCCGTGGCCGCAACTGAACGCTCCCGACTATATCCAAACGATCCCTTGCGCCGACGGCCTCTGCGTCAGGGAGGCTGCGGCGCGTCTGCATTGGTCGTCTTATCACGAGGGAGGCGAAACAGAAGACGTGCCATTATTGACGAAACATGTGAACGCCTGCCTGAAGGGCGACGAGAAGAAAAGCGCGGAAGTGGAAGCCGCCTCGCGAAAGGTGTTGGCCGCGCGCGCGCTGAATCCGACCTCGACGTTGGCGGACATGTATGATCCTTTGCTGATGCCGCCGGCGCTGGTGAGGGCGCATGCAGACCTCGACCGCGCGGTGGACCGATGTTACCGCAGCGCGCCGTTCACGTCCGACCGCCAGCGCGTGGAGTTCCTCTTCGCGCTCTACGAGACGCTCACCGCGCCGCTGTTGCCGCCAGCCAAAAAGAGCCGCAAGCGGGTGTCAATTCCTTAAAGATGGACGTGCGCGACAGGAAGATCTCGATCCCGGCCACGATAGCGATTGATTATTGAAAGCGGAGGATTGTGTGTGCTATCAGTAAAGCGGGCGTGTATAATTCAAAATTTCTCATGTCTGAAAGTTTAAAGTCGCTTTGTAGGGGTTTTAGTGAACACATCTGGCAATAGTACCGCGCCCGGCGATCATGATCTGCTGGTTTTCGACGGCGCCTTCGGCACCACCATGCAGTCCATGAACCTTCCCAAGTCCGCATGGGGCGGGATCGAGGGCTGTAACGAATACCTTAACCTTTCCGCTCCGGCGGCGGTCACGGAACTGCACCGCGCTTTTTTGGAGGCCGGCGCGCAGGTGATCGAAACCAACACCTTCGGCGCCACGCGGATCGTCCTTGCGGAGTACGGACTGGCTGAGCGCGTGGACGAGATCAATGCCGCTGCCGTAGCCAACGCGCGTTCGGCCTTAAGCGGCATGGACGGTCCCCGCTATGTCGCCGGTTCAGTCGGGCCGACCACCAAATTGCCATCGCTGGGCCATATCTCGACCGGTCTGCTGTCTGACGCGGTAGCCGAACAGGTGCTGGCGCTGCTGCGCGCTGGTGTTGATCTGCTGATCTTCGAGACCTGTCAGGACCTTCTGCAGTTGAAGGCCTGCCTGATAGCCGCGCAAGAATGCTTTGATAAGACAGGGTTCAGCGTCCCGCTCATGGCGTCCGTGACCATGGAACGCTCCGGCACGATGCTGGTCGGCACGGATATGGCCGCGGTTGCAGTCACGCTGGAACCGTTTGACCTGTTCTCGCTGGGGCTGAACTGCGCCACCGGGCCTGAGGATATGGAGTCGCATGTGCGGTTCCTTTCGCAGCAGTGGCCTGGCCGCATATCCTGCATGCCCAATCAGGGGTTGCCCGAGATGGTCGGCGGCCAGGCGGTCTACCCGATGTCGCCGGATCAATTCGCCGCGCAGATGCGGCTGTTCGTGGAACGCTATGGCGTGAGCGTGGCGGGCGGGTGCTGCGGTTCCAGCCCGGCCCACATCAAGGCCTTGGCGCGCGAGCTGCGGGATGTGAAGCCGGGCGTGCGGAGGATCGAGTCATGAGGCCTTCCCTCTCCAGCTTGTATCAGGCCGTGGAACTGCGCCAGCCGATCCCCCCGCTGATCATCGGCGAGCGAACCAACGCGAGCGGCTCGAAAATATTCCGCGAGCGTTTGATCGAAAACGACTATCAGGGATGTCTGCGGCTCGGACTCTCGCAGGAGTCCAACGGCGCGCAGGTGCTGGACCTCTGCGCGGCTTATGCCGGCCGTGACGAGATCGCGGACATGACGGAGCTGGTCGGACTTTTCGCGCGTTCAGTTAAAATTCCGCTGATGATCGATTCCACATCGCCCGACGTGATCGAGGCGTGCCTGAAGATTTACCCTGGGCGGTGCGTGGTAAATTCAATCAATCTGGAGGACGGCGGCAAGACGGCGCGGCGCGTCTGCGCCCTGTTGAAGAAATACGGCGCCGCCACGGTGGCGCTGACGATCAGCGAGAAGGGCATGGCCATGACCGCTGAGGAAAAACTCGCGGTCGCGCGCCGGATTTATGCGCTGGCTGTCGGCGAATTCGGCCTGCGCCCAGCCGACCTGCTCTTCGACGCGCTGACATTCACAGTCGGATCGGGCGACGAGACTTTGCGTGACGCGGCCAGGCAAACCCTGCGGGCGATTCAATCGATCAAAGCGGAGCTGCCGGGCGTTTCGACCGTGCTGGGGGTCAGCAACATCTCGTTCGGCCTGCCCGCGGCCGCGCGCAAGATTCTGAACTCGGTGTTCCTGCATGAGGCGGTCACCGCAGGTCTCGACGCCGCGATCGTCGACGCCGGCAAGATCATACCTTTTGCCAGGATTGACGAGGCCGACCGCAAGGCTTGCCTCGACCTGCTGCACGACCGCCGGTCGGCGGAGACTCCCGATCCGCTTATAAGTTTCATCGCGCATTTTGAGAATGTCAAAGCGGCGGATGCGGGCGAAACGGGCGAAAAAAATTTCGAGGGCGCGGAAAAGGCGCTGTTCAAGCAGGTGCTGACCGGCGACAAGGACGGGCTCGCCGATAATGTCGCCATGCTGCTGGAGCGCTTGCCGCCATTGGATGTGATCAACCTGATCCTGGTGCCGGCGATGCGCGAGGTCGGCGAACTTTTCGGCCGCGGCGAACTCCTGCTGCCCTTTGTGCTGCAGTCGGCGGAGGTCATGAAACAAGCGGTGTCGCTGCTGGAGCCGCTGCTGTCCAAGGATGACGACGCGCGTCAGACGCGGGTGCTGCTGGCGACGGTGCAGGGCGACGTGCATGACATCGGCAAGAATCTGGTGGACATAATCTTGAGCAACAACGGCTACAAGGTTTTCAATATCGGCATCAAGGTTCCCGCCGAGACCATTATCGAGAAAGCGCGCGAACTTCAGGCGGACGTGATCGGACTGAGCGGCCTGCTGGTGAAATCGGCGCTGGTGATGCGCGACAGCCTGCGGCAGTATCGCGAGTCCGGGCTAACCCAGCCGGTGCTTCTGGGAGGCGCGGCACTGACACGGAAATTCGTGGCGGAAGAGTGTGCGCCGCTTTACGGGGCGCCGGTGGTCTATTGCCGCGACGCTTTTGACGCGCTCAAATCGGTGCGCGAACATGAGGCCGACGTTTTACGGTCGACTGAAGTTGTATCTGCCGCCAGCGTCAAAGACGCGGCAGACGAGAAATGTGAATTTGCGGTAAGCCGTGACAATCCCGTGCCGGAATTGCCGTTCGAAGGCGTGCGGTATGTCGAAGATATCGCCCCGGCGCTGCTGTTGACGCATGTCAACCGTCAGGCGCTTTTCCGGGGTCGCTGGGGATACCGGCGCGGCAATCTGTCGGAAGCGGAATACGCGAAGCTGGTCAATGATACGGTAGAGCCGATCTTCGACAGGCTGGCCGCTGAGGCGGTTGGAGGCAAGCTGGTCCGGCCGCGTGCGGCCTACGGATATTTCCGATGCCACAGTCGCGGCGACGAACTGGTCGTGGATGACGGCGCGGCCGCACGCGTCTTCAGGTTCCCGCGGCAGGCGTCGGGGGCGCGGCTCTGCGTCGCGGATTATTTCAAGAGCGAGGCCGAGGGCGGCGACGTTGTCGGCATGTTCGTGGTCTCGATCGGCGACGCGCTCGGCGCCGCGGCGCGCGAGCTGTTTCAAGCCGGCCGTTATCACGATTATCTGACGGCGCACGGGTTCGCTGTGGAGCTGACCGATGCTCTGGCTGAATATTGGCACGCGGTGATGCGGCGCGAGTTGGGCATCGAGGGTGCGGCCTCGGCAACGGTTGGGCCTCCGGCCAGAATATATCAGGGCGCGCGCTACGGGTTCGGGTATGCTGCCTGTCCTGATCTCAATGAGCAGAAAACTATTTTCGAGATGCTGCGCCCAGAGCGCATCGGGGTGTCATTGACCGAGACGATGCAGATGGTGCCGGAACACACGACTTCGGCGATCATCGCGCACCATCCGCAAGCCCGGTATTTCGCTGTGTGAGGTTCTGGTTTCGGCGGTCCGTCCCGTCCCGCCAAAACCAGAAGTGAAGAATAGTTTAGAGTTCTTTTCTCCCCGCCGGTAGGGCTCGTTCGCCGAACGAGCCGCGGACGGTTCGGCCTGTCTGCCTGCGTATCCGCACAGGCAAGGGAACCGTACCTACCGATTGCTTCAACGTTCAGCGTTCGGCTGCGAATAGAGGTCGGTCCAGTCGTAGAAGCGCAGGCCGTTCTGAACGCAGTCGGAGAAGCTGTAGCGGTCGGCCTTGCGCACCACTTCGCTCCAGGAAAGGGGCATGGCAGAGACCGTGTCGATACGTCTGAACATCTGGGGCTCTGCAGCAAAGGCGTGGTAAGCGGCCACGATGGTGGATGTGCCCGCGCAAAGGATGATTGGCGCTTTGCCGCATGCCTCGGCATGGATCCGGGCGCACGCGATGATGTCTTCCGCGCGTGTGCCGACGAGCGATTTGCCCAACAGGTAGAGCATCTGGGCGATGCCCTCGTCATGGTGTCTGGAACCATAGAACTTGTGCTTGTAGCCACCAATCTCGCCTGTGCCGGTGATGTCCGCGGCCATGACGGGATGTCCGGCGGCCAGGTATTGCTCGGCGGTGTGGGCCTGTTTGGACTTGCCGTCTCCGGTGACGATCAGCACCGGGGCGGACTTGCTGTTCTCGCGGATCAGCGAGACGGCGGGGATCTTGACGCCGGAAGGCAGCGTGAGAACCTGGCGGATTTCCTTGAGGCCGGGATGCTCTTTCACGCTGATGACCGAAAGGCCGCAGGTTATCTTGCCGGCGTCGCGGATGCCTGCTGCGGAACGCGCCATGTCACTTAGCCGTTCCCGGGAAGGTGGATTGCGACTTTTCTCGATCCGCGCCAGCTCGTCCCGCATGATGTCGTAAACCGAACGCGCGCCCGGCAGGTCGCGCACCTGTCCGGTCGCAGTGACCCACGCGTCCTGATTGACGAGGCCGCAATCGGCCTTCTTGCCGTCGAACGCAGCGCTGATTTTACGCAGCCGGTCCAGGTCGAGCGGCAGGGCGGCAGCGTCATCCTTGAGCCAGCGCCGCATCCACTGGACAGACCCGGCGCGAGTGCCCTCCTTCCATCCGTGCGGCCCCGGCACGTCTATCATGGCCGCGCGGTCATCCCAGCCGAAACGTTTGAAGAGCTCTTGCGCGACGGCGAAGGTCTTTTTGGTTCCGTCGAAGGGGAAGAAGTCACCGTGCGTGCAGTTCACGCAGACCGGGGAAGGGGCGCGCGCCAAAAGAAATCCGGCGTGGTTCATGCCGAAGGCCAGTTGGCCGAAGAAATTCTGCTCGGCGTCCTGCGGCCCGCAGCGGTCGCACAGGTCGGTGAAGGATGTGATGTAGCAGGAGGGCGCGCCCGAACCGATGCGGTCGTCAAGAGCCATGATATAGGAGGAGAGCGTGCCGCCGCCGCTGTTGCCCATCACGCCCAGGCGCTCGGGGTCGATCTCTTTGCGGGTCTGCATGTAATCGAGCGCGCGCATGCCGTCCCAGATGCGGAAGCGGGCCGTGTTCCAGCCCAGCAACATGGCGCTGACGCCGGTGATGTTGTGGCCGTGCACGTTGTTCGGCGGGTTTTTGCCGGGGAGCTGCAGTCGCTCGCCTTGGTCGATCGGGTCGTAGATCAAGGCGGCGAAACCGTCGAGCGCGGCCAGCACTGCGGCGCGCTGATAGCCGGCGAGCGCCTTGCCATCGCCGCTGTGGCCACAGCATATCAGAATGCCGGGGTAGGGTGGCTTGCGGCCCGGGCTTTCGGTCGGGAGGAAGAGGTGCGCCGTGACGAAGATGCCCGGCTGACTTTCGAAGAGCACCTTCTCGATACGGTAGCCGTCGCGCGGCACCACGCCGGTGACGCGGGCGTTAAGCGGCGTGCGTTCAGGGTAGCCGCCGAAAGAGTTTGTCCAGTTTTCGCGCAGGCTGCGCTGGTATCGTTTCAGCGACAGTTCCGTGGTGTGGTTCAGGAACGCCTTGTCGGCGGCGGCGTCAGCAGCCTTTACCATCGCAAAGACCGCGTCGAAGGTGGTCATGCCCGCGTTTTCGAGCACAGGCTCTTGCAGCGCTTTGGCCACGGCCGTGTTTATCTCTGCGGCCGTGGCGCTCAACCCGATACAGCAAATAAAAGCGAGAGGTTTTTGCA
>CAYRZP010000060.1:6373-8608 GCA_964428885.1 uncultured Lentisphaeraceae bacterium
ATCACGCCCGCATGGTCTTGCGTAGACGCCGCATGGCCTCCTCGACATTCTCGCGGCTGTTAAAGGCGCTGATGCGGATGAAGCCCTGTCCGCAGCGGCCGAAACCCGCGCCGGGGGTGGTGACGACTTGGGCGCGTTTGAGCAGGCGGTCGAAAAACTTCCAGGAGTCCTTGCCGACGTTGACCCAGATGTAAGGACTGTTTTCGCCGCCGGTCATGGAGTAGCCGAGGTCGGCGAGGGTGGCGCGTATCAGCGCGGCGTTGCCCAGGTAGAAGTCCGAGAGGGCTCTGACCTGCTGCCGGCCGGCCTCGGAGTAGACCGCCTCGGCGGCGCGCTGCACCGGGTACGAGACACCGTTGAACTTGGTGGTGTGGCGGCGGTTCCACATCGGGTGGAGCGGCACGGCCTCGCCCTTCTTGCTCCACGCCACGAGGTCTTTAGGTACGACCGTGAAAGCGCAGCGTGTGCCGGTGAAACCGGCTGTTTTTGAGAAGCTGCGGAATTCGATGGCCACGTCGCGCGCGCCCTCGATCTCGTAAATGCTGCGAGGCAGAGCCGGGTCGCGGATGAAGGCCTCGTAGGCGGCGTCAAACAGGATCAGCGCCTTGTTGGACTTGGCGTATCTGACCCACTCGGCTAGCTGCGCGCGGGTGGCGGTCGCGCCGGTCGGGTTGTTAGGGAAACAGAGGTAGATCAGATCGACTGGCGAATCGGGCAGCTCCGGCACAAAGCCGTTGGCCTCAGTGCTGTCGAGGTAGACCAGGCCCTTGTAGCGTCCTTTGACACAACGTCCCGCGCGTCCGGCCATGACGTTGGTGTCGACGTAAACGGGATAGACCGGGTCGGGGATGGCGATGGTGAGCTTGTCGGCGAAGAGCTCCTGGATGTTGGCGGTGTCGCACTTCGATCCGTCGCTGACAAAGACCTCGTCGGGTTCGACCGCGGCCCCGCGCGAGCGGTAGTCGTTCTCGGCGATCGCGGCGCGCAAGAAGTCATAACCCTGTTCCGGGCCGTAACCGCGGAAGCTGGAGCGCGCGGCCATCTCGTCGACGGCCTTGTGCAGGGCCTCGACGCAGGCGGGCGGCAGCGGCTCCGTGACGTCGCCGATGCCCAGCCGGATCACGCGCTTGTCGGGATTGGCCGACTGGTAGGCCTGCACGCGTTTGGCGATTTCCGAAAACAGGTAGGACGACTGGAGCTTGGCGTAATTCTCGTTGACCCTTATCATGTGATTGACGGTCCTTTCTTGTCGGCAGCTTCTGCCGCGGTTTTTTGGGGTTTGTGAACAGGAGTTAAAATCCAGCGTTTGTTGTACCAGAACCATTGCTCGGGCGCGTTGCGGACCGCCGCGTCCACCAGCGCGATCACCTCCTCGGTGATGCGGCGGGCGTCCTGCGCCTTGCCGAGGCCGGGATCAGGGAAGATGGCGGGCAGACGCTCGAAGCAGTGCCGTGTCCAGCCCTTGCGCCAGAGGACCGCGGGTATGACCGGCACATTGGCGGCGATGGCGAACATGGCCATGCCGCGGCCGAAATTGGCGACGCTGCCCAAGAAGGGGATTTCAAGGTCAGGGGTGTAGACGCGCACGTCCGGCAGGATCGCCAGCGCGTTGCCGGCGCGCAGGAGTTTGACGATCTGCTTAAGGGTTCCGCTGCCGCGCTCCAGCACGGTCATGCCGGACTCGCGCTGGCGGTTGATCCAGGCGTTGACCAGCGGGTTCTTCTGTTTGGCGGCGACGCTAAACATTTTGATGCCGTGCCGGTCGCAGGCCCAGCCCGCCAAGTCCCAGTTGCCCATGTGCGGCACGGTTATGACCGCCCCGCCGTGTCGCGCGATGAGATCTTTCACGGCCGGGATCTCCTGGCTGAAATCGGGGATGTGGCGGTCGATCCAGTCGATGCCGATCTTCGGCGCCCGCATCATCTCGACGATGTTGAAGGCCATGTTGCGCATGGAGATCCAGGCGATCCGGCGGGCCTGACGGGCAGGCAGGTCCGGGCCGAAGACCTCGCGGATGCGGCGCATGGTCTCGGCCTGCCGGAAACGGGCCACGTGGAAAGCTAAAAAAGCCAGCGGCCAGACCGCCGCGAGCGCCAGGCGGTAAGGCAAAGCGTTGAGCAGGGCTGCCAGCGCGCGCAGCGCGACGTATTCAAGGATGTGCCGGGGGCGGTAACGCATACAGTCACACAAGATAACAAAAGGCCCGCGGGTTTTCGAGCGGCGATTGAAAACGGC
>CAYRZP010000060.1:8708-13973 GCA_964428885.1 uncultured Lentisphaeraceae bacterium
GCAAAATCGAAATGAGATTGACTCTACACCCGGAAGAATCTACCCTGTCTGCAAAAAAGGAGACCTGTCAATGTCGCCACAACTGATGGAATGTGAATCCCAAGCGTTGAATCTGCCGCCGACGGATCGCGCCACCCTTGCCGAACGACTTATTGCCAGTCTAGACAATCTGAACGAACAGCAGAATGAGCAACTCTGGATTGACGAGGCTGACCGGCGTTACCGTGAATACAAAAGATGTAACATCACGGCAAGACCGGCAGAAGCCGTTCTTAGCGACGCACGGGATGCAATCAAATGAAGCCTGTTCGGTTTCTCCGACCCGCCGAACTGGAGTTGCTTGACGCAGCACAGTACTATGAGATTCAGGCGAGAGGCCTTGGCGGCGAGTTTCTCGACAAGATCGATGCTGCCATACTGGACATTCGCGAGAACCCTGAACGGTGGCCAATCATCAGGTCAAGCATCCGGCGACGGCTTGTTCACCGGTTCCCTTATGCTCTCCTGTATCGGGTTGAACCAGATGAGATCATTATTCAGGCAACAATGCACCTGCACAGACGGCCGGGCTACTGGATTGGAAGATAGAGAATCTCGAACAAGGCGGTGGAGGTGACGGGATATCGCGCCGCCTAGCCGCTCGACGTTGCCTCGCTCACAGCACATCCTTCTCTCCGGTAGTTCTTCTTCCTGTAGGTGTGGTAGCCGGGATCGTCGGCCCGCCCGCCGTAAATCCATTTGTAGGTGCCGGGCTTGCGGCACCACAGGCCGTGGTTGAAATGGAACGTCTCGAACTTTTTCGCGATGCGTTCGGAGGCGGGCTTTATGCGACGATCGGCTCCTGGCGTGGACAGTTTCCCGCATAAACCCTACTCCATTTTTGTATAAGGCCTGCCTCGGGTGCCAACTGGAAAAGCAACCATGAGCCTCAACTTGGATTAAGTCCTTTAGGTGTATCATGTTTCACATCGTGTCCAAGGACACGGGGTTCGATCCCCTAATCCAGCACCTCAAGAGCAAGAAGATCTCTGCCAGTAGGGTAAAGGCCGTGACGGATCTTCCCCTGATTAAGGCTGCATCTTCAAAATCTGCCTCGGATCGAGTGTCCGCTGTCGTGGCCAACTAGGCTCAGCGTGGGTCAGCGAAGCCGCGAACGCTGAAGACCTTAGCCAGCACTATCAACGCCCTGTTCCAGAAGTCTCTCTCTGAGGCGGAGGTGGAGGGGATCATCGATGAGCTCACCAAGAAAGGTGTCGTAGTGGCAAACCAGGCAAAGGTTACCTACGTAATACCGGATGGGCTCTAACAAGTCGTTCAAGCGGACGGCCCTCACGGGCCGCCGCTTAACTCCAACGTTCCAGCGACGCTTGCGCGTCGCGGGGAATTTTAGTTTGCATGCAGGTTGGGTTTACTATTGGAGTGTGCGCGGCTCTTGTCACCGCAGTCCAGATCCGGGACGGCACATCGAGTGGTCAGGCCAGGGCGAAGCCTGCGGCGTGCGAGAAGGTCAGGCCGTGGCGGCAGGTCGGGATCTCGGCTTCCGAGGCGCGGATCAGGGCCAGCGGGTTGTGGAATCCGATGCGCAGCAGATCTTCGAGGCTGAAAAGCCGCAGGCCGTGCAGAACGTTCATGCATTCCAACATTGTGGCAGAGGAGCCGACAAGGCATTCTTTTTCGGGGTTGTGGAAGAGGCCGTCCGGTTCCAGCACGGCCTTGTTGCCCAGCACTTCATAGACGCCCGGCGGCATGCCGACCGCGGGCGCGGCGTCTGACGTGGCGATCAGCCGGTCGGGGCCTGCGGCGCAGGCGAACACTTTCAGAACGTGGCGCGGCAGGTGGTGGCCGTCGGGGATGAACATGACCTTGAGGCGCTCTTCGGCCAGACCGGCCAGGAGCGTGTTGTTGTGGCGGTGGACCAGATTGGGCATGCCGTTACCGAGGTGCGTCAGGGCCGTGGCGCCGGCCTCAGCCAGGCGCGCCAAATCTTCCGGCGACGCGAGCTGGTGTCCGCACGAGACCGCGACGCCGCGGCTGACGGCGCGGGCGGCTAGCTGATCGGCTTCCGGCGCTTCCGCGGCAATGGTGAGCAGCCGCAGCGCGCCCTGCGAAATATCAAAGAGGCGGTCGAAATACGCGGTGTCCGGAACATGCACGCAGGCGGGGGCATGCGCGCCGACCGCGCCCGGCTCTTTTGAAATGAAGGGGCCTTCGAGATGCAGCCCTAAAACATGGCGCGCGAGCCGCGCGTCTTTTTTCAAGGCGTTGGCGATGATATTAAGATTGCGGCGCAGACGTTCCTCTCCGCTGGTTATGAGGGTCGGCAAGAAGGCGGCGGTGCCGCGCGCGATCAAAGCATGGCCGGCATGGATGAAGCCGTCTTCAGTGAGCGACTCGCTGCTGAAATCAACGCCGACGAAACCGTTGACCTGCAGGTCGATGAATCCCGGGATGTGCAGTTTTGTGCTCACAGTTGGGTGTCTCTCTTTAGCCTTTTCACTTGCTCCATACGTTTGCCGATGGTGTCTTCGTAGCCTAGCGCTGTCGGGCGGTAATAACACTTGGCCGCAGGCAGGTAGTCCTGTTTGACCGTGTGCTGCTCGAAATCGTGCGGGTATTTGTAATGGTCGTCAAGCCCCTCGCGGCCTATGGCGTCGACATGTACGTTCTTCAGGTGTTCGGGTACCGCCATGAGCCGTCCTGAACGCACATCCGCCAGCGCCTCCTCGACGGCGAGGTAAGCGGCGTTGCTCTTGGGGGCGGTGGCCAGGTAGGTGGTGGCCTGCGCGAGCGTGATGCGTGCCTCGGGCATGCCGATGAACTCGACCGCGCGCATGGCCGACACGGCCAAGGTCAGTCCGCGCGGGTCGGCGTTGCCGATGTCCTCGGAGGCCAGTATGATCAGTCGCCGCGCGATGAAGCGCGGGTCTTCGCCGGCTTCGATCATCTTTGCCAGCCAATAAATCGCGGCGTGCGGATCAGACCCGCGCACAGATTTGATGAAGGCCGAGATTGTGTCGTAGTGACCGTCCTCATCCTTGTCGTAAAGCACCATTTTGCGCTGGACGCACTCCTCCATGACTTCGCGCGTGATAAGGATCGCACCGCTTTCGTTGGCGGGCGTGGAGCGCGCCGCGACTTCAAGGGCGTTGAGGGCGCGGCGGCCGTCGCCGTCGCAGACGGTCGACAGAAAGCTGAGGGCCGCCGGCGCGATCTGGCAGTTAAGGTTCCCTAAGCCGCGGCTGGCGTCGGCAATGGCGCGGAGCACAAGCGCGTTGACCGCGGCCTCGTCCAGCGGGCGCAGCTCGAAAACCAGCGAGCGGGAGGTGAGCGGGCTGTTCACGAAAATGTTGGGGTTATGGGTGGTCGCGCCGATGAGCGTGACGGTGCCGTTCTCGACATAAGGCAGCAGAACATCCTGCTGCGACTTGTTGAAGCGGTGGATCTCGTCGACGAAAAGCACGGTGCCCGGGCCGTCCTTGTGCAGTTTGGCGGTCTCGCAGATATCGCGCAGGGTGGCCACGTTGGAGAGCACGCCGCTGGTGCGCGCGAAGCGGCGTTGCGTGACCCGCGCGATCACCTCGGCCAGGGTGGTCTTGCCGCAGCCGGGCGGTCCGAAAAAGATCAGGTTGGTCAGGCGGTCCGCCTCGATGACGCGGCGCAGCAGTTTCCCCGGCCCGAGGATGTGGTCTTGGCCGACGACCTCATCCAGTGTCAGCGGACGCATGCGCGCGGCCAACGGCTGGCGGGCCGGTCCGGGGGCTTGGAGAGCCTCGTCATTATCCGGCTGGTCCATAAAGAGGTCGCTGTCCAGATTCTCGTTCATGTTGCGGTGTCGCATCGTTTTTATGACGGTTGAACGCGCAGGCTGCGACAGAGCGAACCAATGCTCCCGCGGCGTTGGCGGCCGCGTCAAGTATATCAAAAGAGCGGCTGCTCGTCAGATAGCTCTGGCAAAACTCCATATGCGTGTCCCTGGCGTCAGTTCACGGCGAGCATGGCGTCGATCGCGCGTTTTGCGCGCACAGAGACGGTTTCTGGCACGGTGACCACGGGGCGCATGTCGCGCAGGCACCAAAGGATTTTTTCAAGGTTGATCTTCTTCATGTTGGGGCAGACCGCCTGTTCCAGCAGGGGGTGGAACACGGAGTCCGGGTTCTCCTGTTTCAGGCGGTGCAGGATGCCGGTCTCGGTGCCGATGATGAATTCGCGTTCCGCGCGGCCTTTGACATGGCGGCACATGCCGCCGGTTGAGAGCACGTCGTCCGCCGCGTCGCGGACAGGTTTAGGGCATTCGGGGTGCACCAGCACCGGGGCGCCGGGAAAGGCTGACCGCGCTGACCGCACGTGGTTTTCGGTAATGCGCGCGTGGGTCGGGCAGTAGCCCGGCCAGAGGATGAAGTCGCGCCCCAGTTTTTCGGCGGTGTAAGAGCCGAGGTGGCGGTCGGGCACGAAGATGATCTGCCGGTCAGGCGGCAGGCTGCGCGCCACGGCCACGGCGTTGGCGGATGTCACGCAAAGGTCGCTTTCGGCTTTGACCTCAGCGGTGCTGTTCACGTAGCACAGGACTTTGGCGCCTGGATATTTGGCTTTGAGATCGCGCAACTGCTCGCCTGTGATCATGTCCGCCATGGGGCATCCGGCGTCCGGGGCCGGCAGCAGCACGGTCTTGTCCGGGTTCAGGATGGCGGCGGTCTCGGCCATGAAGTGGACACCGCAGAAAACGATGACGGCCGTTCGGATGTCCGTGGCCTTGCGGGCGAGTTCCAGCGAGTCTCCGGTGAAGTCGGCGATGTCCTGGACCTCGCCAGGCTGGTAGTTGTGCGCCAGGATCACAGCGTCGCGCTCTTTTTGCAGTTGTTTGATCTCTTCAACGATATTCATGGCCTGTCGGGTTCCGTAAGATATCCAGGGATAAGGTGACGGACACAAGGGGCGGATGGGCGCTCGTTCAGTCCGGCCCGCCCGGTCTGTCGTCTGTCGGACATGAGTAAAATAGCAAATGCCGGTGTTATACGGAACATTGAAGTTTTCCGCGTGAGTGTGATGCGGAGCGCGGCTACGACCGCAGTTTCGCTCATTTCGCGCGGCTGCTGTCGTCTGGAGAGGCGTGAAACGCGCCGGACTGACCGGCACAAACTCAGAGAAGCCCGTCGATGGTGTGGTTGCCGCTTTAAAAAGGGCTGGAAGCTGGTGGGAGATAGAGGACTCGAACCTCCGACCCCTTGCATGTCAAGCAAGTGCTCTAACCAACTGAGCTAATCCCCC
>CAYRZP010000061.1:0-13654 GCA_964428885.1 uncultured Lentisphaeraceae bacterium
CTTACCCCAGTTTTTCAGCCTGAGGCCCGTAGAGCATATCGCCCAGAACCGCAGAAGATGGGCAACCGAACTCCCGCTAGCCCAGCCGCACTCGTGGATCCAGCCATCCGTAGCAGATGTCCGCCAGCAGGTTTACCGCCTGATACAACAACGCTCCCAGCAGGACAACGGCGCGGACCACCGCCATGTCCGATGAATGAATGGCGTTCAGGCTGACATTGCCCAAACCGGGAATGCCGAAAAAGCTCTCCAGCAGGAGACTGCCGGTGAACAGGTAAGGCACTGAGAGGCTGACGTAGGTGACCACCGGTATCAGGGTGTTGCGCAATACATGACGCACCATCACGCTGGCACCGCCCAAGCCCTTGGCCAGAGCCGTCCGAACATACGGCTTGTAAACCTCGTCCAGTATCGCCGCCCGGTAAAAACGCACGTCGCGCCCCAACCCGCTCAGAACGCCGATCAGGACCGGCAGAGTCAGACAGGCGGCTGACTCAAACCCCCAGATCGGAAAAAGCCTCAGTTTGAAAGCCAGCAAAAACTGTCCCGCCAAGACCCACACCACATAGTTGACACTCATCAAAACAGTCGAAACCGTCAAAATAAATTTGTCCGGCGCACCGCCCCTCCAGGCGGCGCACAGCGCTCCCAACATGATGCCGGCCAAGGTGCCGACGGCCAGAATCGGCAAGGTCAGGGCCAGCGAAGGCCCCACCCCATCGCGCAAAACCCGGGCGACCGGCAGGTTATGCTCGGCTGAATATCCCAGGTCACCCTTGCAAAGTGTTTTTAAATAATTCATAAATTGCGAATCCAGCCATCCACCGTTTTTTCTCTCTAGCCGCAAACTGACCGCGTCAGCGACACCGACATCAAGCGTCACGGCCTTCCAGCCCTCGCGCACCGCAAAAGTCAGGGGTGCCGGGCCGTCCACCAACGCTTCTTCATCTTCGCCGCTGGCAGCATCGCGCAAGCCGATCAGCACCCTTCCGGCGTTCACCCGATAAGCGCCAGACGGCAGGGCATAAAGCAACGGAACTGCATAAAGTCCCGTCACTTCCCTTTTCTTCAAGGTTTCCGCGCGTATATTGCCCACGGCCCGGATCTCCGCCCACCGCCCGAAGAAAAGCGGCTTGTCATATCCGTGGCGCGCGTCAAAGAGCGCCAGCGCTTCAGCCGAAGCGTTCTTGCCGAGGACCACCTCAGCCGGCGATCCGCCTACAACATGAAACAGCAGGAAAGTCAACAACAGCACCCCTAAGGTCGCAGGCAACATCTCCAGCAAACGTTTGAATATGTAACGTTTCATAAACTTTTGCTTTAATATTAACGGGTTTTCGGCCCGATGCAAAGCGCGTTTGTTGTGGTGCGCGTCCCCGCATGCCAACAAGCCCGCGAAATAATGGAATGTTTTGTTGACTTTTTACAAAAAAGGACAGAACATATTCAACGTACTTAATTGAGTGCGTTTATCTTACGACAGAACCGATCTAAAACCGTCCCTTTTTCCGATTAATAAAAACGTGTTCTATCCGCTGCGTTGGTTGGGATAGACTTGCCCAGACGTGCAGAGTCCGGAATAAGCATGAACAAAGCTTTTGCTAGGATGATCGTCAGGATAATCCTGCCGTACGCTGTTATGGCGGGCTTATGGATATTTGTTTCCGACAGGCTGCTGTCCGGCTTTAAACTTGACGTCAACACTTTGGCGATGTGGTCGATCTGCAAGGGGTGGGCTTTTGTGCTCGTGACCGCCTGCCTTTTGGCCTTTCTGTTGCGATCGGAGCTGGCGGTCCACTTGCGGAACCAGACGGCTTTACGCGAAAGCGAGATCAAATATCATGCTTTGTTCGAAACGTCCGGCGACGCGATCCTGCTGATGTGCGAAGGTCGCTTCATTGACTGCAACGCAAAGGCTTTGAAGGTTTACGGCTGCCGGCGAGACGAGATCATAGGCGCCCTCCCCTCTGATTTCTCGCCCGAGTTTCAGCCTGACGGATGCCGCTCCGACCGTAAAGCCATGGAACGCATCAACACGGCCTTGACGGACGGGCCCCAGTTTTTCGAGTGGGAGCATTGCCGACGCGACGGCTCGCCTTTTGCGGCCGAGGTCAGCCTCAACCGGTTTGATCTGGACGGAGTGACCTTGCTGCAGTCAATCGTGCGAGATGTCACAGACCGCAAAAAGTCGGAAAAGGAACTGAAGGAACTTAATTTGAAGCTGGAAGAACGCGTGGCCGCGCGTACCGCCGACTTGGCCGTGGCAAAAGACCTGGCCGAAGCTGCCGACCGCGTCAAATCCGCCTTCCTCGCCACCATGTCCCATGAATTGCGCACGCCCCTGAATTCCATCATCGGGTTCACCGGTATCCTGCTGCAAGAATTGGCCGGACCGCTGAACGCCGAGCAGCGCAAACAGCTTGAAATGGTACGTGACAGCTCACGACATCTGCTGGAACTGATCAACGACGTTCTTGACATATCAAAAATAGAAGCCGGGCAATTGGAAGTCCGAAAAACTGAATTTGATCTTGTCGAGTCTACCAATAAAGTCGTAGGGCTGATCCGGCCTTTGGCGGAAAACAAAAAATTGCCTCTGCTAGCGCTCGTGCCTGAAAACACGGGCATGATCAAGAGTGACAAGCGCCGCGTCGAGCAGATCATGCTGAACCTGCTTAACAACGCCGTCAAGTTCACTGAAAAAGGCTTTGTGCGCCTGACGGTTGAGCGCGACGAAGCTTCGGTCAAGATATCGGTTGCCGACACAGGCATAGGCATACCGCAGTCGGAAATCCATAACCTTTTCCGCCCGTTCAAACAGCTCGATGCCGGCCTGGCGCGCCTGCACGAGGGCACCGGCTTAGGGCTGGCGATCTGCCGTCGCCTCACCGACCTGCTCGGCGGCCACATCAGTGTCACCAGCGAGTTCGGCAAAGGCAGCGTCTTCACGGTCACGCTGCCGCTTTGCGAACAGGAGGGCAAGTCATGAAAACCAGAATCCTGCTTATTGAAGACAACGAGCAAAACCGTTACCTGGCCACGTTTCTGCTGGAAAATCACGGCTATTCCGTCACATGCGCGATTGACGGGCCGCAGGGCATAAAAATGGCGCGTGAAATGATTCCGGATATGATCTTGCTGGACATCCAGTTGCCGTCCATGGACGGATATGCCGTCGCAAAGTCTTTGCGCGCGGAACCGGCCCTTGACAAGGTGCCCATCGTCGCAGTGACCTCTTACGCGATGCCAGGCGACCGCGAAAAGGCGCTCGACGCCGGTTGCAACGGCTACATCGAGAAGCCGATCAATCCTGACACTTTCGTGGAAGAAATCGGAGTCTACCTGCGACATAATTTTTAGGAGGAGCATTATGCATACGCAACGTATCCTCATTGTTGACGATAATGCCGACAACCTCTACCTGCTGCGTTCGCTGCTGTGCCATAACGGCTACGAACTGCAAGAGGCGTCGAACGGCGCCGAAGCCTTGGACAAAGCCCGGGAAAAGCGCCCCGATCTGATCATCACCGACATCCTGATGCCGCTGATGGACGGCTTCACCTTTTGCCGGGAGTGCAAAAAAGACCCGGCGCTCAAAAATGTCCCGCTCATATTCTACACCGCGACATACACCGACGACCGCGACCGCGATTTCGCGCTGAGCATCGGGGCCGCGCGGTTCATAGTCAAGCCCGAAGAGCCGGATGTTTTCATTGCCGCCATACGACAGGTACTCAAAGAAACACCGGCGCAGCCCTTGCCTGAGACTGAGACTCCGCGTGAAGCGGAAGAGGTGTACCTTAAGAAGTACAGCGAGGCGCTCATACGCAAACTGGAGGCACGCTCGGAACAGCTTAACGCCATGAACGTGGAGCTCAGCCGCCAGCTCGAGGAGCGCAGACAGGCTGAAAAAGAATTGTGCGAAAGCGAGCGGCGTTACAGGATGATATTCGACAACAGCATGGACGCGATCCTGCTGACCGTCACCGACGGCCGCATTCTGGCCGCTAACCCGGCGGCATGCCGCATGTTCGGGCGCGAAGAGCGGGAGATCGTGCGCAAGGGCCGGGAATGTGTCCTCGACACGACTGACCCGCGCCTGGCACAAGCTCTGGAGATCCGCGAGAGGACTGGAAGGTTTCGCGGCGAGATAAACTTCAAGCGTTCAGACGGCACGGTCTTCCCGGCCGATCTCTCATGCATGGTTTTCGAATCGAATGCCGGCCACAATCTTAGCTGCATGGTGATCCGCGACATGTCAGAGCACAAACGCATGGACGAAGAGCGCGACCGCCAACTCGACGAGCTGCGACGCTGGCAAGCCGTCATGATCGATAATTCCGAGCGCAATCAGGCTCTGAAACGTGAAATCAACGCATTGCTTGCCCGACTCGGCGAGCCGCGCCGCTACCCAAGCCAGCCGAAAGACCTATAACGCCGCAAACAACATAATATGAATCTGAATGCCGATAACCATCAGACTCCTGATTCCGACAAGGCAACTGCCGAAGAACTCGAGAGGCGCTTGACAGAATTGGAAAAGGTGTCTGAGCTAGCCAAACGGTCCCGTTTAGCGTTATTGGACAGTCTGGAAGACCGCCATCTGGCTGAAACGCAGCTCCGCGCCAGCGAGGAACGCTTCCGTAGCCTTTATAACTCCATGAATGAAGGTGTCGCCCTGCACCGCCTCCAGTATGACTCCGAAGGCAGGCCCGTTGATTACATCATCGAGTCCGTCAATCCCGCGTACGAGCGCATACTGGGGTTAAAGGCGGAAGATGTCGAAGGCAAACCGGCCTCGGAGGTTTATGGCTTATCATCCGCGCCTTACCTCGACATCTATGCCGCAGTCGCCAATGACCGCCAACCGGCCCATTTTGAAATCAAACACGAGCCCACCGGAAAGATTTTCCGGATATCCGTTTCGTCACCGGGCAAGGGTCTGTTCGCCACGGTCTTCGACGACATCACCGAGTCCCGGCAATTGTCTGAACAACTGGAAAACATGCAGCGGCTGGAGTCCATCGGGCGCCTTGCGGGCGGCGTCGCGCATGATTTCAATAATATGCTGAGCGTGATCCTCGGCAATCTGGAGATGGTTTTGGAGGACACGCCTGAAAACGACCGGCGCCATCACGATTTGGTCGAGATACGCAAGGCGGCCCAGCGCTCGGCGGATCTGACCCGGCAAATGCTGGCGTTCGCACGGCGGCAGACCGTCACGCCAAGAGTCATAGACCTTAACAGCACACTGGAAAGCATGCTCGACATGATGCAGAGGTTACTGGGAGAAGACATCTGCCTCAAATGGCGGCCCGCCGCTGACCTGTGGCCGGTCAAGATCGATCCCAGCCAAATCGACCAGATCATCGCCAATCTGTGCGTGAACGCCCGAGACGCGATCACAGGCGTCGGCAACCTGACCGTCCAGACCACCAACACAGTGGTCACTGAACACTGCTGCAAAAAGCACTCGGAGATAGCGCCGGGCGAATATGTGACGTTGGAGGTCAGCGACAACGGCTGCGGCATGGCCAAGAACGTCCTGCGCCATGTTTTCGAGCCGTTTTTCACTACCAAAAAGATGGGGCTAGGCTCCGGCCTGGGGCTCTCCACGGTTTACGGCATCGTCAAGCAAAACCGAGGTTTCATTAATGTATATAGCGAGCTTGGACACGGCACGACCTTCAAGATCGGCTTCCCGAGGCACACCGGACATACGGGGGAAGAAAGGCCCGCCGAAATCTCGGCAGGCGCCATAGAATACGCGCGGTCCGCCGACGAGACAATTCTGCTGGTCGAGGACGAGACTTCCATTTTGTCAATGATACAGGCCATGCTGGAGAAACTGGGCTATCGTGTGCTTGCCGCTTCCGCGCCGCAAGCCGCCCTCCAAACGGCGCGTGAGTACAAGGAGAAAATCAACCTTTTGCTGACTGATGTCATAATGCCGGAAATGGACGGCCTGGAACTGGCAAGACGCTTGAAGACAGAATTGCCGGACATGCGCTGCCTGTTCATGTCAGGTTACACGGCCGATGTCATCATCAGCCTCGGTTCAAACGATAGCCGCACGGACTTCATCCAGAAACCGTTTTCCTTGCCGGATCTGTCACATAAGGTCAGGGCGGCCGTGGACGTTTGAAAGACGCAACCGGTCACGACCCGGCGACCGCCTCATTACGCAAGGCGGGATCCAGCAAATCGCGCAGCGCGTCAGCCAGATTGTTGAAAACCAGAACCAGCACGAAAATAGCCAGCGACACGAAGGTCATCTCCCACCACACACCCTGCCACAAACGTAGGCGGGCGTTATTGATCATGATCCCCCATGAAGGCTCGCCTTGAACGCCGATGCCTAGGAAACTGATGAAAACCTCGATCGCCACCGACGCTGGGAAACGGATCGAAAAAGCGATAAGCACTATATGCGCCACATTGGGCAGAACATGCCTGAATATGATCCGCAAGTCGCTGTATCCCAGAACCTTGGCCGCCTGCACGTACGCGCGTTCACGGTGTTTGATGACCTCGCCGCGTATGTTCCGGCAAACGCTCACCCATGTGGTCAGCCCGATGCCGAGATAGATACCGGCAAGCCCCTGCCCCACCACCATCGCGATCGCCAATATGAAAAGCAGCCCAGGCATAGAGGCCACCGTCGCGCACAGCCATACCACCAGACTGTCCGCGCGCCCGCCTAAATAACCGCCGACGCACCCTAAAACGACGCCGATCGGAATGGCGATCAGCGAGGTTAAGATACCGACATGGAAGGCGATGCGCGTGCCCTGAATCAGGCGCTGCAATACATCCCTGCCGAGATTGTCGCTGCCCAGAACAAACAATCCGTTCCGATCAATCACGGCCCCGCCTTCGCTAAAGGCACGCACGAAAAGCGGCGGCACATAACGCGCGTCCTCGCGCACTATGTTGTACGGCGGCGTTCGGTCAATACTGTGGTAATAGCGGAACACCGCTTCCCCGTACAGTGCCGCCACGGTATAAACCGCCACCGTCACCATACAAAGCCGCGTGTCCCAACGCCGCCATAAGCTTTTCAGAATGCCGTTTCCCGAACACGTTTCCATCAATTCATACAAAATACGCTCTTGGGCCTGGTTCCGCAACACCAATCCACCGCTCAATTTTTGTGATCGTTCCCGCGCCCAATTTATTATTGCATACACCAAATGTTTCCGGTAAATTCGAATGCGCAGTCGGGGACTAGTATCCGTTATTTCCATTAAAAGTTTGAAGGGGGAAAATCATGAAGACATGCCTGACCCGCCGCCACTTCCTGAAGGGCAGTGCCGCGGCATTCACGATCATGCCCGCGCACGTGCTGCGTTCAGAGACCGCTCCCAGCAACCAGTTGACCCGCGCCCTGATCGGATTCGGCGGTATAGCCCGATCGGGCAACCACCTCGGATACCGAGACACACGCCTGGTTGCCCTTTGCGACCCGGACGAAAACAGGATCAAAGAAGGCATCGTCAGCGCCGAGAAAAACGGTTACGGTAAAATCTTCACCTGCCGCGACTTCCGCGAGATCATCTCACGCCCGGATGTCGACATCGTGCACATCTGCACCCCACCCCATTGGCACGGTTTAATATCAGTGATGGCGGCGGAGGCCGGCAAAGATATCTGGTGCGAAAAGCCCATGACCCGCACCATCGGCGAAGGACGCCGCGTCATGGAGGCCATCCAGACCAACGGACGCATCTTCAGGCTGAACACCTGGTTCCGTTTCGCTTCCGGTTTCTACGGCATGCAAACCACGGTGAAGCCGATCAAGAAAGCCGCGGAAAACCGCCTGCTCGGCTGGCCGCTGAAAGCCGTCGTCGGCGGCGTGACCGGTTTTTCATGGAAGTTCAACTGGAGCGGGCTGACCAATCTTGTCCCTCAGCCGGTGCCGAACCATTTCGACTATGACCTGTGGCTCGGTCCCGCGCCTTACAAACCCTACCACCCCCACCGCACTCACAGCAATTTCCGCGGATATTGGGATTATGACGGCGGCGGACTGGGAGACATGGGCCAGCATTACCTTGACCCGGTCCAATACCTGCTTGAAAAAGACGACACCAACCCCGTCAAGATCGAGATCGACTGCCCGCCGCAGCACCCCGACTCCGTGGGCTCGTTCCGCCGCATCACTTATACCTACGCCGACGGCTGCCAGATCATCCTGGACGGCAACAACTCTCTCAAAGAAGCGCCGTTCCTGGAAGGGCCGAAAGGCAAGATCTGGCCAAAACTCAAATCCGACATACCTGATTTCGAGAATCTGATGGCGGACCTGCCTGACCCGGCGCCGCAACAGACTGACTTCCTGGATTCTGTCAAACACCGGCGCAAGTTCGCGCTCAACGAGCTGAACGGCTTCCGTTCCTGCACCTTGGTGAACCTCGGCATTATCGCCATGCGTCTTGGACGCGGCTTCCAGTTCGATCCGATCAATCTGTGCGCCGTCAACGACCCCGCCGCCGACCGTTTCATCAATCAGCCGATGCGGGCACCCTGGGTGATTTAAAGGCTGCGGACATCATGCCGGATTCCGCAGAACAGAACACTTGAAAAAAAGCTCACCAACACAAGTTAAAACCATGAAAACCAATTTGACACTGACATCCATTTGCTTGTTTTTGTCCGCAATCACCGTCAGCGCGCAAAACTCTGCCGCCCGGTGGGCCGAAATAAATAAAGATGCCTTGTCCGCCATCACCGGCGCGTCACTGGCTGACACGCTGGAGAAAGGTGAAAAGACCTGGCAAGAGCTGTTCGCCTCTGTCAAGACCGGCGGCGCTTCAGACCCTCTGCAAATCACGCGCCTGGCCGCACTCACCCAACACGTCATGAGCAACGGCACAAAACAACAGTGCGCGGCATACGGCGACGCTTTGATCAAGGCGGCGCAAAGCGCCAGCGACGCCGACGTGACCTGCTTCTTTCTTGACCAGTTGCGCTGGTGCGGCTTGCCCCAACACTCCGCAGCCATAACCCAATTCGAGCAGTCCAAAGCGCCCGGCGTGGCAGCCCTGGCGGCACTCACGCGGCATACGGTCAACGGGAATTGGCACTCCGCCGAGGCTCACGCCCCTAGAAACCGTTACGCGAAACTGAACAGCGAACTCACCGCACTCAAGCCTGCGGAACGCATGCCGCTGCTGCTCAAGGCCTTCGACGACCCCGACCCCGCATACGCCAGCATCGCCATGCGCTGGGCGCGCGAGTCCGGCGGCAACGACGAAACACGCGCCTGGGCCGCCAAGCTGCTCACAACCGCATCCGCCACGCATAAGGCCATGCTTCTCGACATGCTGGGCCAACGCGGCGACAAGAGCGCCCGCGCTGAGATCGAGCCACTTATGAAAGACGGTGACAACATGATCGCCGTCGGCGCACTGCGCGCAATGATCAGTCTCGGGCAGGCGGAGTTCGCCGACTGCGTCCCGGCGCTGCTGCAAGATCTGACACAAGAGCGCCTGAACATTGTCCGCGACAACCTGCGCCTGCTGAAAACCGAGCACCTTGTCAAGCGGCTCGTAGCCGGTTACGAGAAATTCAGTGATCCCGGCAAAAGTGTCGCGCTGGAACTGTTGCGCGAACGCCGCACGAAAGCCGCCGCCGACATCGGCGTCGCATCCCTCTCTTCCCCCGCGGACGAAACCGTCGTGCAGGGTTTCCGCCTGCTGCGCGAGACCGCCGACGCTTCGCAGGCCGGGCTGCTCGCTGAAAAACTGCTTTCCGTCAGCGACAAGCTCAGGTCTGAGGCGCAGACCGCTTTCGCGGCCGCCGCACGACGCGACACGACCGCCGCCTACACGAAGGCGCTTTTGAATAAGCTGAACGCAGCAACGGCGAAAGATAAACCCGTTCTGTTAGAGACCGCCGCGCGGATCGGCGGAAGCCAGTTGCTCGACGCGGTCGAAAAGGCGGCCGACTCCGAAGACACCAACGCCGCGACCGCAGCCGTCCGCGCACTGGCCGACTGGGCGGACGACGCATCGGTCCCCGCCCTCATGCGCCACGCCGTCACCGCCCCCGATGCCCGCAGGCAGACACTGGCCTTGCGCGGTCTCTCGAAAAAGGTCGCGGCCAAAGGCTTCGACAAGGCCAAGTTCATGCCCGCCTGGCAAAAGGCGCGCGCCATGGCCGGCAGCGACGCTCAAAAGCAGGCTGTCGACGCGCTGCTTAAGTGAGAAACAAGCGTCTGCTTGCCCGTGCGCCCGGCGACGTCACCTGCTCACGGACGCGACGAAGCGCGTCCCTCCAGATACTGCTGCGGTCAGGCGTGCGCCGGGAGGGGCAAGCGTCTGCTTGCCCGTGCGCCGGATTGCGCGCCCGCATTCCGACTATTGTATTGCGGGCGCCGCCCGACTTAGGCTATGATTCGGACATGAAACGACTTTTTATGTTGTTGGCGATCGGCACCCTAGCTCTTTCGGGTTGCCGGGTTTCCGATGTGCGCGACATGACGGTGAAAGTTCCCGGCATGACCAGCGAGGCTGACGCGCAACGCATCCGCTCCGCCCTGTCACCGTTGGGCGGCATAAACCGGGAACACACCACGTTCGACATTGCAGGCCGGACCATCCGTGTGCGCTATGACTCCATGGTGATCGCCCACAAGAACATAGAGATCGCCATCGCCGAGGCCGGTTATGACGCGAACGCGATCAAAGCCATCACGAAGGATCTCTCAAAATAGGCCCTACTCTCATGCGCGACGGGGTCACACGGTTTCTGGATAACGTCTCGTTTGAACGCGGCCTCTCAGCCAACACCCGCGCCGCCTATGAACGCGACCTCAACCTTTTAACCGCCTTCCTCGGGAAATACTGCGGCCTCAGCCGTTTCAGCCAGGTCAGACGCGTCCACATCACCGCTTTCCTCGAACAGCAGCGGCAGCAAGGCCGTAGCCCCGCCACCCGTGCGCGGCGGCTGGTCGCGCTAAAAGCTCTGTTCGCTTTCCTGCACGGCGAGGGCCTTGTCCGCGATAACATCACGGCCGTGATCCCCTCGCTGCCGAAAGATAAGGCGCTGCCGCGTACACTCTCTGAAAACGAAGTCGTGCGCCTGCTCACCTCCATCGCGGGTGAGACACCACATGAACTGCGCGACCGGGCCATGCTGGAAATGCTCTACGCCTGCGGCTTGCGCGTTTCCGAACTCACAGCCTTGCGCCTGCGCGACGTGCTGTTCGACAAGTCAGAAATCCGCTGTACCGGCAAGGGCGACCGGCAGCGCGTCATACCGCTGGGCAACAGCGCGGCCGCCTGCACACAACGCTATCTGGATTCGGCGCGTCCGCGCTTCGCTAAAGGCGATGTCACGCAGACGGCTCTGTTCCTGACCCAACGCGGCATGCCTTTCACAAGGCAGGGCGTCTTCGCCATGCTGATGAAACGCGCCGCCGCCGCACAAATAATGACGTCGCTCTCACCGCATGTGCTGCGCCACTGTTTCGCCAGCCATCTGCTGGAGCACGGCGCGCAGATCAGGGCCATCCAAGAGATGCTGGGCCACGCCGACATAGCGACAACCCAGATCTACACCCATGTCAACAGGCGGCAGATCACCGCGACGCATGCCCGTTTCCATCCGCGCCATTGAGTCTTGATGCGCGCGGCGGATCGCTTTAGAGTCTGGAAAACGCATTGCGCCGCATGTTGTCAAAAACAATTATCACAAAAATTGTTGGGCTTTTTTGCTTTTAGTGTTGATTCTTTGGGGAAAAGGATTATTTTGTACTGTGTTGTGGGGTTGGTATCCCTGCGATTAAAAGGAGTAAAATCATGGCTAAGAAGGCAACGCCTAAGACGAAAAGCGAAATCATGGCCGCCCTTGCCGCGGCTGGTGAGATCAGCAAGAAACAGGCTGGGATCGTATACGAAACACTGCTGGCGGTCGCATACGCCGGCGCTAAAGATCCTAAGGGCATCATGCTTCCCGGACTTGGCAAACTGATCAAGGTTAAACGCCCCGCGCGCATGGGCCGCAACCCCGCCACCGGAGCGCAGATCAAGATTCCTGCCAAGACGGTCGCTAAGTTCCGTCTGGCGAAAGCCGCCAAAGATGCCGTCCTGAAGTAGTTTGCAGGAATGCATTGTGAGATTGAGACACCGCACTCAGGTGCGGTGTCTTTTTTATTATTCCTTAACCGTTTGCCCCGCTTCTGATATTATTCTACCTGTTTTACAAACACTTCCCGAAATTGCGCTCACAACAAAAACACCCGCGCAATTTGGGTAGAATTTTCGACAGACGCTTTTTTTTGCACACGGGGATTGAAAATGGTCTATTGGCTCGCTCCATATCTCGCGGAATTGTGGGGACCTTTCCGCCTGCTCTCTTCACACATGATGCTTTTGGCGGCAGGCGCCCTGGCGGGTGGGCTGGCCGTGTGGAGCCTTCTGCCGCGGCTCTGGCATCTACTGCCCACCGACCGCGGCAGGAAATTGACCGCCGACAGCGGCGTCAAGTCCAAGGGCAAGCCCACCGGCGCCGGATTCATCATATCGCTGCTCACGCTGCCTCTCATAATATTGATCGTGCCGCTGAGCTTTTGGGATCTCGGCGTCGTGGCCTGCCTCTATCTCGGCATGTTCTTCGGCTACCTTGACGACCGCAGCGCCCTGCCGTGGGGCGAACTCAAAAAAGGGCTGCTCGACATGGCGGTGGCCGTGGCCGCCGCCGCCTTCCTCTGCAAAGGGGTGGGCTCGCAAGTCTGGCTGCCTTTATTCAAACAGGCTTTTGACCTGCCTCCAGCGCTGTACATCCCCGGCGCCGCCGCGCTGCTCTGGTTCACCATGAACGCAACCAACTGCTCTGACGGCGTGGACGGCCTGGCCGGGTCACTGACCCTGCTCTCCCTCTTCGCGCTGTCCGGCTTGCTCTATGGCATCATCGGCTACCGGCCCATCGCCGAATATCTGCTGATCCCCCACAACCCCGCAGGCGCGCGCTGGGCCGTCCTGGTCGCCACCATGGCCGGCGCGCTGGCCGGATACCTCTGGCACAATGCCGAACCCAGCCGCGTGCTGATGGGCGACGCCGGCTCGCGCCTGCTCGGCATGCTGGTCGGCGTCGCTGTGCTGGCGGCCGGCAACCCCTTCCTGATCTTCGTGGTCTCGCCGGTCGTCCTGGTCAACGGCGGCACCGGCCTCTTCAAACTGCTCATGCTGCGCCTGTTCAAACGCATCGGTTTCGACGTGCGCAATCCACGCGGCCTGCCGCAAGAGGAGGTCAAGCGGCAACACGTCATGATCAAGATACTTCACAGCGTGCGCTTCCCTCTGCACGACCATTGCCGCGGCAACATGAACTGGAGCAACGCCCAAGTGCTGATGCGCTTCGTCCTTTTGCAATCGTTCCTGACCCCTCTGCTGTTCGTGATCCTGGTCAAGATCCGCTGACGTTTATGCGGGCTGTCGCAGGCGCACCAACAACAAATCCGGATGATCAATGCCGCGCACATTTTACTTTCCACGCCAAAACATTTTTTCCGCCCAGATTTGCCGCGCCTTGCCTTGCCGCACCCGCTATGCTATCTTTCTGGCACTCGACGCAGGCCAGTAGCTCAGTAGGACAGAGCACTAGATTCCTAATCTGGGGGTCGCCGGTTCGACTCCGGCCTGGCCTACCA
>CAYRZP010000062.1:0-13451 GCA_964428885.1 uncultured Lentisphaeraceae bacterium
CCCGGTCGTCCAGCGCCCGCGCGGCTGCAACGCGCCGCGTCGAAAGCCCGCCCGCCGCGGCCATCGCCAGCATCCGCAAGAAAGCCCGACGCGCGCAGACTGACGCGGCGCGCGCGGTCACGACCAAACCCCGCGCGCCTTGCGTCCGCACGCCGGACACGCGCCGTCAGCGGTCAGGCGGTTTTCTGTCACCACGTACCGTTGACGCGCAATCAATGTCGCTCCGCATCCGGCACAGAAGGTGATCTCGCCGTCCTTGACCTCCGCGTTGCCCACATACACATGCTTGAGACCGCGTTTGACAGCATGTTCCCGCGCGCGCAGCAGTGTTTCGACCGGCGTCGGCGGCAGATGCGTCATCTTGAAGCGCGGGAAAAAACGCGAGAAGTGCAAAGGCGTCTCCGCGCCCAGATTGTCGGCGACCCACCCGCAAAGGCTCCCCAGCATCTCGTCGCTGTCGTTGAGTGTCGGGATCACCAGATTCGTGATCTCCACATGCGTGCCCGCTTCGCGCATGACCAGCACCGACCGCAATACCGGATCCAGCGTGGCCGAGCAGACCTCGCGGTAAAATTGGTCGCTCATCGCCTTGATGTCCACGTTCGCGGCTTCCACATGCTCAAGCAACGCGCGCAACGGACGCTCTTTGATATAAGCGGCGGTCACCAGCACGTTGCGCAGGCCGGCCTGACGCGCCGCCTTGCAGCAGTCCAGCGTGTACTCATAGCTCACCACAGGCTCGGTATAGGTGTAGGCGACCGACACGCAACCGTGGCGGCGAGCCAGCGCCGGCACGTCAGCCGGCTTAAGCTCATAAGAGCTCACATCCTCCGGATTGCCCTGGGAGATCTCCGCGTTCTGGCAATTCTTACAGTGCAGATTGCAGCCGGCGGTGCCGATTGAGAGGATCGGCGTTCCCGGCAGAAAATGGAACAGCGGCTTCTTCTCCATGGGGTCCACATGCACGGCGCAAGGCCGCCCGTAGGTCACGGCCTGCAGGCGCCCGTCCAGATTCACCCGTATGCGGCACTCCCCGCTGAACCCCGGCGGTATGCGGCAATCCTTCGGGCAAAGGCCGCACCGCACCACTTTATTACTGGCATCCGCCATATCCGCTCCCGATTGGAGACAGTATACCGCTTACGCAAAATTCGCGCAACAGCGACAGGCGAGTATGTCACGGAAAGCTGTTTGTCATAACTATGTGCACCAATTTTGGCGATGAGCGGTTTATCAGAGTGGTCCGCTCGTCAAACGCCAACACCCCGACAAAATGGGGCATGTGCACAATGTCCGGCAAATCGGTCAATTCAGGATTTTCTCGACGCGCTTGCAATATGCGCACACGGTGGTAAACTTCAACACATGGATTTTGTCAGGGAGCCGCTGGTTTTCGAACCGTTCTATAAGAATTACCCGTGGGGCGGACGCCGCATCGCCCAAGCTTTCTGCAGGCGTGGGACTCCGGAAATCTGCGCGGAATCATGGGAAATCGCCGCCCGGCCTGATGGCGACAGCGTGGTGAAACACGGGCGCTTCGCCGGCCGCGGCCTTGCCGAATTGGCCGGCGAGTTCGGCTCCGGGCTGACCGGGACGCGCGCGCCGGACCCGCGCCGCTTCCCGCTGCTGTTCAAACTGATCGACGCTCGTGAATGCCTCAGTGTGCAGGTGCACCCCGACGAGTCCGGCGCCCGTCTGACCGGCGGCGAGCCTAAAACCGAGCTTTGGGTGATCCTTGACAGCCGACCGGGCGCATGCCTTTTCGCCGGCCTGCGAGACGGCTGTGACCCAGACCATCTGCAACGGGCCATTGCTGACGGCACGGCCGACCGACTGCTCGTGCGGTTGGATGCCGACCCCGGGCAGGCGCTGTTCATTCCCGGCGGCTTGGTCCATGCCGTCGGCGCGGGCTGCCTGATCTATGAGGTCCAGCAGAACTCTAACACCACCTACCGCCTTTTTGACTGGAACCGCACGGGGCCCGGCGGCGGGAAAAGGACTTTGCACATCGAGGCGGGCCTGCGTTCGATCGACTGGTCGCTGCCCGCGCCACAACTGGTGTCGCCCGTCACAGAAAGTGAGAACAACGGCAACCGATGGTCAATGGTTTCGCGTTGCGCCTTTTTTACAACGCGCCGTCTGGAAGCCATCTCACCGGAACGCGTCAACCTCGACGGCTCGTCTTTCCACGCTATCTTCACGGCTGACGGCACGCTCGAACTCTCGGCAGAAGGGGAAAGCGTGCAACTGGCCAAGGGCGCGAGCGCGCTGATCCCCGCCGACGCCCGCGAATACGTCTTGACGCCTCACGGAAAAGTGGAACTCTTGTTGACCACCCTTTAATCCCGCCGGACACCCTGCCGCCGCACCTGACTAAACCATGTTCAAATCATCCTACCAACTCTGCACCATCTTCGGCATACCGATCCGGCTGGATTCCTCGCTGATCATCCTGATGTTTCTGCTGATCGGTAACTACGGCGACCCGCTTTACGGCATCGCCGCAGGCGTCGCCCTGCTCGTTTCCATCACGCTGCATGAACTCGGGCACAGCCTGGTCGCGATGGCTTTCGGCTGCCGCGTGCGCGACATCACACTCATGATGATGGGCGGATGCGCTTCACTGATGTCGATGCCGCGCAAAGCCTGGCAGGAGTTTCTGATGGCCGCGGCCGGCCCGGCCGTCAGCCTGGCCCTGGCTTTGGCCGGACTGCTGCTTCCCGAAAAGCGGATGCACAACGGCGACTTCATTTTCTCAAGTCGTGCAGGACAGTTTCTGTTTTATCAGGTAGGCGCCCTGAACGCCACGCTCTTCATCTTCAACCTGCTGCCGGCTTTCCCGATGGACGGCGGACGCATCCTGCGCGCGCTGCTGCAGCAATTTTTCATGACGCGCCTGCGGGCCACCTGGGTCGCTTCACGGATCGGCCGCTTCATAGCCGTCCTCATGGCAGTCTCGGTGCTATATTCGATGCTCACCGGCAATCTGCGCGGCTTCATGCTGATACGCCTGCTGATAGCATACTTTATTTACAAATCCGCCGACCGCGAGTACCGCATGGTCATGGCCGAAGAGAACGGCATGCGGCAAAACCCCTTCGCCGGGTTTCCGTTTTTCAAACATGCCGCCTCCTCGGAGCCGCCGCCTGACGACGGCAAGGCGGTTGTCAGTCCGCCGCCTTACGAGCGCCGCGGCGCGACGCGCGTGGACATCATGAAGGGAGAATAGACATGGGATTCAGAACCGCGCTATATGAATGTCACACCGCTCTCAACGCACGGATGATCGACTTCGGCGGGTGGGAGATGCCGGTCCAATATGAAGGCGTGCTGGCCGAACACGCGAGCGTCCGCAATGACGCCGGCGTTTTCGACACCTCGCACATGGACGCGTTCTGGGTCTCCGGGCCTGAAAGTCTGGACGCTCTTTCCCTCCTGGTCACGCAAGACCTGCGCACCTTGGCTGTCGGCGCCTGCCGTTACGGCTTCCTGCTCAACGAAGACGCCGGGGTGATCGACGACCTGATCGTTTACCGCATGGGCGCGTACGAGTGGATGCCGGTGGTCAACGCAGGCACCGCCCCTGCCGATCTCGACTGGATGCGACGGCATTGCGACGGCGACCGCGTCACAATCAAAGACCTGCGCGGCATTCAGGGCAAGTTGGATGTCCAAGGACCGAACGCCGTCGCCGTTCTGCAGCGTGTCTTCGGATTCGAACTCTCCGCCCTTAAGCGTTTCCGCTGGACGCGGGTCGAAAACAACAACGAGACATGGATAGTCAGCCGCACCGGCTACACAGGCGCCGACGGCGTGGAGATTTATCCGCCCGCCGCGTCCATGTGCCGGATCTGGCAGACCTTGATCGCGGCCGGCGTACGTCCCTGCGGCCTGGGCGCGCGCGACACCCTGCGCCTGGAAGCCGGCCTGCCACTGAACGGCCACGAGTTCGACCCCGGCTCCTCACCCGCCGAAGCCGGCATGATGCGTTACTGCTCGAAGGCCGAGCCCTTCATCGGCAAAGAGGCGTTGCTGCGCCGCGCCGCAACTCCCGCCAGTTTGCTTGCCCCGTTCCTTTTGGAGGGCAGGCAGACCGCGCGCAACGGGCAGGGCGTGCTGCTGGAGAACGGCGATGCGATCGGGAAGGTTACCAGCGGGTCTTTCTGCCCGACAGTCGGCCGGGCGCTCGGCTTCGCTTATGTCGCCCCGGAGCATGCCGTCCCCGGTTCACGCTGGTTTGTCGACAACGGCCGCACCCGCCTGCCAGCGACAGTGACAACACTGCCCTTCCTTAAAAAATAGGATGAACCGGCATAATGGCGGAGAGGGGGGGATTCGAACCCCCGGTACCGGTTTTAACCGATACGGCGGTTTAGCAAACCACTGCCTTCAGCCTCTCGGCCACCTCTCCGAAAAAGTTTGACGCTAAACCGATGCGTATATTACGCCAAACACATCGCGCTTTTCAAGCCCGAAAACAGCTTCGCTCAAATCCGACGTGCGCTTCAGGACAGACGCGAGCGGAAATCATTGTACCCGAAAGAACGGACCAGCCTCAGCCCTCCGCCTTCTTCCCGGAGCACGATGTCCGGCAGCCGCACCCCGTTGAACGTGTTGGTCTTGACCATGGTGTAGTGCGCCATGTCTTCAAACACGAGCTTGTCGCCGACGCGCAGGGGCGTGTCGAACGACCAGTCGCCGATGATGTCGCCAGCCAGACAGGTCGCGCCCGCCAGACGGTACGTATGCGGCTTGACGCCCGGCTCGCTCCCCTTGTCCGCCCCCGGCCCGGGCGCGGCCGCGCCCTGCCAGCCTTCTTTACGGAAAACCCTCGGACGGTATGGCATCTCCAGCACGTCTGGCATGTGACAGGAGCAGGAAGCGTCAAGTATCGCGACAGGCGTTTCGTTATTCACTATATCGAGCACGCTCGTCACCAGCGTCCCGGCGTTAAGCACACACGCCTCGCCGGGTTCCAGATAAATGTCGCGGATGTACGGATGCCTGCCGCGAAAACCGTTTAGCGCTTCGCACAGCAGGTTCACATCATAACCCGCACGGGTGATGTGGTGGCCGCCGCCGAAGTTCATCCAGCGGATATGCGGCAAGAAATCGGCGAACCGCTCTTCGAAAGCCGCCAGCGTGCGGACGAAGGGCGCGGCGTCCTGCTCGCACAGCGTGTGCATGTGCAGACCCGTTATGCCCTCCAGGCATTCGCCGTCGAACGCCGCGCGCCGTATGCCGAGACGCGAACCGGGCGCGCACGGGTCGTACATCGGCGTGTGCCCTTCCGAATGTTCAGGGTTGACCCGCAGTCCGCATAGCATGTGTTGACAGCCGGTCTCGCGCAGCACTTTCTGCAGCATCCGCCATTGCGCGAATGAGTTGAGCGTGACATGATCGGACAACACGGCTATCTGCCGCATCTCTGCCTCGGAGAAAGCGGCCGCGAAGGCATGCGTCTCGCCGCCGAACCTTTCGCGGCCCAGACGCGCCTCATGCACCGAACTCGCGCAACACCCGTCCAGCACACGGCGCATCATCGGGAACACGCTGAACATCGAAAACGCTTTCAAAGCCAGCAAGACGTGGCCGCCAGTGCGACGCTTGATCTCTGACAAAACGTCAAGATTGCGCCCGATGGCACCGGCGTCTACAACAAACGCGGGCGTGTTCAGATCTCTCATATCGATTTTTTTCATGTAAGTCGCTCGGCGAGGTCTCGCTCGAATGCCAGCAAAGCCTGGCATTTCGGGCAGCGCGCGGCGCTTATGCCGCTCTCCGCAGGCAGCCGGTTCCTACTGCCGCACACGAAACATTTCACAAAGGCGTCTCCGCAAGCTAAAACCAGTGTACCGGATTCCGCGCACTTTGCAACAAGCCCTGATATGTTAAGGACCCCATGTCCATCCAATAGATTGTAAGCCTCGGTAAGCTGCGTGAATTTCTCAGAGGTCAAAGCGCGGATATCAGGATCAAGGCCGACATGTTTGTCAGGATGATATTTGAGGCTTAACCGCCTGTAGGCGCTTTTGACCGCGACAGCGTCCGCGTTGTACGGCAGCCCCAGTGTCTCGCAGGCCGCCCGCCTTTCAGTATTGGCGGCCGTGTCGCCTGAGCGCGCATACAAGAGTGCGGCCTGGCGCACAACCTCGTCAGAGATGCCGGCCTGGCGCGCGAAGAAATTGATGCAGGCGATCTCCGGCGGCGTTGGGTCGCCGTCACTCACAGCCGTGCGCCAGAACCAGACCGCGGCCGCGGGCGCGAGCCCCTGCAGCTCGCGCGCCATAATTGCCAGACGCTCCACACAGCGATGCAGCCGCGGCGAATCATCCAAAATATAGGCGATGTCATGCGCCGTCAGGACTGTCCCGGTCTGGCGGCTGATCTCGCCCAGTATCGAACGGACCGCAGCGTCCTCCTTGACCGAGAAACGCCCGTCGGCGATGGCCAGCTCATGCAGTGCCCCGGCCGCTACCGCCACCAGGCGCAAGGCGTGCCGTTCCGCCGCCCCAGCGTTTTTGCGGTCAACCAGGAAATGACCGGCCGTGGCACCCGCCAACGCGCCCAAGGGCCCGAAGAAAGACCCGATGCTGCCGCCTAATGCTTTACCTCTCCAGTTCATCCTTTACCCGCGCCGCCTCCTTACAGGAATTTATGTGTGTGAGTAAGCGAGCATGTGAGTGCGTGTGCGAGGATATCGGGCACATCTTATTCCACAAACGCACTCCCATACTCCCACACCCGCATACTTGTCCATTTTCAGACCGGGAAAACAAATCTCTTCTCAAAATGGAAAACCTCTTCGAGATGCCTTATCAGGGGATCGCCCTCCTCAGGCTGACCCAGCACCTCGACCACGTCAAACCGGTAGAAGAGGTCCGGATACCCGGCCTTGCGCAAAAACGCCGCCGCGGCGCGGTTGAGGGCATGCCGCTTGTCACGGTCAACCGCCCGCAATGGCCGCCCATACTCCTCGCGCCGCCGCGTCTTGACCTCCACGAACACCAGAAAAGCATCTTTGCGCGCGATGATGTCGATCTCGTCGCGCCGGTTCGGCCGCACGTTCCGGCCGATGATGTCATACCCCGCGCCCTTTAAGAAACAGGCTGCACGCTCCTCGCCCCACGCTCCCACCACCGCCGACCGCGGCGGCCGGTCTTGCCGGGAGACGCGCTTGACCAAGTCGAGCGCTCTGGCGAGAAGCGGCATGGCCTTCACCCGCCGACCGCCGCCCGGCCGGCGGCGAACGCCTTTAGGTTGACCGCAAGCATCCTTTCAGGAATGCGCTCGCGCATGGCCTGCTTCCACAGCTCCTCGTCAAAAATGGTCAGTCTGGAAATCGCCCCGGCGATCACCATGTTCATGGCACGGCTGTTGCCGACATCAATGGCGATCGCCAGTGCCGGCAGATAGACGGCACCAGGAAATTCCGCGCGCAGTCGCGCGTCCAGATCCGGCACGGCCGCCTGCTGTCCGCTCGACACCGTGATCGGCGTCATGTCCATGCTGTTGATCAGCACCTTACCGTCCGCCGTCAGCAGATGCAGCCAGCGCAACGCCTCAAGCCGCTCGAAAGAAACCAGCAGGTCACTCGTGCCGTCTGGAATGATCGGTGAGAAAACCTTCGCGCCGAAACGCACCTGGCTGATCACGCTGCCGCCGCGCTGCGCCATGCCGTGGATCTCGCTCTTCTTTACGTCCAGCCCCGCCAGCGTCGCGGTCTTCGCCACGATGTCACTCGTCAGCAGGATCCCCTGCCCGCCCACGCCAACCAAAGAAATGTTCATCGTTTTCACTTTTTCAAGCTCCCTGCCATCATGATTAAGTATCGGGTCAGCTAGCGTACCCGCTTGATCGCGTCGAACTTGCAGACCTGGCGGCAGAGGTCGCAGCCGGAGCACTGCACCGGATCGATGCGCGACTTGTACCGCTTTCCTTCAGCAACCGCCGCGCCGCGCTCGATCGCGGGGCAGCCCAGCCTGAAACAGGCGCCGCAGGCCTTGCACTTCGCCGCGTCCACCTCGTAAGTCCCGGCGTTCATCAGCTTGGCCGCGATGCGACAGGGTCCTCCCGCGATCACAACAGAAGGCTCTTCCGCGTCCAGCTCTGCCGCCAGCACCTTTTCCAACGCCGCCAGATCATAGGCGTCTACCCGCACAACACGCCGGAAACCCATGGCCTTGGCGACCTCGGCGATGTCTGTGACCGGCGCGGGCTCGCCGCAAAGATTCTTGCCCGAACCGGGATTCTGCTGGTGCCCGGTCATGCCGGTGATCCGGTTGTCGAGCACAACCGTCGTGGTCCTGCCGCCGTTGTAAAGCACATTTAAGATGCCGGTCAAACCGGAATGGAAAAAAGTCGAGTCGCCGATCACGGCGCAGAGACGCCCTTTATAACCGGCCTTCTCCATGCCGAAGGCGTTACCGATGCAGGCGCCCATGCAGATGGTGGTGTCCATCGCGTTGAGCGGCGGAAAAGCGCCCAGCGTGTAGCAGCCGATGTCGCCGGTGACGGTCGCCCCCAGCTTAGACAGGGTGTAGAAGACACCGCGGTGGCTGCACCCCGCGCACAACACCGGCGGACGCGTGGGCAGGCCCTGGTCGGCATGCCTGACCTCGGAAACTTCCACGTCGCCCAGCAATTCCCTGCGCAAAACGCGCAGGCGCATCGGGTTCATCTCGAGCATGTTCAGTTCGGTCTCATGCCCGGCCACCGCGACACCCGCCGCGCGCGTCTGCTCCTCCATGAAAGGATCAAGCTCCTCGATCACCAGCACCTTCTCGACACTTGAGGCGAAACGCTTGACCAGATCAACGGGAAAAGGATTTGAAAGCCCGAGCTTAAGCACGGCAAACTCAGGAAAGACCTCTTTCACATATTGGTAAGTCACTCCGGAAGTGATGATGCCCAAACGCTTGTCGCCCTCTTCAATGCGGTTGAACGGGGCCTCACAGGCGAAAGCGCGCAGCGCCGCAGTGCGATCCTGCGCCTTCAAGCGTTGCGGACGCGCGAACATCGGCACCGGTATGTAGCGCCTGATGTCTTTGACATAACCGCGCCCTTCAGCCTTTCCGGGACCGAAATCGTCGCCTATATCCACCACCGTGGAGGTGTGCGAGGTACGCGTGGTCAGACGCACGAAAACCGGCGCCTGAAATTTCTCGGAGACCTCAAAAGCCGCGCCGACCATATCAAAGGCCTCCTGGCTGTCGGACGGTTCGAACAGCGGCGCGCGCGCGAACTTCACCAGACTGCGCGAGTCCTGTTCGTTCTGAGAACTGTGCATACCGGGGTCGTCACAAGTCACGATCACCAGCCCGCCGTTGGCGCCAACATAAGTGTAGGTCATCAGCGGATCCATCGCCACGTTCAGCCCCACATGCTTCACGGCGGTCAACGCGCGCTTGCCGGCAATGGAAGCCCCGATCACCACCTCCATGCCGACCTTCTCGTTCACCGCCCATTCACAGTTGATGGTGTCTTTGAACTTGGCCACATTCTCCAGAATCTCGGTGCTGGGCGTGCCGGGATAGGCCGACGCCACCGCGCACCCCGCCTTGCAGGCGGCCCAAGCTACCGCCTCGTTGGCGGACAACAGAACTTTGCGACTCATGCACTCTTCCTTTTCTTGTCGGAAACTTCAATCTGATTAAGATTAGGAGAAATGGAGACTTTTCGTAATCGTAATCTTGCTCGTAATCTTAATCGTTCAAATACCGTTACCATCCTTGTCAATAACTTGAACGTTGAACGTCGAACGTTCCCGTTATCCTCTCGTTTATTCCCGGCCCAGCCGCGCGACGGGCATCTCATTTAAACTCCGGCAGCATCTCAACCGGCACATCTTTCAACAGCGGTTGGATCTTGTCTTTTTCAGACAGCACCGGCGGCGTCTCTCCCGGCCAGACAATGCCGATGTCCTGATCGTCCCAACGCAAGCCGCGATCATCGGTCTGATCATAAAAAGCCGAACACTTGTAAAATATCTCCGCGACATCCGACAGCACACGGAACCCGTGCGCGAAACCGGGCGGTATGAACAACTGGCGCTGGTTACCCTCGGACAACACCGCCGCCGACCATCTGCCAAAGGTCGGCGAACCGCGCCTGATGTCCACCGCCACATCGAAGATCTCGCCTTTCATGCAGAAGACCAGTTTGGCCTGCGGCTTGCGCAACTGGTAGTGCAGACCGCGCAAGACTCCTTTGAGCGAACTTGACCGGTTATCCTGCACAAAATCGCAGGTTATCCCGCCTCCCGCGGCATATTTAGCCGCGTGGAATGTCTCCACGAAAAAACCTCGGGAGTCACGCAGCACATCCGGCATGCAAAGCACAACACCCTCAATCTCCGTTTTCTCAAATTTTACCGGCATACCGTTTCAGTTTCTCTTTTTACTCTCGCCATTGCCATTGCGTCCACTTAGTGGCCGCAATAACTCACCCCCTGCCCTGCGCGGCACGGTAGCGCGCGATCAGGGCGTTCGTCGAGCCGTCATGCCGCAGATCCGGCGCGCCCGCGGCGGTCAGCTCCGTCAAAACCTTAGCCGCCAGCACTTTGCCCAGCTCCACGCCCCACTGGTCGAAGGAGAAAATATTCCAGACGATCCCCTGCGTGAAGACCTTGTGCTCGTAAAGCGCGACCAGCGCGCCGAAGGTTTCCGGCGTCAGTTTTTCGGCCAGCAAAGTGTTGGTGGGATGGTTGCCCTCAAAGGTCTTGTGCGGCACCAGCCGCTCCGGCACACCCTCGGCGCGGCACTCTTCGGCGCTCTTGCCGAAGGCTAGAGCCTCGGTCTGCGCGAAGAAATTAGCCATCAGCTTGTCATGGTGGTCCCCGACCGGATTGTGCGTCTTGCAGAAGCCTATGAAATCACAGGGGATCAGCCGCGTGCCCTGGTGGATGAGCTGATAAAAGGCGTGCTGCCCGTTGGTGCCGGGCTCGCCCCAGACGATCGGCCCGGTGCCGTAAGCGACCCGCTGTCCCTGCCGGTCGACCGACTTGCCGTTGCTCTCCATGTCAAGCTGCTGCAGATATGCCGGGAAGCGCGCCAGATACTGGTCGTAAGGCAACACCGCGTAGCTCTCCGCGCCGAACCCGTTGTGATACAAGACCCCCAGCAACCCCATGATCACCGGCAGGTTCCGCCCGAACGGCGCCGTGGCAAAATGGATGTCCATCGTGTGATAGCCCTTCAGCATCTTCCTGAAATTGCGCGGCCCGATCGCGATCATCAGCGGCAGGCCGATCGCCGAAGGCAGGGAATAGCGCCCGCCGACCCAGTCCCAGAACCCGAACATGTTGGCCGTGTCGATGCCGAACTCCGCGACCTTGGCGGCGTTGGTCGAGACCGCCACGAAGTGCCTGGCCACCGCCCGCTCGTCGCCCAGCTTGTCCACCAGCCAGGCGCGCGCGCTCATGGCGTTGGTCATGGTCTCCTGCGTCGTGAACGTCTTTGAGGCCACAATGAAGAGCGTCTGCTCCGCCTTGAGCCCACGCAGCGTCTCGGCCAGATGGGTGCCGTCGACGTTCGAGACGAAGCGCGTCACGAGTGACCGTTTGGAAAAAGGCGCGAGAGCCTGACAGGCCATGGCCGGGCCGAGATCAGAACCGCCGATGCCGATGTTGACCACATACTTGATGCGCTTACCGGTGAACCCCAGCCACTTGCCGGAGCGCACCTTGTCGGCGAAACCGGACATGGTGTCCAGCACCGCGCGCACGTCCGGCATGACGTCGCGACCGTTGACGAACACCGGCCGTTCCGAGACATTGCGCAGAGCCGTATGCAGTACCGCGCGTTGCTCGGTCTCGTTGATCGCCTCGCCCGCGAACATCGCGTCGATCCAGCGCCGCAGCCCGCCGGCCTCGGCCAGGGCCAGCAGCTTTTTCATCAGTTCCGCAGTCACCAGATTCTTCGAATAATCCAGCGTCCATCCGGCCGCGGCGGCAGTGAACCGATCGGCCCTCTGCGGATCTTCCCGAAAAAGGTCACGCAAATGCCGGCTATTGACGTTTTCTATCTCAGCCTCAACAGCACTCCACGCCTCATGATTCATCCTTGCACCCCCGTAATAAAGGCTTTTAGTTAACCAAAACCCGGGTGCAGATGCAAGAACGCCACAGCTTTAATCGGGGATTGGTTAGCGACCGGGGTGCGGCAATTAGCGGCTTCCGCCAGTTATTTTCTTTTGCGGAACAGTTCCGCGATCACCCGCAACGTCCGGTCCACCACCATCTGCCCGCCTTCGGGACCGACCGGCGTAGACTGCGGCACCGCGCTGTAACCGCCGCCCGCCACCGCCCGCTCGGAGGGCAGATAGGAGTGGCGTTCATCCGAAGGACTTGCCAGTTGGATCAACGCGGTCTGCGGCGCCGCGCTGCGGCCATGGATGCGCATGGCGTAATCTTGAAAAAATTCGAACGGGGTGGTCGCGATGGCCAAGCCGCCCAGACGCAGGACATGCAATTCAAGCCGGTTGACGATCTCGGCCTTTTGCTGTGCCTCATAGAGGTCGATCGTGCGTTGGAACCAATTCCTGCGACCTTCGGCGTAACTTTTCGCTTGGGCTTCGGTGGCTGCGGAGGCTTGCGCGGCAAACGCGGCATGCTGCGTCCGAGCCTCCCCCACCTCTTTGTCGGTGATCTTCCGGGCCGGCACCGCAAACCGCTCGACGCGGTGCGCCAGCGCCACATCCGTGCGGATGTCTTGGCGAACCGCATCCCACGTCTCGTCAAAAGCCTGCGCGATGCGACGCCCCACCTCCTGCTTGCGCGAAAGCTTGCGCAGCTTTTCCATGCGCTGTTCCGCCGCGTTGCGCAGCATGGGACGCGGCATCACGTCGCCGCCAGGCCCGCAGAACCCAAGCACCACCAGATCCCGACCGTATTTCGTCCTCAGGTTTTCACGCACATCCCCCCAGTAATCGGAACTCACCTGACTCATCATTTCCACCGTCTGCGACGGGCACGGCACCACCAGCATGGCGGCGATCAACCTTTTTTCCGCGTCGGTGAAACCCAGCACATCCACGGCGTGATCCTCCCACCCCTCCAGATTGCGGAAATCGTCTTGACTCACTTTGCCGTACATCTCCGCCCTTCCGTCGGCATAGACCACACGTCGGTTGTGGCCCACCACCGCGTGCCCCAGACCCCACGCCACGCCGCCGGGTTTGCGGCCCTCCCACGCCTTTACCACCGCCTCCGCCATCCGATCATACATAAACGGCAGATACTCATCGGGCTGCATGGCGTCATCGTAGTCGGCAAAACTCTTTTGGCTGAGTGTCGGTCCCGTGTGGGTGTGCGTGGCCGCCAGAAAGAGCTTGTTCGTGTCAAAACCCTTCAGCCGCTGCGCCACATGCGCGCGGAAATCGCGCTGTATTTGCGCTGTAACGCCGCCCACATCCATAGCCACCAAAATCGCCTGATCGCTGGTCTGATTAGC
>CAYRZP010000063.1:0-12961 GCA_964428885.1 uncultured Lentisphaeraceae bacterium
CAAATCCGGCAACCGCCTGCTGGTGCGCCACAACTACCGTTACGAGCCGGCTTTCATGCAGGTCAAGGAGGTGGTCGAGTCCGGCGTTCTGGGGGAGGTCTACGACATCAAGATGCGGCGCGGGGCTTACGAGCGGCGCGACGACTGGCAGGCGGTCAAGCGTTGCGGCGGCGGCGCGGCGCTGATGTGGGGCACGGCCTTCCTGGACCAGGCCCTGGACATCATGCGTACGCCGCCGGTCAAGGTGTGGGCGGACTTCAAGCGTGTGGCGGCGGTCGGCGACGCCGAGGATTACGTGCGCATAATCCTGCGCAATCTGGCTGGGTTGACGGTGGATCTGGAGATATCCGGCGGACGGATCAGTCAGGTTCCCCAGTTCACGGTTTCCGGGACCAAGGGCGACTTCACGCTTTATCCCGGTGCGGAGGAGGGACTGGTGCGCAGGCTGGATCCCAAGCAGAAGCTCGCGCGGCGGCGTTCGAGTGTGCGCACGCCCCCGCTGGGCAGTTGCTGCCCGCCCGAGAACCTGCGCTGGGTCGAGCAGAAGGTCCGTGTGGCGCCCAAGGCGGAATCGGGCATGGCGCTGGTCTGGGAGCATGTCTACAACACGATCCGCGAGAACAGGCCCTTCCCGATCCCGCTTGAGGCGGCGATTGAGACCATGCGCATTCTGACGCTGGTAAAGAAGGAGAGCCCGTACTCTTAGCCGCGGGCGGCGCGATTCAATAATGTCGCATCGCCGCCCGAGTCAGGAGTTAGGAGTCAGCCTGCCGGCGGCGGGCGCTTTGTGCTGGCGGATAGCAAGCCGGATTTGTTATCATGCGTCATATTAATTGTTACTTTCTTAAGGAGGAATGCAGATGGCATCGATAAAAGGAACCAAGACCGAGAAGAACGTGTTGACCGCGTTCACCGGTGAGTCAGCCGCCCGTAACCGCTACACCTACTGGGCGTCGCAGGCTAAGAAGGACGGTTTCGTTCAGATCGAATCGGTTTTTGAAGAAACCGCCCGCCAGGAGACGGAGCACGCGAAACGGCTCTTCAAGTTTCTGGAAGGCGGCGAGGTCAAGGTTTCGATCGGGTTGCCCGCGGGTGTGATCGGGAAGACTCGTGATAACCTGATCGCGGCGGCGGAGGGCGAGGAGCATGAGTGGCAGCACATGTATCCGGATTTCGCCAAGGTCGCGCGCGAAGAGGGGTTCGAGGAGATCGCCAAGACCATGGAGAGCATCGCGGTGGCCGAGAAGTTTCACGGCGAGCGTTACCGCAAGCTGGCCGCCAACATCCAGAAGGGCATCGTGTTCAAGCGCGAGGATCCCCAGACGGTGTGGCGCTGCCGCAATTGCGGTTACATCCATGTTGGACTGGAAGCTCCTGACATCTGCCCGGCGTGCGCCCACCCCAAGGCGCATTTCGAGCTGGCGCCCGTGAACTTCTGAGGGATGCCGCACAGAAAAAAGACGCGCGCGGGCGCGCCCGTCTTTTTTCTGTTTGCGACCCTGTCAAAGAGCGCAGCGACAGCGCGCTCGAGACCATGCGCATTCTGACGCTGGTCAAGAAGGAGAGCCCGCACTCTTAGCCGCGGGCGGCGAGCATTTGACAGCGCGCTTATCGGTGATGACCCAGTCCACCCTGATGTCGTGTTCTTCCTGCGGCAGAGGCGTGTCCAGAAGCTGCCAGTCGAAGCACAGCGCGATCTTGAGCGCTTTCGTGGAAGCCTTCGACAGGATCATGTCGTAGTGGCCCATGCCGTATCCGAGGCGGTCTCCGAAAACGTCGAAGGCCAGACCTGGCAGTATGAAAGCTCCCGGCTCCCACGGCGCGACGGGTGTCCGCACGGCAGGTTCTCTGATGCCGTGGCGGCCGGTGGTCAGTCTGGTGCGCGGATCAAGCTTGTATAGCTTGTAGGCTTTTTCGGAGGTGCTCCAGGCGGGCACGCAGACCTCGCGTCCGGCCTGCCAGAAAGCGCGGGCGATGTAGCGGGTGGGGATCTCGTGCTTGGTGCTCAGGTAGAGGCACACGTGCCAGACCGTGGTTGGCAGGTTGACCGGGCTGCCGATGATTCTTTCGCACACGGCGCGTCCGGCGGCGGTGCGCTCGTTCTGCTCGACGGCACGCCTGCGTTCACGCATCTGTTGCCTGATCTCGTCTTTCAAGTTTTCAGCCATACTCAAGAAAGTCCTTTGATCTTGCCGGTCTCAGTGTCGATGTCGATTCGTCGGTAAGCGGCGTCGGAAGCCGTGCCTGGCATGAGTTTTATGTCTCCGGCGACAGGCACCACCAGACCTGCGCCTTGGTATAGCAGCAGGTCGCTCACAGGCAGGCGCCAGCCTTTGGGACGGCCTGTCAGTTTTGCGTCGTGTGAAAGGCTGTATTGGGTTTTGGCCATGCAGACCGGCAGCGAGGCCGTGGCCCGGTCGGCTTCCAGCGCAACCAGTTTCGCTTGGGCGGGGCCGGTGTAGATGACACCGTCGCCGCCGTACACCTCGCGTACGATGGTTTCGATGCGTGCGGAAATGGGTTCATTCAGATCCGAGAGGAAACGGAAGCGTCGCGGTTCCGCGCAGGCGTCCTTCACGGCGGCGGCCAGTTCGAGCGCGCCTTCGCCGCCGCGCAGCCAGTGATCCGAGACGGCGCAGCGCGCTCCGGCAGACTCGGCGGCGCGGCGCACCAGCGCGTGTTCGGCCGGCGTGTCGGTGTGGAAACGGTTAATGCAGACCACAGGGCTCACGCCGGAACGCTTGATGATCTCGATGTGCGCCAGAAGGTTCGCGCAGCCTTTTTCCAGCAGTTTGAGATTCTCTGATGTATAGACCGGGTCGAGCTTGCGTCCCGCGGTAACCGCCGGCCCGCCGCCGTGAAGTTTGAGGGCGCGCACGGTGCCGACGAGCACCACGGCGTCGGGCTCCAGCCCCGAGCAGCGGCATTTGATGTTCCAGAACTTCTCGTAACCGATGTCGGCGGCGAAGCCGCTCTCGGTCACGAGGTAGTCGCAAAGCTTGTAGGCGAGGCGGTCGGCGATCACCGAGCTTTGTCCGATGGCGATGTTGGCGAAAGGTCCGGCGTGAACCAGCATGGGCTGGCCTTCCAGTGTCTGCATGAGGTTGGGATTGACGGCGCGCGCGAGCCAGGCGGCCATGGCACCGTCGACTTCCAGGTCGGCGGCGGTCACGGGCTGTCCCGAACGGGAGTAGGCCACGATGATCTTGCCGAGCCTGCGGCGGAGGTCGGCGAGGTCGGCGGACATGGCCAGGACGGCCATCACTTCAGAGGCGACGGAGATGTAAAAGCCGGATGTCATCTGGTAGCCGTCCATGCGGCCGCCGCGTCCGATCTCGATGTTGCGCAGGGCCTGGGCGCAGAAATCCATGGCCCAGCGCAACTGCACTCTTTCGGGATCGATGTCGAGCCTTGCGAGACGGCTTAGGGCCAGCCTGCTGTCGTCATAGTTGCGCTCGTGCTGCATGCGGGAGGTCAGTGCTACCATGGCCAGGTTGTTGGCGTTGGTGATGGCGTCGATGTCTCCGGTTAGTCCCAGCGAGAGCGGCGCGAGCGGGACCATCTGCGCTAGTCCTCCGCCGGCCGCGGACCCCTTGATGTTGAAGGTCGGTCCGCCGCTGGGCTGGCGGACGGTGCCGGCGGCGCGCTGGCCGAGTTTCCCGAGTCCTTGCACCAGACCGATGGTTGTGGTTGTCTTGCCCTCGCCGAGCGGTGTCGGGGTAATGGCGGTGACATTCACATATTTGGCGCGCCGGGCAGGCTCGCCGAGCCGGGCGTGGACGGCGGCCGCGTCGATCTTGGCCACCAGGCGTCCGTAAGGGATGATTTCGCCGGGCAGCAGCCCCAGGTCGGCGGCGATTTCAGTGACAGGGCGCAACAGCGGCTCCGCGTGTTCGGCGATCTGCCAGTCCGCAAGCTGTAATGGGTCAAGTCGCATCTTATCTCATTTATGACTTAGGCTGCCGCCCGTAACCCGATCTTGACAGCCATTGTATTTTTTTCTCTTCGTCGTGGCGCACCACCTCCACGAAATACTGATGTCCGCGCACGAAAAGTCCGTGGACCGCGTCCGTTCCCTCGCTGTCGGCCACGTTGCGCACCAAGTCGATCATCGCCCGCGTGATCATGAGCCCTGGCATGAACACCGGAATGCCGGGCGGGTAAGGCACCAGCAGTTGGCTGCAGACCCGGCCTTCGGTCTGCGAAAGCTCCAGCAGTTCGCCGTCGCACAAGGCTGCGTCTCTGGGCAAGGCCACGGCCTGTCCGTTAACCGCATCGGCTACATCCACGCTGAAGGCGGATCGCTCCGGCAGCCCCAAGTATTCCTTAAACTGCATGATGGCGCGGTAGAGGTAGCCGAAATGCTCTTCGACAGTGCCCATGGTCACCAAGAAAAGGATTGTGACCGGTGTCGACTTTTCCCACTGTATCTTGCTGGCCCGCAAGAGCTTTTTGAATTTCAGGCAAGCGTCGGCGTTTTTGAAAGAGAGCAGCATTTTCAGAGGGTCGTGCATGTAGCCCTCGCGCACATACTCCTGCGCGGCAGCCTTGCCGGCAATTTCCTCCAGCCCGGGGAAGCACTCGTTTTCCGGCAGGCCGCAGGCTTGCGAGACACGCTGCTTGAAGGCGCTGACCCAGCGCAGGCGTTCTTCGATCAGCCGCATCCCTTCAATCCGCATCTGCACGCCGGCACAGTCGAGTGTGGCCATCATGGGGTAGTGCGGCGATGTGGAGTGCCAGTAGCGCAACACCTCATGCAGGTCATGGGTGAATTTGTCATAAGCCCCGCGCCCGTTGATCGCGAAACGTTCGCGCAGCCACTGCCAATCCGCCGCTTCGCTCTCGAAGAGCTGTTTGAAGCGGAATGAGACGTGGATCATGGAGGCCTGGCTGAAAGCGGCCAGGGTCTTGTGCGTCGAGTGGACGGCGAAATGGGCGCTGGTGGTCTCGTGGATGGCGTTGTAGCGAAAGCTCTTGCCGTTTGCCGCGGTGGCCATGTAGAAAGGGTGGAAGCTCAAGTAGGGTGCCCATGCCTCATCCGCGTAGAAAAGCATGCCGTGGCGTTCGCAGAGGCGGGCGATTTCCCACACCGGGTAAAGCACACCCTCGTACGTGCAGGTGGTTAGGATCAGCATGCGGGGCTTGTCATGGTCGGCGTAGTGCGCGGCCAGAGCCTGCCGGATATCCGACATCGCCACCGGGCCCCACACGCCCAGTTCCGTGTTGAACCTGGCCGGCAAGTAGTTTGGCACGGCGCCGGCCATGACCACGGCGTGGTGTACGGACTTGTGGCAGTTACGGTCCAGCAGGACGGTCTCGCCCGGGCGCAGCAGGGTCATCAGCATGGCCTTGTTGGCAGTGGTGGAACCGTTAGTGATGTAACAGCTTTGGGCCGAGCCGAAAATTTCAGAGGTCAGGCGCTGCGCGTCTGCCAACGATGTGCGGGATTCCGGCTTTGAGAGGTCTCCGAGCGAATGCACTGAAACGCTGAGGTCCGCCCTGAAGGTCATCGTCCCGTACTCCTGCCGGAAGCCTTGCAGGAAGAGGGAGCGGCTGAAGGCGTGACCCGCGTTGTGGCCGGGCGTGTGCCAGGAGGTTCCGGCCTGGTCCATGACGTAATGGCGCAGGGCATGCCAGAAACGTGGTTCCCACAGGGCCCGGAACAGGTGGCGGATGCGCGGGATATGGGTTTCGACGGAGTCGAACACCGCGCGCGGCTTGAGCACCCAGCGGCGCGACGGCACGCGCACGCGCTCGGCGCCCGGAGTGGTCAGGACGATTTTAGGGATCGCCGGGAAGAATGTGTAAAGCCATTGCGTCAGCGGCATGTTGTCGAGTGTCAGCGTGTGCAGGGGCGCCTTCGCCGCTTCAGCCCCGGCGACGCTGAAAACGTCATCAAGCAGAAACAGGATGCAGTTTTGCCCGTCGTCGGTCAACATCCCGCCCTGCCGGGCAGGCAGCAAGAGTCTGCTGCTGAGTTCCTGCGCGCTTTGGACCGCAATGATTTTCAGCGGGGGCCAGTCGATCGGTTCTTCGGTGGGGAAGGTTTCGCAGCAAAAAGACCGGAATATGTCGGATAATCCGTTGGTCAGTTTCTGGTGTTTTTCAGCGTTTAAAGGTTCGGCATGCAGGTAGAATACGGACAGATAATTCATAAGTTTATTATGGCGGCGTATTCCGGAAAAGATCCGGGCCGTCGTATATAATAAGCATTCTGACATGCCCCATACAGGCGGTTTGCCGTCAATGGGTTATAGGTTACGCCAAAAGCGGCTTTCTGACAATGTGAAAAAACGTCGAAAAAATTTCGCTGAGACAGAAGTTGCCATTGACAGTCGAGCGAGGATAGGGTAATTTAAATGACCTTTTTTTGGAGAAAGAAGAGCAGACAACCATGACGAAGACGTTTGTACCTAAAGACCCTGGCGTTGCCCGCGGCTGGCATCTGGTGGATGCGGCCGACAAGCCGCTGGGGCGTCTGGCGGTAAACATCGCCAACACACTACGCGGCAAAAACCGTCGGGATTTCGACCCCAGCGTTGATATGGGGGATTTCGTGATTGTGGTCAATGCCGAAAAAGTCCGGCTGACCGGGCGCAAGCTGGAACAGAAAGAGTACCAGCGATATTCCGGTTGGCGCGGGGGGCTGAAGCGGTTCACCGCCAAGACCATGCTGGATAAGCATCCGGACAGGGTCATAATGGAGGCTGTCTGGGGCATGCTGCCCAAGAACAACATCAGCCGCAAGATGATGACGCGCGTCAAGGTGTACCGCGGTTCTGAGCATCCGCACGCGGCTCAGATGCCGGTCGTGGCGGCTTTTTAAAGATGCGCCCCGCAAAGCCGGGGTAGCGAATGAGGAAACAAGATGACAAAAGAGATCGCAGCTGGCACAGGCCGAAGGAAAACCGCCGTGGCGCGGGTGCGTCTGGTCCATGGTGAAGGCAAGTGGCTGGTGAACAACGTGGAGATTGAGAAGTACATCACTAGCGAGGCCTTGCGCCAGTATCTCGAACAGCCGCTGGTGATGACCGGCACGGCCGGCAAGTTCGATGTGCTTGTCTCCGCCAAGGGCGGCGGAATAAGCGGCCAGTCAGGCGCCATACGCCACGGTCTGGCGCGCGCGCTGGTGGCCTCGGACGCCAACCTGCGGGAGGTGCTGAAAAAGGCGGGGTGCCTTACGCGCGATTCGCGCATGAAGGAACGCAAGAAGCCGGGACAACCCGGTGCCCGCAAGCGCTTCCAGTTCTCGAAGCGCTAGTCGTGTCTCTGTCACGCAGCATTTCGTATTTGCGGGCGCCTCTCGCGGGTGTCCGCATTTTGTTTTATATGGAAGGATCACATGCCAATTGGACTTATTAAGAAAATCGCGAAAAGATTGATCGGCAAGGCCGCAGGCAAGGAGGCGGAAGACTCCAAAGGCGTCCGTGCGGGAGGACGCGCCGCGTCCGACGGCGCTAAACAGCGCCGTGAAGGCAGAGGCACAGGAGGGCCGCGGCGCGGCGTCGGCGGCTCTCAAGACAACGTGCAGCAACGTCGGAATGACAAGCGTACCAGCAATGCTCCGCGCCGTGACGGCGCGGCGCGGCCGAAAAACGGCGGGGCCGCCCAACGGGGCGGCGATGGCAGGCGTCCTGCGTCGGCCGTACAACGGGGCGGCGATGGCAGGCGTTCTGCGCCGGACGGACTACAACACCCAGCGCCGACCGGGCGCCCTGTGGCCCGTCCGCCTTCGCAAGACCGGCGCGGCCGCAGGCCTGCCGATCAGCGCGGCGGCCCGGTCAGCGCGGGACAGCCGACCGCGCCCGGCGCCCACCGCCCTGGCGGCGCGGTTCCGGAGGAAGAACTCGCGAAACGCCGTATTGAGCATCAGGCCTGGTCGCTTGAACAGTATGCTGTCGAGCCTGCCGAAGGCAAGATGCGTTTCCATGATCTGGATTTGCCGCCGGAGGTCATGCACGCGGTCGCGGATTTGGGGTTCAGCTATTGCACGCCGATACAGGCCATGAGCCTTGAGCACGCGCTGGCAGGCAAAAACATAGCGGGCCGGGCGCAGACCGGCACCGGCAAGACCGCCGCGTTCCTGATCGCCATCCTGACCCGCTATCTGCGCAGCCCGGAGGCGCGCCAGGCCAAGGGCGGCGCGCCGCGCGCGCTGGTGATAGCGCCCACGCGTGAGCTGGTCATACAGATATGCAAGGACGCCGCCGCGGTCGGCAAGTATTGCGGATTGCGCTCGCTGGCGGTGTACGGGGGCATGGATTATGACCGGCAGAAGCGCGAGGTGACGGACGCTCCCGTCGACCTGCTGGTGGCCACGCCTGGACGCCTGCTTGATTTTGTGCGCTCGCGAGTGGTCGACCTCTCCAAGGTGGACACCTTGGTGATTGACGAGGCCGACCGTATGCTCGACATGGGCTTCATACCGGACGTGCGTTCGATTATCCGCAGGCTGCCGCCCAAAGAAAAACGCTGCACCATGCTTTACAGCGCGACTTTGAGCGAGGATGTGATGCGGCTGGCGTCCCAGTGGATGGAGGCGCCGGTGCGGGTGGAAGTAGAGCCTGAGAGCGTGGCCACCAAAAGCGTCAAACAGATCGTCTATGTGGTGACATCGGAAGAAAAGTTCACTGTGCTCTACAACCATATCCAGAGTTTTCCGGATTCGAGGATGCTGATTTTCTGCAACCGTCGCAGCACCACCGAGGATGTCGCCGACAGTCTGACGCGGCGCGGCATTCGCTGCGAGATGTTAAGCGGCGACGTGAACCAGAACCGCCGTCTGCGTGTGCTCGAGGATTTCCGGTCCGGCAAAGTCCGGATCGTCGTGGCCACGGATGTGGCCGGGCGCGGACTGCATGTGGATGATATCGGGTTTGTCGTCAATTTCGACTTCCCTTATGAGCCTGAGGATTATGTGCACCGGATCGGACGCACCGGGCGCGCCGGCGCGAGCGGCACGGCGATCTCTTTTGCCGACGAGGATGAGTCGTTCATCATTCCCGAGATCGAGAAGTTTATCAACGAGGAGTTGAAGTGTACTGTGTTACAGGGTGACGATCCTTTGCTGGCTAAACTGCCGCCGCGTAACTCCAAGCGAGACCTCAACATGCTGCAGCCGCAGCGCGGCGGGCAAGTGCAGGATCCCTGCGGCCATAACGTTCCTGCGGACGCGAAGGCGGATGATGCCGCATGCGCGAAAACGGATGGCTCCGACGTAGCGAAAGCGAAAGTCCAGCACGAAGACGGCGCCGCTCTTCCGGCGGCCAGATTGATTTCGCGTCCGGCCGAGACTTCAGACCGGCGCAAGACGGGCGCCGCGCGTCCGGACAGTCCATTCAGTCATAGGCGTGATCCGGCGCCGCTTGTGCCGCCTTCAGTGGTGCGTCCCGGCGGTGTCGGTCGTCCGCCTAAATACTCAGCTGAATGGGTTCCCGGCCAAGGCTCTTCACCAGACTGACGCGAGCATAAATCTTTTCTAAAAGGAGGTGCCTCATGAAACTTTGTCATGCTGCGGTTGTCGCGGCGGCAGCGCTGGCCGTTACGGCCAAAGCGCAAATGGTCAGTGTTGTCCAGATCACAGACATGCGCGGGGATGTCGGTTATCAGGTGCTGGATCGCGACCAGTATAATGCTGTGCTCCAGAATATAAAGGAAGAGACCGCCGCATATGCGGCGGTGATGGCGGAGAGCAAGAAGGAGTGGGACGCGAACAAAGATAACAAGCTGCCGTTTCAAGGCAAACGCGTCAAACCCCGCACGGCCAAAAAAATGCCACCTGACTTCAATGATAGAGAAAAAGCGGAAAAGCGAAGGGCCCAACTTGAGGAGCGCTACAAAGCCAAACAGTCGGACGAGAAGGAAAAGGCGTCCAACAAGCTGAAGATGTCCAAGCTCAAGGAGTCGGATCGGGCCAAGGAGGATGAGCGTTCCAAGGCTTATGACGATTGCTACAACCTGATCGTAAAGAAGATGGGCGAGAAACTGGGACGGCCGGTGCCTTCTTTCGGTTTTTGAGGCTGTCGGGCTCAAGTAATAGAGAAAAAGGGCGGGCACTGACTTGTGCCGGGGCTGACAAACGATGGCGGTTCTAATCAAGAGATGGTCGATGCGGTCCAAGGCACCGTATGTGGAGGCTTTTTTGCGGCGCCCGGCGTTTCTGCCTGAGGCCGAGAACGCGGCGCGCGAGATTCTGGCCGACATCAGGATGCGCGGCGACCGGGCGGTGCTGGATGCGGCCTTGCGTTTTGACGGGGCGGCGTTGGATGCCGCGGAAATGCTGGTGCCTGAAGCTGAGCTTGAGGCTGCGGCGCACGAGGTTCCGGCGCGCGTGAAGCGCGCAGTCAGGGAAGCGCGGGCCCGCGTCGAGCGTTTCGCGAAGGCTGGACTGCGCAGCCCTTGGAAGATGCGTACGCCGCGCGGCGGCCGGACCGGCGAGTTCTATTCGCCATTGGCACGCGTCGGCGTCTATGTCCCCGGCGGCACGGCCCCGCTGGTCTCGACGGTGCTGATGACGGTGACGCTCGCCAAAGTGGCCGGGGTCAGGGAGATCGTGGCCTGCACGCCGTGCGGCAGCGACAAGACCGTCAGCCCGGTTTTGCGTTACGCCCTGCGCGCGGCGGGCGCCACCGAAGTTTACAGGGTGGGCGGCATCCAGGCCATCGGCATGATGGCTTTCGGCACGGCTACCGTCAAGCCGGTGCTGAAGGTTGTCGGTCCGGGCAACGCCTATGTCACGGCGGCGAAACGTCAGGTCTACGGTTTTGTGGGGATTGACCAGGTGGCCGGCCCCAGCGAGATCGCGGTGCTGGCGGATGACTCGGCCGACCCGGCGTGGGTGGCGGCCGACATGCTTTCGCAGGCTGAGCACGGCAGCGGCTATGAGAAGGCGCTGCTGGTGACGGACTCTAAGGTGTTGGCCGAAGCTGTGCGCGCGGAGATCGCGCGCCAGACTCCGTCGCTTTCACGCGCCGACATGATCGGCCGGGTGGTCGGCAACGGCGGCATCCTGCTGGCGGTGGTGCCTGATATCGGGCAGGGCATGGAGCTGGTCAACCGTTTCGCGCCGGAACATTTGGAGATCATGGCGCGCGGCGCGCGCGCTCTGATGAAGCAGGTGCGGACGGCCGGCGCGGTGTTTTTGGGACCGTGGACGCCTGAGGCGGCCGGCGATTTCGTGGCCGGCCCGAGTCATGTGCTGCCGACAGGGGGCGCGGCGCGCATGTTCAGCGGGCTTACCGCCGACGATTTCCGGGTGCGCCACAGTTTTGTGGAGTTCACGCGCGAAGATTTGGCTGGAACCCGCTCGACCATAGAGACATTCGCGGCGGTCGAAGGGCTGGACGCCCACGGCAGATCCGCCGCAACGCGTTTCGAGTGACGTCGGGCGGTTCAGGGTGCGGGCGGCGGCACGGCCGGGGCCGCTGGAGCGGCTGGCGCCGAGAAGGGCAGGGCCTGTTCCGCCGCCGGCGGGGCGGTCTTGACGCCTTCCATCACCGAAGTGCCCGCCCTTGACGTCAGGCGCGAGAGTATGAGCGTGTTCAGCAGGAACACAGCCCCCAGAATGATTGTGGACTTGGTGAGGACATTGCCCATCTGGGCGCCGAAAAGCGCCTCGCCCATGCCGCCGCCGATGCTGACGCCCAAGCCGCCCTCTTTAGGCTTCTGCAACAGGATCACCCCTGCCAGAAGGAAGCACACGATCATTTCCAGCGCGAACAAAAAACCGATCAGAATCTGCATTGCGAATCTCCGCTGCCACAATGGCAAACCTTGTCCACTAAGTCAAAAACATAATTTATAGCAAAATGACCGCCATGATTGCAACTCGAAAGGCGATAAAAAACGGGGTGCGCGGCCAAGTCGTTGGCTTTATGATCCGGTTCAATTTAAAATGTATGTTTAAGCGTTTTGCAAAACGTTACGGATTGCCTTAGGGGTTAAGGATGGCGTATGCTAATGCCTTTTTTGGAGTTGAAATGAGCGACAAGAAAGTATCGATGGCGGATTTCGAGGATCTGTTGCAAGACCAGTTGAGCGTTTACCACAAGGGTTTCAACCCGGGCGACCGTGTGAGCGGCACGGTCAGCAACATCTCACAGCAATATGTGACGCTGGATGTGAACGCCAAGCGTGAGGGCTTGGTGCCGATTGCGGACATGACGAACGCGGACGGGACGGTGCGCTGCAAAGTTGGCGACAGAGTGGAGGTTACCTTCGCGGGCATGTTGAACGGGACGTTCCTGTTCTCGGGCGGCTTGGGCGCCAAGCAGGTGGTGGACCGCAGTCTGGCGGAGGCCTATGATCGGCAGATGCCGGTCGAAGGCAAGGTCGAGAAGGAGATCAACGGCGGCTATGAGGTGTCTGTCTCCGGCAAGCGCGCGTTCTGCCCGTTCTCCCAGATCAGCCTGTTCCGCCAGGAAGGCGCCGAGTATATCGGAAAGACCTTTAATTTTCTGGTGTCGGAGTATGGCGAGGATGACCGCGGGGCGAATGTCATCGTCAGCCGCCGCGCGCTGCTTGAAAAAGAGCGCGATGAACAGCGCAAGGGACTTGTCGAAGACTTGCGTGTCGGCATGGTCGCCACCGGCACTGTGACGCGCATTGTGGACTTCGGCGTGTTTGTGGATCTCGGCGGCGCGGAGGGGCTGATCCCGCTCAAGGAGATCGCTTGGGCGCGTGATGTCAAACCCGAGGATGTGGTCAAGGCCGGGGACAAGGTGGACGTGCAGATCAAGGATCTGGACTGGGAACGCAACCGCATCTCGCTCAGCCTGCGCGGCGCGCAGGCCGATCCATGGGACGAAGCGGTGGCGCGTTTCCCGCAGGGCGCGGTGTTTGTCGGCAAGATCACCAAACTGGAGCGCTTCGGAGCGTTCGCCCAGATCGTGCCGGGCGTCGAGGGGCTGATACCGATCGGCAAGCTCGGCGGCGGGCGGCGCATCATGTCCGCGCGCGAGGT
>CAYRZP010000064.1:0-9000 GCA_964428885.1 uncultured Lentisphaeraceae bacterium
ACACATGAAACTTTATCTGTCTTATTATTGCGGTCAGGGCTGACCGGGGTTTCCCGCAGGAGGTGTCAAGATGCGCAGGATTATATTTGTTTCGCTGGCGTTGGCATGGGCGAGCTGCCGGGGCGGCAACGAAATCGGGTACATCGAGAAATTCAGTCTGGCTGATGACCGCGCAGCGGCTTTGGCGGAACTGGTGCCGGGCACGGACGATTACCACTATTTCCATGCCCTGCACGCGCAGAACAAGGGTGACCGCGCCGGTTTCCAGAAGCTTATGGACACATGGGTGCGCGAGCGCAACGGCAACATCAACGCGCGCGCGCGGGAGCTGCTGAACCGCCAGGCGCTGCTGGACTACGAGCGCGAGCCGCAGAAAAGCTTGAGTTACCTGATTAGCGAATTGGGCCTGCATTTTCCCCATTTCCGCAAAACCGGCGAGCGCGTCAGCCGCGCCCCCTCGGCTCTGGACAATGCCCTGGTCGCCACGGACCGGCTTTTGAAAGAGGCGCTGGCCGGCGACCCGCGCAGCCTCGAGCGGTTCGAGGACGCCGGACTGAAGCTGACGGCGGGCGCGAAAATAAATGAAGAGCAGCGGCGCAACCTGCTCTCGCGCCTGCGCCGCCCCGATTTCCCTGCTGTGGCGGAGATGATCGCCGCAGACCTTGCGGCCAAAGACAGCCGCGGCTTCGGCTCGCTGCCGGTGCACAAACTGCTGACGCTGGCGCAGCTCGATGAACTGTTGCGCCTTGTGCCGCGCCTGCGCGACGAGGCCGCTTTCATCGAGGTTTACCTGGCCAAGCTGGCGCCGGAGGACGAGGCGGACCTCGACACCGACACGGCGGTCCGCGAGGCGTATTTTGACCGCTTGTGGAAATTCGCCGAGACGCTCGCGCCGGCCCACAACTCTTTGAAGGCGCACGTGCTGTACAACCGTCTGCGGCATGACCTGCAAAAGGGCGTGATTGACCGCGCGCGTTTCTTGGAGTATGTGCGGCTGCCGCGCAACGTGTACTGCTTGAGAAACGAATACCGTGAAAAGGTGCCGTACAGCAACCAGATCGCGCAACTTAACCGGGATTTCAACCTGGTCGCCCTGAACCCGGTCCCGCCCGAGGAGCCGCTGGTGCGGCGTTACCTGCTGGAGTTTTTCAAGACCGACGCCGATTTCGGAGCTTTCGCGCCGTACCTGCGCGATGATTTCCTGCGGCCGCTCTTTGCCGAGGCCAAGGTCGTCAACGGCATCGGCTCGCCGCAGCAGTGGGCGTCATGGCTGTCGCCCGAGGCTTACAGGCGGCTGAAGGAACGGGTGGACATCGACTTCGCGGAAGACAACCAAGACGTCTTCCCGGGCGACGCCAAGGTGGCGCTGAAAGCGCACGTCAAGAACGTGCCATCGCTGATCATCAAGATCTACGAGATCAACACCTTCAATTACTACTGCGCGACCGGCAAGCCGCTGAATCTTGCAATCAATCTGGACGGTCTGGTGGCTTCGGTGACGCGGCGGGCGGATTTCAATGAACCTGCGGAGCGCCGCGTGGAACGCATCTTCGAACTGCCCGAGATCAAAGAGCCGGGCGCGTATGTGGTGGAGCTTATCGGCAACGGCAAAAGCAGCCGCGCGCTGGTGCAGAAAGGACGGCTCGACGTTTTGCAGGATGTCACCGCCGCCGGCCACGCCTTCACGGCGCTGGACGAGCGCGGTCGGCAGGTTCCCGGCGTCGAGGCCTGGCTGGGCGGCAGGCTCTTCACCGCCGACAAGAACGGCCGCGTGATCGTGCCGTTCAGCACCGCGCCGCGCGACGAGCGCATTGTCGTGCGCAAAGACGGGTTCGCCACACTGGTGCGGTTCCAGCATCTGGCCGAGAACTATCTCCTGAAAGCGGGGGTGTACATTGACCGCGAAGCGCTGATACGCCGCGAGAAAGCGTTGATCGCCGTGCGCCCGGTCGTGACTCTGAACGGCCGGCCGGTCAGCCTGAAACTGCTTGAAAAAACGCGGCTCGTGGTGCGTTCGGTGGACTTGCAGGGCATTGCTACGGTGCAGGAGTTCCCTGACCTGAAGCTGCGGGAGGACGCCGAGGCGACGCAGGAGATCATGGTGCCCGAAAGCGTCACGTCCGTCGAGGTCGCGCTGAAGGCCTCGGTTCAGAATCTCAGCCTCAACCGCAAGCAGGATTTGTCGGACGCGGTCGTGTTCGAGCTAAACGGCATCGAGCGCACGCCGGCCGTTTGCGACCTGCACGCCGGGAAAACCGCCGATGGTTATTTTGCGGAACTGCGCGGCAAGAACGGCGAGCCGCTGGCGGACGAGCCTTTGTGGTGCGCTTTCAAACACAGGCTCTTCCGCAACGAGGTTCACGCCGAGCTGAAGACGGACAAGCAAGGCCGTGTCGCTCTCGGGGCGCTGCCAGAGATCGAACGCTTCCGTGTCCGCGCCCCCTCCGGCGCCGAGCAGAGCTGGAATATCATGCGTGATTTCTGCGCGTTTCCCTCGAGCCTGCACGGCAAGACCGGCGAGATTCTGCGTCTCCCGGTCAGCCGGGATGTGGCGGCGGATGCCGCGGGCGAGGTCTCCCTGCTCGAGACGCGCCAAGGCGGCTTCGTCAGGGACTGGGCCGCGGCCGTGTCGGCCAAGGACGGTTTTCTGGAGCTGCGCGGGCTGCCGGCCGGCGATTACTCCCTGTTTTTGAAACCTGAGGGCGCCGAGCTGACAGTGCGCGTCACGCAGGGCGAGGAAGGCGGTGGCAGGGTGGTGTCGGCGCGCCGCGTCCTGGAGCTGCCGCGGCTCGCGCCGTTGAACGTAACGTCTGTCTTGGCGGGCAAGGAGACAGTGTCGGTGAGCCTTGCCAACGCCACGCCGTTCGCCCGCGTGCATCTTTTCGCCACCCGCTATCTGCCGGCCTATGACCTGGCGGGGCATTTGGGTCATTCGGGCCTGCCAGACCTGTCGCAGCAGTCGCGGCGTCCGGCCAGGACTTTTTACGAGTCCGGCCGCGACATCGGCGACGAATACCGCTACATTCTGGACCGGCAGCAGGCCGCGAAGTTTCCGGGCAACATGCTGGAGCGCCCGGGTCTGCTGCTCAACCCCTGGGCGCTGAGGGAGACCGAGGCCGACGCCGAACGTCTGGCCGCGGGCAGGGCATACGCGGGCCGGAGCGCGGAGATGACACAGGCCGCCCTTGCGGAGAGCGCCGGCCTGGCGATGGAATCCGCGCCGCCCGGCAGTTACGCGGCCCTGGACTTCCTGCGGCAGCCCGGCGTGGCCCTGCTGAACCTGAAGCCGGACGGGAACGGCAAGGTCGAGATCCCGCGCGCCGCGCTCAAAGGGCTGCCGTGCCTGCGCGTGATGGCCGTCGATCCCGCCGGCGCGGTGATGCGCTGCGCGGAATTGGAAGACACGCCGGTCGGGACGCGCGACTTGCGGCTGGCCAACGGGCTCGACCCGCAAAAAACCTACGCGGAGCAGAAACTGGTCACCCCCTTGCAGCCGGAGGCGGAGGTGGCCGTCGCGGACGTGACGACGTCGAAATTCGAGACATACGACACGGTGGCCAAACTGTACCGCCTGATGGCCACCCTGAACCCGGACGCCACTTTCAGCGAGTTCGCTTTCATCGCGGATTGGCCGGAGTTGCCCGCAGCCGAGCGTGAACGCCTGTATTCCAAATACGCCTGCCACGAACTCTCTTTCTTCCTGTACCATAAAGACCCGGCCTTTTTCGAGAAGGTGATCGCGCCTTATCTGAAAAACAAAAAAGACAAGACCTTCCTTGACCTTTGGCTGCTGGGCGAAGAGCTCAAAGGGTATCTGGAGCCGTGGCGTTTCGGGCGTCTGAACGCGGCCGAGCGCGTGCTGCTGGGAAAAAGACTGCGCGGGCAAGAGGCTTCGCTGCGGCGCGACACGCGGGAGCGCGCCGAGATGATCCCGCCTGACATGGAGGCGTTCAACAAGCGTTTCGACACGGCGGTGCAGGTCAGCGCCATGGAAGCGGCGGGCGGTGAAGCTGTCGAGAGGGAGATATCCGCGATACGAGACAATTCTGTGGCCGCTGGCGCGCTCAGGTTGGCCAAGCTGGAGGCGTTCACAATGCCGGGCGAGTCGAATGCGCGGCAACGGCTTGACGGTCTGAAAAAAGCAAAGACGCTGTCAGGAGCGTTGGCCAGGAGCGAATTTAAGAAATCCGATGCAGACGCAGTCGTTGCTGACGAACCAGCGGCGGCGCCCGCCCAGCCGTCAGCGGTTAAAGCACCGGCCCCTCTTGATCAGAAGGCAAGAAAAACGGCTTCGGGCGGGCGCGACGGGGCTGACGCGCCGACTGAAGATCCCTTCTTTATGGAGGACATGCGGGGAGCGCGCGAGGCGGCGCGGCGCTTCTACCAGAAGATGGAAAAGACGCAGGAGCTGGCCGAGAACAACTACTACCACAGACGCATCGAAGAGCACACCGCCGGCCTGGTGCCGGTCAACGCCTTCTGGCGCGACTACGCCGGGCATGACGGCAAGACACCCTTCTTGTCAGAGGCTTTCCCGGAAGCCACAACGAACTTCACCGGGATGATGATGGCGCTGGCGGTTCTGAACGTGCCGTTCAAGGCCGCGCGGCACGCTGAGGCCACGGCGGGCACGGGGTACACTCTGAAGGCGGGCTCACCGCTGGTGTTCTTCCACCGCGAGATCCGCGAGGCCGCGCGCGGCCCGGCGGCGGGGCAGGTGCTGGTGGCGCAGAATTTCTTCCGGGCCGACGACCGCGAGCGCTTCGAGAACAACGAGCGTTTCGACAAACTGGTGACCGAGGAGTTCCTGCCGCAGGTGGTTTACGGCGCGCAGGTGGTGCTTACCAACCCGACCGGCAACCGCCAGAAGCTGGACGTGCTGCTGCAGATACCGTGGGGGGCGCTGCCGGTCAACAACGGCTTTTACACCCGCGGCCATTATGTCGTGCTGGAGCCGTACAGCACGCAGACGCAGGAGTATTTCTTCTATTTTCCGACTACCGGCGCGTTCCCGCATTACCCGGTGACGCTGTCCGCGGGCGGCAAGGTGGTTGGCAGCGCCGCGCCGTTCGTCTTCAACGTGGTGGCAAAGCTCAGCCGCACGGACAAGACATCCTGGGCGTGGCTCTCGCAGCACGGCAGCGACGAAGAGGTCCTGGAGTTCCTGGGATCCGTGAACCTGCACCGTATTGATCTGGCGGAGACGGCCTGGCGCATGAACAGGCCCGACGCTCAATTCTTCAAACGCGCGCTGTCGCTGCTGGAGGCCCGGCATTTTTACAACGACACGCTCTGGGGGTATGGTTTCAAGCACAACACGCCGGGCGCGATCAGGGAATATCTGCGACATTCGACGTTCGCGGGCCGCTGCGGGCTTTGGCTGGACTCGCCGCTGCTGCGACTCGATCCGGTCGAGCGTTTCGACTACCAGCATCTGGAATACGCGCCGCTGGTCAATCCGCGGGCGCACCAGGTCGGTGAGCGGCGCACGATCCTCAACAAATCCCTTTTGGCGCAGTATCAGCGTTTCATGAAGACGCTCAGCTACAAGCCGCGGCCGGATGCCGAAGACACATTGGCCGTGGCCTGCTACATGGCGCTGCAGGACCGCGCGGATGAGGCGCTGCGATGGTACAGGCGGGTTGACCGCGCTGCCGTGCCGGCGCAATTGCAGTGCGACTACATGGAGGCGTACCTGGCCTTTTACACCGGCGACATTGAGAAGGCCGGGGCGTTGGCCGCCAGACATGCCGGGCACGGCGTCAAGCGGTGGCGCGACCGTTTCGCGCAGGTGCTGGCACAGGTCGGCGAAATCAGCGGCAAGGGCGCCGCGGTCGCGGACGGTGAAGACCGCGAGCAGGCGCAGGGGGCGCTGGCGGCGACTGAGCCGGTCTTGGAACTGCAGGTCGAGGCCGGGCAGGTCAGGCTGGACGCGCGTAATGTCAAGGAGTGCCGGATCAACTTCTATCCCATGGACATTGAGCTGCTCTTCTCGCGCAATCCCTTCATGCAGGAGGGCGCGGCGCAGTTCTCCTACATACGCCCTGTGCTCGTCAAGGACATCGCGATACCCGTGGGCGGGGGGCCTGTGAACCTTGGCCTGCCGCCGGAATTCAAGGCCCGGAACGTGATGGTCGAGGCGGTGGCTGGCGGTGTCCGCAAGGCCCAGGCATATTACGCCAACACGCTGAAGGTGCAGATGATCGAGAGCTACGGGCAGTTGCGGGTGACCCACGCCGAGAGCGGCAAGGCGATTCCGGGCGCCTACGTCAAGGTTTACGCCAAGCTGGGTGACGGCAACGTCAAATTCTGCAAGGACGGCTATACCGACCTGCGCGGCAGGTTCGACTACGCCTCGCTAAATGCCGACGATATGGAGGTGGCATTGCGGCTCTCCGTGCTGGTGCTCAGCGAAGAGTTCGGCGCGGTGGTTCGCGAGGCCGCGCCTCCGAAGCGTTGAAAGAGCGTGCCGGAAGAAACTTGCCCGCCGGTTTAAAAAATAGCGGTTTACCTGAGGGGGCGGTTTCAGTAAGATTGAAAGCGTTTTGAAAGATGCGCTGAAAGGGGGTGCTCCTGGAAACGCGAGGGCATGACGGCATAAAGTACAAGCGGGTTCTGCTGAAGCTCAGCGGCGAGGTGCTTGGTAACCGCGCTTCCGGCGAGTGCATAGACCCGGAGGCGTTGGCGTCCATGGCCCGCAGGGTGTATCGCATCGTTGAGATAGGCGTGCAGATCGGCATCGTGCTGGGCGGCGGCAACATCTTCCGCGGAATCAAGGGCGTGACCAAAGGTGTCAGCCGCACGACCGGCGACAACATGGGCATGCTGGCGACGATCATCAACGGTCTGGCCATGCAGAACGCATTGGAGCACCTCGGTCTGGAAACGCGGCTGCAGACCGCCATAGAGATGCATCAGGTGGCCGAGCCCTTCATACAGCGCAAGGCCATGCGGCATCTTGAGAAAGGCAGGGTGGTGATTTTCGCGGGCGGCACCGGGAACCCTTATTTCAGCACTGATTCGGCGGCGGCTTTGCGCGCCAGCGAGATCGGGGCCGAGGTGCTTTTGAAGGCCACCAAGGTGGACGGCATATACACGGCTGATCCGAACTTGGACCCGAACGCCAAGCGTTATGACACGGTGACGTACGAGGATGCGTTGAGCAAGCGGCTGCGTGTGATGGATTCCGCGGCATTCGCTTTGTGCATGGACAACCGCATACCTATAGTGGTTTTCGACTTTTATGACGAGGACGCCTTGGAGCGGATCGTGCGCGGAGAGACGATCGGGACGCTGGTCGGCGACGGCGTCAAGGCGTGTCAGGCGTAAGTTTTTACGGTAAGGAGGAGGGCAGGAGCGATGGAGACGTTGGATGATGTGCTTCTCGACACCATGGAGAAGATGGACAACACGCTTAAAATGGTGAAGGATCAGTTTGCCGGGTTGCGCACGGGCAAGGCTTCGCCGGCGCTGGTGGACGGCGTGCAGGTGATGTATTACGGCACGCCGACGCGTTTGCGCGATCTGGCGAACATATCTACGCCGGAGCCGCGGCTGATCGTGATCAGCGCTTACGATCCGACGGCCCTGCCGGAAATAGAGAAGGCGATACTGGCGGCGAATCTAGGGGTCACGCCGCGCAACGACGGGCGCGTGGTGCGCGTGCCGATCCCCGAGTTGAACGAAGAGCGCCGCAAGGAGATCGTGAAGGTGGCCAAGCGCCAGGCGGAGGAGGCGCGCATCGCGGTGCGCAACGTGCGCCGCGACGCCAACGACATGATCAAGGCTTTGCAGAAGGGCGGCAAGATCACGGAAGACGAGCGTGACCGCGGGCTTGAGGAGGTTCAGAAGTCCACCGACTCCCGCATCGCTAAGATCGATATCGAGCTGAAGAACAAAGAGGCGGAAGTGATGGCCGTTTGAAACGGTGTTTTTAAAGACGGAGGTTATTTGTCATGTCCGAGCAGGAAGATGTGCAGCAAGGCGGAATCCCCCCTAAAGTGTCACCATTGACAGCAGCGCCGACAGCGCCGGCCGCCTCGGGCGCGCCGCGTCCGATCACCGTGAGGCTCAAGCCGGCTGTCACAGCCGCCGAGGCGGAGCCTGATAGTGCCGCTGCGACATTAGCGCAGCCGGGCCCGCGCGCCACGTCGCGGGTCCCGGTGCCGGAAGAGGTGGCCAAAGCTTCAATGGCGGCGGCCATACGCCCGGTCACGGTGCGGCTGCGCCCGTTGGCCGTGCCGGGCGGCGCGCCAGGTGAGGCCCGCGCGCCGGGTTCGACGCAGTCGATCACCAAGATGGACACCGCGGCGGCAGGCGTTGTTTCGCCGCTGCAGCCGCAGCATCCGCCGGTGCCGGGATCGAACCCGTTGCCGTCCGGGCCGAAACCGCTTTCGCCGTATCAGCAACACGCGGCCAAGTCTAAGACATCCCGCATTTCGTTGGAATCGGCCATTGGCATGGCCCCGGTGGGCGAGGACAAAGGAGGGCCGAAGACCATCCGCCTGAAACGCCCTTCGGATCTGACGACGCCCGCGGTTGTGCCGATTGCTAAAAGCCCGACGACAGTTGTGCGCCAGACATCGCGCATACCGGACTCGGCTTTGCCGGCCGCGGAGGCCGCGACCGCGGCGACCGCGACCGTGACTCAGAAGAAGACTCTGAAAATAAAACGGCCCGGCGTTAAGGATGCGGAGGCGGCTGCAGCCGAGGGCGGCGGCGCTTTTCCTGAAGGCGTGCAGATGACGCCGCTCACCCCGGCGGATTTCGCGGAACACCATGAGCCTTCGCCGGCTTTTACGACGGCGGCGGCCATCGCCGCCTTGGCCGCGACGGTCGTGGTCTTCGCCACGATGTGGTTCCTGGCCGCCCACGCCATCGGCTCGGTGGCGGGCAAAAACGCCGTGGCGTTTATTGAGGGGCCGGATCTGCCGTGTCCGGGACGCATGCTCAATTGAAGGAACTGTCGCGCTATGGCCTCCGGGCTTCCGGCGGCTTTTT
>CAYRZP010000064.1:9100-12598 GCA_964428885.1 uncultured Lentisphaeraceae bacterium
TTGAACCTTGGCCCCAAACCGGTCGTGGCGTGGTCACTTTTGGCTTTTGAGCAGTGTTCCGATATCGACCAGATCGTGCTGGTGGCCCGCAAGGATCAGGTGATGGCCGCCCGGAGCGTGATACAGATGTTCGGGATATCCAAGGCCCTCAAGGTTGTGGCCGGCGGCGGGCGCCGGCAGGATTCCGTGCTGAACGGTATGGCAGAGCTTGATCCCGACACGCGTATCGTGGTGGTGCATGACGGAGCGCGCCCGTGCGTGACTCCGCAACTGATATCAGAGACGATCAAATGTGCGAAGCGGAACGGATGCGGTGTCGCGGCGGCGCGCATTTGGGACACCATTAAGTATGTTGAGCGCGGCAGCACGGTCACGCGCACCCTTGACCGCTCTAAACTGTGGGCGGTCCAGACGCCGCAGGCGTTCAATCTGGAACTGTTGCGGCGCGCCTACCGGGAGGTGGCGTCGCAAAACGCCACGGTCACTGACGAGGCCGGTGCCGTTGAACTGCTTGGCGAAGTGGTGCGTCTGGTGGAGTGGCCGCTCCCGAACATTAAAATCACTACGGCCGAGGATCTGCCTTTGGCCGCCGCCGCCATGAAAATCACCTGATGTCCTTTGCGAGGTCATGGATAAAAAGTACGCCATTCTGGGTGATATTCACGCTAATCTGGAAGCCCTGAACGCAGTGGTCGAAGACGCGCGGTCAAAGGGGGTCACGGACTTCGTGTGCGTGGGAGACGTGGTGGGCTACAACGCCAGTCCTTCGCAGTGCATTAAGGTGGTCCGCGAGCTGGGCTGTATGACGGTCCGCGGAAACCATGACCATTACTGCTCATATCACGAGAGCTTGGATGATTTTCAGCCCTTGGCGGCGAGTGTGATCGCCTGGACCAGGCGTCAGTTGACTGAAGAGGATGCAAAATGGTTGCACGACCTGCCTTTCCACAAGGCGCACGGCGGGTTCACGCTGGTTCACAGTACGCTGGACATGCCCGAGCGGTGGGGATATGTCTTCGATTCTCTGGCGGCAGAGGCGAACTTTAACTATCAGGTGACCGCGATCTGTTTCCACGGGCACACGCATGTGCCGATGATCTATGAGAAGCAGCGCGAAACCACGCGGGTCGAACCGTGCAAGATCAAGATGGCCTTCGGGCAGAAGTTTTTCATCAACGTCGGCAGCGTGGGCCAGCCGCGTGATAATGACCCGCGCAGTTCTTATGTCATCTACTGCGTCAAGAACAAAGAGATAGATTTTGTGCGGGTGCCGTATGACCTGCAGGCGTCGATGGAAAAGAATATCAAGGCCGGGTTGCCGGAGAGGCTTGCGAGAAGGCTGTCGTTGGGGCGGTGACCCGCCGGGGCGGGGTCGCGCCCCTGGCCCTTTTTCGCCTGAGGCCGCCAATATGGGACGGATGAAATGGCCGCGCTCGATTATCTTCAAAAGCTGGCGCAACGTCGCCGTTTCGGCATAAGGCCCGGTCTTGAAAAAATCAGCGCCTTGCTGGACGCGCTGGGAAATCCGCAACTCGATATCGCCGCCGTCCATATCGCCGGCACCAACGGCAAGGGTTCGGTTGCCGCGATGTGCGAGGCGGTATTGCGCTGTGCCGGTTATAAAGTGGGCCGCTATACTTCACCGCATTTGATATGCATCAACGAGCGCTTCATGATCAACGGCACGCCCGTTGGCGACGAAGCGCTGGAGGCTGCCGCCCGCGCGGTTGAGTCCGTCGCTGGCGCGGTCGAGCAGAGACTGGGCTCCGAGATAACTTATTTCGAGGCCATGACGGCGGCGGCGTTCGTGATTTTCCGCGGGAATAACATCAGGCTCGCTGTTTTGGAGACCGGGCTGGGCGGACGTTGGGACGCCACGAATGTCGTGACGCCGCTGGTGTCTGTTATAACGCGGATCGCCCTGGACCACTGCGATTGGCTGGGCCACACGCTGACGGCCGTGGCCGCAGAAAAGGCCGGGATCATAAAAACCGGAAGGCCGGTGGTCTGTGCCGCCATGCCGGACGCGGCCCGCGCCGTGATCGAGTCCGCGGCGGAGGATAAGCGCTCTCCGCTCGTGGATGTCGCCGGTACAGCGGATGTCAAGGTGTGCAAGGCGGGCCTGGACGGTCAGACTGTGAGGATATCCACGCCGTCGCGTCAGTTGCCGCCGCTGCGTCTGCCTCTGGCCGGGGCGTTCCAGATTGAGAACGTCTGCGCGGCGGTGGCGGCTTTGGATAGCGTGGCGGCCTGCGGGCTTGATGTTCCTGACGCAGCTTATGTCAAAGGGTTGGAGAGGGTCTGCTGGCCGGGACGGTTCCAGTTGGTGGCTGAAAAGCCTCCGGTGGTGGTTGACGGGGCGCATAATCCTGACGGGGCGCGGGCTCTGCGTCTGGCTTTGAAGGGCTGCGGCATCAAGTCCGGCGTGGCGCTGGTCGCGGGATTTTGCGGCGACAAGGACATCCTCGGGCATTTGCGCGAGCTGGCGCCGGTGGTGAAAAGGGCCTGGGCTGTGGCAATCCCTAACGCGCGTTCCGTAAAGGCCGGCGAGACAGCCGGGATCATGCGCGTGGCCGGCATCGGCCAGGTCTCGGCTTGCGGGTGTCTCGCGCAGGGTCTGAACGAGGCGCGCGATTGGGCCGGCAATTACGGCGGTGTGGTGGTGGTTTGCGGTTCGCTCTTTCTGGCGGGCGAGGCGTTGCTCGCGTTCGGCGCGTATCCCTGGGATCTTGCCAGAGCGGATCATAACGAGAGTGTTGATGCGTCGGTGCCCGCGGCGGCTGGATGCCATGAGGTTTGAAAATGTGCGGAAGCGGTGCGATTGAGTTTTTGGCGCGCGGCGTTTGCGCGCTGGACGGGATGTTGCTGCTGTGTTACGGGCGGCGTTCCGGAGTGCGTTATCTGCCGGGCGGACATGTGGAGTTCGGCGAGCAGGGCCGGCACGCGCTGGCGCGCGAGATGTTGGAAGAGACAGGGCTTGAAGCCGAGGTTGGGCGCTTCTTGGGGTGCTGCGAACACGCGTTCGTGCAGGAGGGTGTGCCGCGCTCTGAGCTGAACATTGTTTTCGAGATGCGCTTGCCCGGCGTGTCGTCTCGCGAGGAAGTCAACGCGTCTGAGAGCTGGATCGGGTTCCAGTGGCACTCTCTTGAAAACCTGGACGAATCGGGAATGGAGCCGGCGGTCTTGAGAAAAGCTTTGCCGGGGTGGCTGAAAAGTCCGGGCGGCCATTGTGCTTAGCCCAAAATGTCGAAAACCCGGATGCGCAAAAAACCGGAAGGGTGTATGGTGAAGCCACGATTGAAACGTTTATGTGACGGGATAAAATGGCATTGTGGCGGTCGAGGGGGCGTAATTCGCAAAAAGGCCCAATGAATCAACGGGGGGAAGGGGGCGGCATACAAGTTTTACACCCCCTATGGGATGCTAGTGGAGATAGAGTATCATGCCAGGCGGCTCGAACGTAAGCGACGCCTCCTCCGTTCCGCCGTAGCGTCCGAG
>CAYRZP010000065.1:0-12175 GCA_964428885.1 uncultured Lentisphaeraceae bacterium
GGAACTGAAGACTACCACGGCCGCAGCCGCGGCGAGCGGGGCAGAGGACGGGCCCGAAAGGTTCATGGCGTTAATCCTTGTCTTTCAATAATGAAATTTTTACAACAGGATCCCTTAGGCTTGGCCGGTGACACACCGGTTCCCATGATTGGCATTTATTATGCGGGGGGTGGGCGAAAAGAGTCAATCCAAAAAAATTTCTCAAAAAAGTGTCGGCTTCGGAGGCGATTGCCTGTAGCCTACAGGCGCATAGAAAAACTGCTCCCCCAATTGCTGTGGTTCGAACGGTTGCGGCGCGCCGTCCCGCTGTCAATCTCGTTTGCTTTCGGCATCGTGCACGTGGCGTTCGATGTCTTCGCGCATGAGCGGCACGTCGGCCGGCGCCGAGAAGTCGATCGTGACGCGGGGTGTCGGGTCGATGGCGGTGTCGAGATGGTCGGCGGCGAAGTCCAGCACGTGGCCGCCGCGCGCGCGGTCGTGCGCTATGAAGTGCAGGTGAAAGCCCGGCACGCCGATCGCGCCCGGCATGAAACGCGGCGTCCAGAAGCCGACCAGTGTGCCTTTGATGTCGCTGTAGGTGTACTCGTGCTGCAGTCGCGTAACCTCGGACAGAGGCACATATGGTTTTGTCTGCCGGTCGCAACTGCGCACTGTGATCCGCCTGAAGGTGCCTTCGGCCTTGACCGCGTAAAAAATATGCGGTTCTTCAAAGGCCCCCTCCAGCGCCTGTCCGAAACTTTCATATGACGCGATGTGCTTGATCTTATGCCGGCGGTCGTGGTCGAAGAGCGTGCAGGCGCCGAAGGGCATGCGCGTGCGGTCATCCGGGATCAAGACCGAGCCGTCGCCTTTGATCTGGTAGACGACGCCGTCCAGCATGACCGCCTCGCCGTCCAGCCCCTCGAAGGTACCGATGCCCAGATCGCCGGCGGCCTTGAAATCTGCCGCCGTGGCAGAACCGTCGTAATTGCCGCTGAGAATATAGATGAATGGCGCCAGTTGTGTCAGAGTCTCGCGGTCCTGCACCAGGGTGGTGTAAGAGGTGCGGCAGCCGGACAAAGCGCAAACCAGCGTGAAAGCGGCCGCGTGGCGGAGAAACATCGATGTTTTCAAGTCTGACATTCGCGTAACCTCCGATTGATGATTAGTAGTTTAAAGAGTTGCGTGATATTGTCCATAGGTTTGTGACATTGACTGCCTGAATATGCGCTTGATCTGACGTGCGGGGAAGCGGATACTTATCGGCAAGGGGATGATTATAAAATTTACAGGCAGGGGCGGCGTGACGACTGGGGAGCTTCTGGCGTTTATCGGTGATGCCGCGGAAAAGGGGAACGGAGCGGCGGTGCCGTTCTTGGCCGCGCCTTTGCTCGCGCGCGGTCCGGCCGGTGCTGCTGAAGAAGGGTATTTCATGTTCCGCCTGCCGGCGGCGGGAGTCTGGCGGTGCGGGCCGGCGGAACGGTTCTTGGCAATTCTGATCATCCTTGTCGCCGCGCCTTTGTTTCTGGCGTTGGCCCTGCTGGTGCTGGTGACTGACGGACGGCCGGTGTTTTACCGCCAGGAGCGATACGGCTGCGGCGGGCGGCCCTTCAACCTGTTCAAGTTCCGCACCATGCTCCATGCCTCTGAAAGCCTGCACAATGGGCTTCAGAAGGTCACGGAACGTGACGGACGGCTGTTCAAGTTAGAAGACGATCCGCGGGTGACGAGTGCCGGACGTTTTATGCGGCGTGTTTTTCTTGACGAGCTGCCGCAGCTATTGAACGTGGCGCGAGGCGAGATGCGCTTTGTGGGCCCGCGGCCATTGCCCGCCAGCGACCAGGCACATTACACCCGTCCCTGCCACACTTTGCGCCTGAAAGGCAAGCCGGGCATCACCGGGCTGTGGCAGATTGCGGGACGCAACAGGCTTACTTTTGACGACATGTGCCTGCTGGACTACTACTACCTATGCAACCGGACGTGGCGGCTAGACCTGAAGATCTGTTGGCGTACGGTCTTGGAAATATTGGACGAGGCCGGTCTGAAACGCGAAGCCGAGGGCGGCCGCTAGCAGCCAAGCGCAGTCCAGCAGGCAGGCCGCGGACGCGGCGGCGGTGACGGCAAGCCACAGTGAGCGGGGGCAGGGCGGCGCGGCGGCGGACGTGACGCGCACACGCGCACGGCCTGATGGCGCGAGGCGCAGGGTCACAGCCCGCGCGTCCGGCAGAGTCAGCGGCAGCGGGTGTTCCGCGATCCAGACGTTCTTGCGTCCGAGCTTGGCGGCGCGCAGTCCGACGCGTCTGATTTCCAAGTCATGGTCCATGGTGATGTCGAGCCGGCAGCCTTGGCGCGCCTGGCCGGCCGGCGGCGAAATGCGCGCCAGCAGCGGTTTTTGCGAGCTTATGACCTCGTCAAGCGCGTAGCGCAGGGTCTGCGGCAGCGCTTGCGGGTCTTGTCGGTGCGGGTCGAGGTTGACGAATATCTGGCGGCAGCGCGAAAGCGGCGGGAAGACCCGCCACGTGGCGACGGCAGCGGCGAGCGCGGCGGCCATGAAGGCGCCGAACGATGATCCCGCAATTGCTCCGGCCGCAGCGGTGGCAGTCAGTAGCGCAAGGCTTTCAAACCGTGTCATGCCTAGAAAATAGCGGCCCTCGCGGCATGACGCAACAAATTATTCGGTAAAGTGACGTAACCCATGACCTCTGAACCTTTTTTTCTGTTTGCCCCTTCATTGAATCCAGGCGGGTTATGTGTTATCCTGTTCTCCGTTTGGAATGATAAGATGAAATGTGAACTTTGCCATAAGGCGGATGCGGAGACCGCCATACACAAAGCGGTTGACGGCGGGACAGAGGAGCTGTTTGTTTGCCGTGAATGCGCCGCGGCAGCCGTCGGCAAAACCGGCGGTGAGCCTGCGGCGGACAAAGGCCCGGCCATGCCGCCTTTGCCGCTGATGGGCATGATCCTTGATGCCGCTTTCGAGATCGTCGGGCGGGCATTGAGCATGTCGGACCAGTCTTGCGCCGCCTGCGGCATCACGCGCGACGAGTACCGCAAGCGTTCGCGGCTGGGGTGTCCGGCGTGTTATGAGGCGTTCGCCAAAGAGCTGGACGGCGCCATTTTCGACCTGCATCGTGCGCGGCAACATGTCGGCAAGGCGCCGCGGCAGGCACAGGCTGATCTGCGGCGCAGAAACATCGAGGAAGCGCTGGCCGAGGCGGTCCGGATGCAGCAGTACGAGGAGGCGGGCAAACTTCGCGACCGCTTGCGGCGGTTGGATGCGGAAAACGGACGCGAGGGGAGCGGTAACGAATGATATTGGATTTCAAACAAAACGCCTCAGCGAAAAGCGTTCGGAATGTTCAGGACTACGAGATCGCGATGAGCTGCCGGGTGCGGCTGGCCCGCAATCTGGCGGGCGAGCGGTTCCCGGAATGGGCCGCCGAGGAGGACCGCGCGCGTATCTTCAACGCGGTGCGCGATGCATTGCGTTCCGAGAGACCGCAAGCGCGCGTGGCGTTAATAGACGGTTTTGACGAGCAAGAGCGCGACGTGTTGTGCGAAGCGCATCTGATCAGCAAGGACCTGCTTGAAAATCCGGCTGGCGGCGGTGTGGCGTTTGAATCTGACAAGTCGTATTGCGTTATGATCAACGAGGAGGACCACCTGCGCATACAGGGGTTCTCGCCCGGACTGGATATGCACATGGCTTGGCGCGCGGCGGACGATCTGGACACGGCGCTTGAGCGTCATCTGAAATACGCCTGGTCGCCGCGGCTGGGCTATCTGACGGCGTGCCCCAGCAACGTGGGTACGGGATTACGGGCTGGCGCCATGCTGCACCTGATGGGGTTGCGGCTGCTTGGAGAGCTTGAACCTGTCATACGCGGGCTGGAGCGCATGCGCCTTTTGGTGCGCGGTGTTTGCGGCGAGGGGTCGGATGCGTCTGGCCAGATTTACCAGATATCGAACATGGATACGCTTGGGGTTGAAGAGGCTGCGATAGTCGGCCGGGTCCAGCGCATAAGCGCCGAAGTGGTGCGGCAGGAGCGCAACGCGCGGGTGCGGCTGATGCGGGAATCGCCGCTGGTGCTGGTCGATTGCCTGGCGCGTGCGCTGAGCGTGCTGAAAAACGCGCGGCTGCTATCCACTTCCGAAGCGCTTGAGTTTTTGTCGGCCATACGTCTGGGCGCTGCCATGAAACTTTGTACCCGGCTGCTGGTGTCGGATGTCGACAGTCTGATCCTGGCGATGCAGCCCGGGCATTTGCAGAAGTGCCAGGGTTTTGTGATGACGGCGGATGAGCGTGATGAGCAGAGGGCTGTTTTTTTGCGGCGTCAGATGACCGGCGTCCGGCTGAAAAGCGGATCGGTTTAGTTCGGCAGGCGCCGGGTTTAACTTTTTGAAAGGGAGAGCATGAATTTTTTGGAAAATTTCACAGAACGGGCGCAGCGCGCGGTGCAGTTGGCCGCTCGTGAGGCGGAACGTTTCAACCATCCGTATATCGGCACAGAGCATCTTTTGCTGGGGCTGGTGGCACTTGATGAAGGCGTGGCGGTGGAAGTGCTTGAGGACATGGATGTTGAGCTGGACGACGTGCGGATCGCGGTGGAGCGGATGGTGGGTTTCGGCGGAGAGACCAAGACCAAGGGCGAGTTGCCGTACACGCCGCGTTCCAAAAAGGTTCTGCATCTGGCCATGGCGGAGGCGCAAGCGATGAACCAGCCGCTGGCGGGCACCGAACATCTGCTGCTGGCGCTGCTGCGTGAAGGCGAGGGCGTGGCCGCCCAGGTGCTGCAGTCGCTCAATGTCGGACTCAACGAGGTGATAGAAGGGATACGCCGCTATATGGAGGGCGACGGCGGCGTTGACGAGAAGTTCGGTCCGCGTCCGGATGCGGAAGGCGGTCAGGATGCGCCCAGCGGATCAGGCTCCGGGAAAACTTTTGGCGGAACGGCGCCAAAAGCCGCCAAGGAGCGGCCCAAGACACCGGCTCTCAATGCCTTCGGACGGGATCTGACGGAACTAGCGAAAAAAGGCGATCTCGATCCGGTGGTGGGTCGGACCAGCGAGATCGAGCGCGTGATACAGATACTCTGCCGCCGGTCTAAGAATAACGCGGCGCTGCTGGGCGAGGCTGGCGTGGGCAAAACCGCGGTTGTCGAGGGGCTGGCCCAGGCGATCGTCATGGGCAACGTGCCCGAGCGCATGCGGGACAAGCGCGTTGTGGCACTGGACATGGCTTTGCTGGTGGCTGGCACGAAATACCGCGGCCAGTTCGAAGAGCGCATCAAGGCCGTTGTGGACGAGATCCGGCGCGAGAAGAACATCGTGCTTTTTCTGGACGAACTGCACACGATCGTCGGTGCCGGCGGCGCCGAGGGCGCCATGGACGCGGCCAACATCATCAAGCCCGCGCTGGCGCGCGGCGAGTTGCAGTGCATCGGCGCCACCACTCTGAACGAGTACCGCCTGCGCATTGAAAAGGACGCGGCGCTGGAGCGGCGCTTCCAGACTGTGCGTGTCGACGAGCCTTCGCTGGACGAGACGATCACAATTTTAAAGGGCATCGCGCCGCGTTATGAGGCTCATCACAATGTGCTTTATGACCAGTCCGCGCTTGAGGCCGCCGTGAAACTCACCGCCCGCTACCAGCCCGGACGGCAGTTGCCGGACAAGGCCATTGACGCGATCGACGAGTCGGGGGCGCGTATCAGGATGCGGGCCGCGGTGAGGCCGCCGGACGTGCGTGAGTACGAGCGGCGGATTCTTGAGATCGGGCAGAAAAAGAATGTCGCGATCCGCGATCAGCACTTTGAGGAGGCCGCGGCCTTGCGGGACGAGGAGCGCAAGGCCAAGGCGGAACTGGAGGGCGTGGTCGCGGCTTGGAAAGCCGAGCACACGGAGAAAGCTTTGCCGGTGAGCGCCGATGACGTCACCGAAACGGTCGCGCACATCACGGGCGTCCCGATCAAGCGCATGAACGAGACCGAATTGGCGCGGATGCTCAATATCGAGCAGGAACTGCGCGATTCGGTCGTGGGGCAGGAGCCGGCGATCGAGGCGGTGGCGCGGGCTTTGCGTCGGTCGCGGGCTGACCTGAAGGATCCCAAACGCCCGATCGGCTCGTTCATTTTTCTTGGGCCGACCGGGGTCGGCAAGACACTGCTGGCGAAAATTCTGGCGCAAAAGATGTTCGGCGACGACAAGGCCCTGATCCAGATCGACATGTCGGAGTACATGGAGAAGTTCACCGTTTCGCGGCTGGTGGGATCGCCGCCTGGCTACATCGGGCATGAGGAGGGCGGGCAGCTCACCGAGAGGGTGCGGCGGCGGCCGTACAGCGTGGTGCTGTTCGACGAGGTCGAGAAGGCCCATCCGGATGTCATGAACATGCTGCTGCAGATATTGGAAGAGGGGCGGCTGACCGACAGCCTCGGCAGGCAGATTGATTTCCGTAACACCGTGGTGATCCTGACATCAAACCTCGGTTATGACCACGAGCGTCAGGGGCAGGGCTTGGGATTCGCGCGTGAGACCTCGGCGGAGGACTACGACCGTTTGCGCGAGCGCATGATGAACGCTGCCAAGCAAGTGTTCAAGCCCGAACTGCTCAACCGTTTTGACGAGGTGATCGTATTCAAAAAGATCGTCAAATCCGATGTGGTCAAAATACTTGATCTGGAGATGGCGATGGTGCGCGGCCGGCTTGAGGCCAAGTCGATTTCTCTGGAACTTACAGATGAAGCGACTGATCTGCTGGTGGCGAATGGCTATGATCCCGCGCACGGGGCCAGGCCTTTACGCCGCACGGTTGAGCGCTATCTGGAAGACCCTCTGGCCGAAGAGATGCTGAGGGGCATGCTGACGCAAGGCGTGGTGGAGATCGGTGTCGCCGACGACAAGCAGAGCCTGACTTTCAGGATGAAGGGCGAGCTGCCTCTGCGGACAGGTTCGCAGTCGGAACGGGCAGAGGCTGCGGCTGAGAAGACTCAGGCCGGCAAGAAACGCGCGGCGCGCAAGCCGAAAGCCGCTGACAGCAAGCCGTAAGTAGTGTGTTGGTATGTGAGAGAGTGTGTGAGGGTGTGGTTATGGCCGGTAAGCAGAAAAAGATCGCGGACCCGCGACCGGACTGGGACACATATTTCATGGAGATTGCGCGTGTGACCGCCACGCGCGCCAACTGCCTGCGGCGCAAGGTCGCGGCTGTGGTGGTGTCTGAAAACCGGATCATATCGACCGGCTACAACGGCACTCCACGCGGTGTCGCCAACTGTTTCGCCGGCGGCTGCGCGCGCTGCGCCGGCAAGGCCCCGTCAGGCGCCAGCCTGGAAGAGTGCATCTGCGTGCATGCCGAGCAGAACGCCATCTGCCAGGCGGCGTATTACGGGATACGCTTGGCCGGAGCGACAATTTATGTGACAATAAGCCCGTGTCTGACGTGCGCTAAAATGATCATCAACGCGGGCATCAGAGAGGTGGTCTACGGCGGCGATTACGCGTTCACCGCGCAGACGGAAAAACTCATGAAAGAGGCTGGCGTGAAATGCCGGCGCTACACGCAGAAAAACAAAGTCTCAGATCAACCGGAGTGAGGTGCCGAATGAAAATGCGCTTGGTGCGGGCGGTTTTGATTTTGGTGTGCCTGCTTTCCATGCGGGCGTTCGCTCAAGATGAATGGTCGCCGATCTTCTACGAGGGGTTCGAAAACGGCGGCGCCATGCCGTCAGGTTGGACACATGAACACGTGGAAGGCAGCCACGACTGGGCGTTTGTCAACGGTTCTGATATGTACGGTGGTGTGCCGTCAAGCGCCTATGCCGGATCTTACAACGCTTTCTTTTTTGATGAGTATGGCGATGAATACACGACCAAGCTTGTGTCGCCGGCGGTCGAGGTCGGCAGCGCGTATTCGGCGGCGCGTCTGACTTTCTGGCATTATATGGAACAATGGGGTGAGGCGCAGGCGCAGGACCAACTGAGGGTCTATTACAAAACTTCGCCCGGCGGTAGCTGGACGTTGCTGGCGACTTATACGGCGAATGTTGCGACATGGACACAGCAGGTCATCGACCTGCCGTCAGCGGGTCAGACTTACTATATTGCTTTCGAGGGGGCGACCTTCTGGGGTTACGGCGTCTGTGTTGACGATGTCAGGATCGAAGGGGGGGGGTGCTGCGCTGGAGGGTTTCGAGGCATGGGCCCAGGCTAACTGTCCCGGCATGTCGGTCGGCGAGGCTTTTGTGGCGGACTCCGACGAGGACGGTGTGAATAACGGCTTCGAGTATGCATTCGGGACGAACCTTGTTTCAAACGCGCCGTTGCTTAACGTGCTGCAGGTGGAGGGGACGTTTGTGGTTGACATTCCGCGGCAGTTGTCCGGAACCGCGCCGTACGTGAGCGTGTATTTACAAATGGCGCGCACGCTTGATAATCCGGGATGGAGCACCAACGGTATCGAGGCAGTCACGCATGCCCAGAAACCCGCCACCCGCAGTTGGTACAAGCCTGCGCAGGCGCTGACCAACGGCTTCTTCTGTCTGCGCGGCGAGCTGCTGCAGTAAATAAGCCCGCCGGAATTAGAGCAGGATCGCATGATTAACCTGATTCGTGGCCGATAAAACCGATCACGGCAATCCTGCGATCCTGTCTTGAACTGAATATGGCGGTTGTACAGAGTGCTGGTCTCTAGCGCAAGACCGTCGCGCCCAGAGCAATTAACAGTATGCCCAGCAGGGCGTGCGCCGCGCCCGCCACCCGGAAGAGGGTCAGGCGCTGGCCGAACCAGTCGATGGCCTGCCGCATTTTCCAGGGGTAGAGCAGCAGGATCATGCCTTTGACAATGCACAGATACGCCAGCGTCACCAACACCAGCCGCCACGGCGAAGAGTGGACACGCGCCACGTGCAGCAGCTCGTAGGGGAACAGCGTGAGGATGGCGCCGATGGCACGGCATGGCAGGAGGTTGTCGAGCCAGAACCATGTCAGGGGAATGCATGCCAGCACGGAAAATGGGATGTACTTCTGGAACGGCACCAGCAGATCCAGCCCCATGGTCATGAGCGCTACGCCGGCCCATATCCAGGCGATGGTGCTGAGCACGTAACCCGCCGCCTTGTTCCTGGGCAACGCCTTGTAAAAAACGGCCATGCGCGCAGGCATGGCAGTGATCGAGACTCCCAGCAGAAGGCAGACGATTCCCAGCAGATAGCTCCAGCAATGAAGGGGCATACGGTTCTCCGTGTAATGACAGTCGCAATTTAATCAAATCAGCGGACAGAAATAAAGTTGTTTCACGAAACAATGTCTGGCCCTGTTTGGTTGTCCAAGTCTTCCAGCTTGCCATTTAACGGCAAAATTGCAATCTTAAAACATGAGTAACTCGTCGGTGGGCGGATGGGCCGCAGCACCGGTGGCGATTAACAGGGGGTTCTAGCAATGAGGGGTTCAATCACAGTGTCACGGCGCGCTTTTATGGCTGGGGCGGGAGCCCTTGCATCGGCACCGTCAATCACATTTGGGCAGGCTCAGCGCGTGTTCAAGTATGCGGTGGTCGGCTGCGGCGGACGCGGCAACGGTGCGGTGCGTGACATCAGGGCGGCGGCGGAACGGCTCGGGCATAAGGCCGAACTGGTCGCCGCGGCCGATTTCTTCAAGGATAAGGCGGAGTCGACCTGCAAGGCCAACGGCTGCGATCCTAAATTCGCGTTCGGCGGCGCGGGCGCGTACCGGAAGATCATGGAGACGGACGCGGAGATCGTGCTGCTGACCACCCCGCCGTTTTTCCGCCCGTTGCACCTCGAAGCCTGCGTCAAAGCCGGCAAGCACGTTTTCGCGGAAAAGCCGATCGCCACGGATGCGGCCGGGCTGCGCCACTTTTTGCAGGGCGCGGCAGATGCCAAGTCCAAGAAGCTCTCAATCCTGTCCGGTACGCTGCACCGCCATTCGAACCGTTTTCTGCGCCAGATCAAGCCGATCCGGGAAGGCGCGATCGGGCGCATCTTGGCTGGCCAGGTCTACCGCTGCCATGGCGGCATCTGGGTGCGGCCGCGCCGCGATGGCGAATCTAACGCCGGTTATCTCTGCAACAACTGGTACCACTTCTGGGAGATGTCCGGGGACCAGATCACGGAGCAGGCGATCCACGAGATAGATTTGGCGAACTGGTTCATCGGACGCGCCCCCAAGACCGCCATGGCGATCGGCGCGCGTCACCGCCGGCCGGCCGGGATCGGCAATATCTATGATTGCATGGCGATCGATTTCGATTACGGCGAAGCTGTGCACGTGCAGACGATCGGGCGGCACATCAGCGGCTGTTCGGACCGGTGCGGCACTCTGCTGGCGGGGTCGGAGGGCGAGGTCGCCTGCGGCGGCAAGATCACGCGTTTCGACGGCAAGCCGGTCGCTTATGACGAGGATGCCATCAAGGACCGTCACGAGAACGGCATGATCATGGAGCATGCCGATTTTCTGAACGGGATCATCAGCGGCGAGCTGGTGAATGAGGGAGAGCAGGTGGCGATGTCCACCGCCACGACCATCATGGGCACATTATCGGCTTACTCGGGCCGGACCGTGCGGATGTCCGATCTGCTGGAGAACAAGGCTTCGGAATTCTATTCGATGAACGCGGCTTTCACTCCAGCGGATTTCGAACGTGACACGGATGTCCCGATGCCGGCCGAGGGTGTCGGGGCCGTGCCTGGCAAAGCCTGACACATAGCCGATCAATTCCAGTCGTCAGTGCGGAACGTTTGCGCCGGAAGGCCGTCCTTGTTGAACAGGTTCGCCCACGGCGCATTGCCTGACCACGCATAGCGGACCGCGACAGGACTAGCCACTGCGGGGCTGGAAGCCAGCACGGCGTTGCCGTCGATTACCGCGTCAGCCCAGACGAATTTCTTGTCCGTGCCCGCGATCATGAAGCCCTGCACCTTCTCGCTGTGCCGCGCCGCGAGCCCTTGTCCGACATGCGTGAAGATCACGCGGATCTTGTTGCCCTCCACAGCGTGCGAAGCATAGAGCGGGCCGCTGAATTCGACAGGCTGGTTGTAGACGAAGCCACGCGCTACGCGCACGGCGCGGGCGCCGTAGCCGGCTTTGTTCACGGGATGGATACCGCTGCCGAGATCGGTGCTGATGACCATGGCTGTTTTCGGATGCCGTTGGATCCTGATGTGCATCTCGCGATAGAGTCCTGCGTTATGGGCGGGAACCTGCTGCGGCAGTTCGCTGAACGCGCTCGCTTTTTTCGTCACCGGGTCGTTCAAGTCCCAGGCCGTGCCGCCGCCGCTGGATTTCTGCACGTAAAGGAACGGGAAGTCCAGTCCCCAAGCCTTGCGCCAGCCCTCGATGAGCGCGCCCATGACGTTAAACTGGTCAACGCCCGTGATGGCCGTGCCGCTCTCGCCCTGATCCCACAACACGCCGCGGATCGCATACGGGACGAACGGCTGGACGTGCGCCTGATACAGGCCGCCGATCCGGCCGGACGACTCGCCAACCTTGACCGGAGCGGAGGGGGGGGCGTGGCGCCTTGGCGTTCTCCTGTTTGGCCTTCTCCGCCGCCACCCTCCACGCCGCAAGCTGTTCCTGGTATTTCTTCTGCGCTGCATCGAAGTCAAAGGTCTTGGCGAAAGCTTCCGTCTGCTCTCGGCAGGCGGCGTCGTCCCGCAGCATCTCCTCCGTCAGCCAATAGCCCGAAGGCGTGCCGCCCACCGCGCCGACCATTATGCCGACCGGCACGTCGAGCTCCTGCTGGAGGCGGAACCCGAACGCGAACAGCAGCGCCGAGAATTTGCCGTTGTTGTCGGGCGTGGCCAGCTCCCACCCCTTGCGGCCAGCGTGGAGCAGGCGCAGTTTCGGATAAGTCACCGTCGCGGCTTGGGCGAGGACTGGATCGGCTTTCGTATAACCGTTGACGTGCCCGGCCATGTTTGACTGGCCTGAGCCCAGCCAGACCTCGCCGACGAGCACGTCTTGAACCGTGATGGAGTTCTTGCCTTTCACGGTTAGCGTGAGGCCCTCCGCGACCTTGAGTGGATCGAGGGTCACCTTCCACAGGCCCTTCGCGTCGGCGGTCGCCTTTTTCTTCTGGCCGGCGATCTCAACCGTGACATTCTCGCCCGGCGCGGCCTTCCCCCAGATCGGCGCGGCGATATCGCGCTGCAAAACCATATGGTCAGAGATG
>CAYRZP010000066.1:0-11939 GCA_964428885.1 uncultured Lentisphaeraceae bacterium
GGGCTTGCGGGCGCCTGCGGTCGGAAAGTTGGTGCTGGCCAATCTGGCGCTGGCCGGTGTCAGTCTGGCGAACCCTTGCTGGCTGTTTGCGGTGCGCGGTTGGAGGGGGTTAGCGGGCAAGCGTGTTTTACGGCTCTGCCTGTTATGGTTGACGGCGCTGCACATGGTCTTCTGGTTCCGCTATTTTGTGCCGGATCAGGCGACTTTCGTTTTGCCTTCGCTGGGGCTGCTGGCGGTGTGGGCGGGGTTGGGGGCGCGGGAACACGCGCGTCCCAGATATCTTATGATGGCGGCCGGCATGGTTTGCGCGGCTGCGGTCCCGCTGGCGCTTTGCGCGGTGGCGCGCGGGCGCGCCGACGGACTGGCGGGCAGGCGCGATCTGCCTTTCCGGGACGAGGCCCGTTATTGGCTGTTGCCGTGGAAGGGCACGGAGCGTTCGGCGCGGCAGTTTGTCGAGGCTGCCGCTTCCGGATTGACTGAAGAAGCGGTAGTAGTGGCCGACGCGACCGCGGCCGGCCCTCTTTTGGCGGCGCGTCAGACCGGGACTGTCAACAGTTCGTGGCGGCTGGTCACGCCCTGGTCGGGCGAGAGCGAAAGTGAACTGGAAAGCTTGGTTTCGGATGGCCGGAGCGCGGTCTATGTGGTCTCGCCGTGTGACGGGTATGTGCCGGCGGCGGTTAAAAGGGCGGCCGGAGAATTTACGAAAGAGGGCGTTTTGTACCGTGTGCATGCGCGACGCGAGTGAGCGGCGCGAAAGTTGCGGCTGTGAACCGCGCTGTTTTTTTGGTTAAATAAAAAAATTCATGAGAGAGATATGGCAGTCCAGGCTTTTGGTGTGGGGTGGCCGCGCGGGGTGTTTTCTGGCAGACACCGCGGTGATGCTGGCCGCTTACATCTCGGCCTTCCTTTTGCGTTTTGATTTTCAAGAGCCGTGGTGGGGCTGGCGGCGCGTGGCCTTGTCTTTCGTCACGGTCTGGCTCGTGCAATCGGCGGCACTGACGGTTTTCGGCTGCAACAAGCCTTTGTGGCGTTATGTGAGTGTCGGCGACGTGCCGCGCTTTGTCGTGGCAGTGATGGCCTCGACCGTGACCTTGCTGGCGGCGCGCATGTTGTTCCCGGGCCACATGGGGTTGCGTCCGCCTTACAGCATCTCGTTCTTCAACAGTTTCTTGGTGCTGGGCGGTCTGCTCGGCGTGCGCCTGTTGTGGCGCTGTGTCGTGGAAGGCGAATTCGCGTTGGATTCGTTCAAGCGCGGCAGGTCGCGCAGGGCGCTGCTGGTGGGTGCCGGGTCGGCAGGCAATCTGGCGGCGCGCGAATTGAACCGGCAATCCGGGCGCCGGCTGCAGGTGGTCGGGTTTCTCGATGACGATCCTGCCAAACATCACGCCAAGATACAGGGGCACGCGGTGCTGGGGAGGATTGATGTTCTGCCGCAGGTTGTGCGGCGGCACGCGGTTGACGAGGTGATCGTCTCGATGGTGCGTGTGCCGCGCGACGTGATACGCCGCGTGGTGCGGCTTTGCGAGCGGGCGCATGTCACGGCCCGGATCGTGCCGGGCTACTATGAGCTGCTGGATGGCACACTGACCGCCTCGAAGATCAGGGACATCGACGTGGCCGACCTTCTGGGGCGCGAGGAGAGCAAGCCGGATGTGGAGTCGGTGGTGGAATTATTGGGCGGTAAAAGGGTCTTGGTCACCGGAGCGGGCGGGTCGATCGGCAGTGAACTGGTGCGCCAGGTTTTGCGCACGGGCCCGGAGCTGCTGGTCATGGTTGAGCGCTCTGAGAACGCCTTGTATGAAATCGATCGCGAGATAAGGAAGCTCGGTTCCGAGACGCCGGTGGCGGCGGTTCTGGCGGACATCGGTGACCGTGCCCGCATGACTGAAACATTTTTGAAATACAAGCCGCTGGTTGTGATCCACGCTGCGGCGCATAAGCATGTGCCGCTGATGGAGCAGAATCCGGTCGAGGCGGTCAAGAACAATGTCTTGGCGACGCGTGTTCTGGGGGAGCTGGCGCTGGAGCACGGCGTGGCGCGCTTCGTGCTGATCTCCACTGACAAGGCGGTGCATCCGGTCTCTGTGATGGGCGTGACCAAGCGGCTGGCCGAGGTGGCGCTGCAGGATTTGAACCGGAGCGGCCGGACCTTTTTCTCCGCGGTGCGTTTCGGCAACGTTCTGGACTCTTCTGGTTCCGTGGTGCCGCTTTTCAGGGAGCAGATACGCAAGGGCGAGGCGCTGACGGTGACGCATCCTGAGATGCGACGGTATTTCATGACGATCTCCGAGGCGGTGTCGCTGGTGTTGCAGGCGGCGGCTTTGGCCAAGGGCGGCGAGATATTTGTGCTGGACATGGGCGAGCCTGTGCGGATCGTGGAACTGGCAGAGGAGCTTGTCGCTCTTTCGGGATTGCGCCCGCATGAGGACGTGCCGATCGTGTTCACCGGCATACGCCCCGGCGAGAAACTTTTCGAAGAGCTGGATGTCAGCGAAAAATCGGCGTACAAGACCGGTCACGCGCGGATCTATGTCAGCAAGATCAGTCCCTCGCTCGGCCTGGATGCCGGAAAGATGTTGGATGGCTGCCGCAGGCTTTGCGAGTGCGGCGGCGAGGCGGACAGCCTGCGCGCGGACTTGTTAAGTTTGCTGGCAGTGGGGAAAAACTGAAATGCCGTTTGCGGGTAAAGGGTTCGGGCGTCTGGATTATGAGCGGGTCGCGGCGTTGGCGCTGCTGGCGGTCGCGGCGTTACTCAATTACAGGCGCACTTTCAGTTACACGATGGCAATGTTTGCCGAGCCTTTAGAAGACATGTCGCACGGCTGGCTGATTCCGTTTTTCAGTCTTTACCTTTTATGGAGGCGCCGCCGGGATTTGCGCGACGGCGCGGGGTCTCCGTCGTGGCGCGGGGTTGTGTGGGTGGCTTTTTTTCTGGTGCTGGCGTGGTTCGGGGGGCGCGGGGGGCAGTCGCGCCTTGAGCAAGTCTCGCTGATAGGCCTGATATGGTCGGTGCCGTTCGCGTTCTGGGGCGGTGGCGTGGAGCGTAGCTTGCGTCTGCCTGCGGCGTATCTGGCCTTCACAATCCCGGTCTCTTCGTTTGTGGATTTCTTCACGATACACCTGCGCATATTCTCGTCCGCCTTTGCGACGGGTATACTTAACGGCGTGGGCTTGGCGATAGAGCGGACGGGCACGGCGATTTATTCAAAGGTTCAGGGCGCGGAGTTCAACGTGGACGTGGCTGATCCCTGCAGCGGCATCAGGTCCTTGTTCGCGATGATGGCCCTGACTGCCGCGTACGCATCTCTGAGCCAGCAGACCACAGTGCGGAAATGGCTGCTGTTCGGTTGCTCGATTCCGATCGCCATGATCGGCAACATGGTCAGGATCATGACGATCTGTCTGGTGGCGGCGTGGTTCGGCCAAGATGTGGCTACCGGCTATTATCATGACTATTCGGGGTACGTGGTTTTTCTGGTAGGGGTGCTCTTAATGGTTAAGGCCGGCGATCTGATCGGGAAACACAGCGGCTCGGTGGCGCGGCTGTTGCGGCTGGGCACGCCTGCGCCAGCGCCAGCGGCACCGTCTGTTGCGCTGCCCGCGCGCGCTGAGCAGCGGACCGGCCGCGCGCGGATGGCAGTTTATGGCGTGACGGCGGTTGTCTTGGCGGTGTTCGCCGCCAAGTCAATGATGCCGCCGCCCGTATATGATCAGGAAATTTTTGTGTCACAGACCTTGCCGGTGACGGTGCGTGATTTTACGGGCGACGTGCCGTGGTTCTGTCACAACCCCCAGTGCCTGGAAGTCACGGAAGAGCGCGGGCTGGTGGCGGGAATGGCGGAAGGAGGCGGCTTCGCCTGTCCGGCTTGCGGCGGCGTCCTGCACAAAATTTCTTTGGGCGAGCAGAGCGACCTGCCGCGGGACACGATCATAATCAAGCGCAATTACAAGTCCGGCGACGGCCTGTGTTACGCCGTGAGCGTGGTGGTCGGCGGGCAGAGCCGCGGCAGCCTGCACCGGGCCGAATTATGCTTGCCGGCCCAGGGCTTCGCGATGCTGAAGGCGGAGCGGATGGTCATCAACCTCGAGAACGGCAAAACTTTGAGGGCTCGTAAGATTCTGGCAAGGCGCGCCGGTAGCCCGGAGATCAATCTGGTGTACTGGTTTAAAAGCCGCGACCGCGAGACCAGTTCCCACACGCGGCGGATACTGCTTGATGTCTGGGACCGTTCCGTGCACAACCGCATCAACCGCTGGGTGATGGTGGCTATAAACGTCAACTCACCATTGGCGGCGCCGGACAGCTTTGACCGTTTCCGGTTGTTTTTATCGGAGCTATATCCTACGATCACTGAAATACGGTGAGGTTTTTATATGACGGTTGAGTGGGTGAGCGGAGTAATAGATTACTCTGGCACGGTTTTGGTCAAAATGGCGACGGACGGGCTCAAATACGCGGCAGCGTTTTTCGGATCGTTTGCGATATCGCTGTTGCTGACGCCGCTGGTGCGCGAGGCCGCGCGCAAGGCGGGCATTGTAGACATGCCCGGGGGGCGGCGAATCAACGCGGCCCCAATACCGCGCGGCGGCGGGCTGGCCGTATTTTTCGCTTTTCACCTGACGCTCCTGCTGCTTTTCTGTACGATGGGCGGGTCGTTCGAAGCTAATTTCACGTTGTTCTGGTACAAGCGTTTTCTGCTGGCCTCCGGTGTTCTGGCGGTTGTCGGCCTGATAGACGACAAGCGCGGGATCAGGCCGTGGGTCAAGCTGGCCGGCCAGATCGTTGCGGCGTTGTTACTGTATCTCTCAGGAATTCGTTTGGGCGGTTTGTTTGTGGCTTTCCCGGGCTGGTTGGATTGTTTGGCGACGGTTCTTTGGATTGTGGTGGCGGTGAACGCCTTCAACCTGATTGACGGCATGGACGGGCTGGCCGCGGGACTGGCTTTGATAGCCTGCGCGGGTCTGGCGGGCTCATTATTGTTCATGGGGCATACGGCGGCCACCCTGCCATATCTGGTGCTGGCGGGAGCCTGCCTCGGATTTCTCCGTTACAATTTCCATCCGGCGTCGGTGTTCTTGGGCGACACCGGCAGCATGTTCCTTGGTTTGTGTCTTGCTACCATGCCTTTGATGACCGGGACGCGCAAAGAGCTGGCGGCTTCGCTGGGCATGCCGCTCCTGGCTATGGGGGTGCCGATATTCGACACGCTGCTGGCGGTCTGGAGAAGGTCGGTTCGGTCCATGTTGCCGAGCGGGTTAAGCAACGTCAAATCCAGATTCAGGGTGATGCAGCCGGACAAGGATCATCTGCACCACCGCCTGCTGCGCGAAACAATGAACCAAAGGACGGCGGCGGTCATATTGTACGTGATAAGCGCTGTGCTCGTAACCTTGGGGATGGGCGGTACGCTTTTAAAGGCGCGCGCACCGGGCCTGTTCCTGATCGCTTTCATTGTGGCGATCTTTGTGGTGGTGCGCCATCTTGAGCGCGTCGAGTTGTGGGACACCGGCAGGCTGATCACCCATAAACGCGGCACGATCCGGATCGGGATTTTAATGCCGGCTTATATTGTGTACGACGTGATTTGCCTGTGCCTGGTCTGGGTGTTCGCGCGCTGGGAGACAGGCATGGCGATAAACCGCGCGGAATTGACCGCGAATCTACCGCTGTTTGTGGTGCCGGTGTTCGTGATGATGGTTGCTGCCAAAACTTATTGGAGGGTCTGGTCGCGGGCGCAGATACGCGACTTTGCCGTGCTCGCGCTTGCGGTCTTTTCGGGCGCTGGCATAGGCGCGGGGCTGGCGTGGCTGTTGAACGAGGACAACCCAGGATTGTTGCGCTTCGTCTTAATCTATTCGGCGTTCGCCATTTTCCCGATCGCGGGCTTCCGCATCTGGAGGGACAGCATCGGAGGTCTCATGCAGGCGGTCGAGCGGCGTGTGCTGATGGACAATCCCGGCACGGAAAGGGCTTTGGCATACGGCGGCGGATTGCGTTTCCGCGCCTTGTTGCGCGAGATGGCCCAGCGGTCCGGCAGTAACGAGCGTGTGATTGTCGGGATCATAGACGATGACATCAACCTGCGGGGCCGGATCATAGCCGGGTATAAGGTGCTGGGCGTATTTGACGAGTTGCCGGCTTTGGCGCGCGCTTACAGGGCCGACGCGCTTGTGATAACCTGCGAAGTGGATGATGAAAGGCAGCGCGTGATCGCGGACAATGCCAGGGCGCTGGGTTTGCGCGTGATGTTGTGGTCATGCAGCGAGCAGAACCTGTGAAGGCGGCGCCTGCGGAGAGCGGTCTGGCTTTTACATGTCGCGCCGTCAGCGCAAGGCATGGTTGATTAAGGACGGCGGCTCAGGTATTATGGCGCCCGTATGCAGCAGTGGAAGGTTTTTTTTGTCAAGCCGCGCACCGAAAAAAAGGTCGCCGAATTTTGTACGCTTTACGGCATCAAACACTATCTGCCTTTGCGTGAAAAGCGACGCGTCGCGCAGCGCCGCAACATTATCGCGTTTGTCCCGGTGTTCCCCGGGTATGTTTTCGCCAAGATCGATGAGCCACAGCGACTCCAGATGCTTAAGACCAATCTGCTGGTGCGGGTGCTGGAGCCGTTAAAGCCGCGGCGCATGTTACGCGACCTGATCATGGTGCGGCGCGCCCTGCGTGTGAACCCGGCCCTCAAAACCGTACGACCGCTGGAGAAAGGGTGCCCGGTGCGTATTGTCAGTGGCCCTTTCAAAGGGGTGGAGGGAGTCGTGGCGCGGATGTCGGGCACTCTGAAAGTGATTCTAAATGTCGAAATGATCGGTCAGGCCGTGGCGGTTACGGCGGGCATGGAGCAGGTCGCGACGCTTTAATGCTTTGCGCTGCGCAAGCATAATCAGTTACAATAAAAACCTTTTTTCAGAGACAAGGCTGGATTATGACAATCTTGCCGCAAGAGTTTTTTATGACAAGTGACAACGCTAAATCCTTAAAGTTTGTAGCTCCGCATGTCAGCGCTCTGCCGAAATCCGGCATCCGCGATTTTTTTGACATAGTCGCGGACAAGAAGAGTGTGATATCGCTGGGCATCGGAGAGCCGGATTTCCAGACACCCGCGAACGTGCGCGCCAAAACTATCGAAGCCATCAATCAGGGCAACACCAAATACACTTCTAACCTCGGCACTCCAGAGCTGCGGCAGGCGCTGTCCGGCTACATGGTCAGGTCTTTCGGCGCGGAGTACGACTGGAAGAGCGAGATCCTGATAACGGTAGGGGTGAGCGAGGCTTTTGACATAGCTTTGCGCGCCGTCATCTCGCCGGGCGACGAGGTGTTGTATCACGAGCCGGCTTACGTGGCCTATGCCCCGCTGATCCGCATGGCGCACGGCATGCCGGTGGCGGTAAACACGTTCCGTCAAGACGGCTTCCGGTTGAAGGTGGAAGAGCTTGAGAAGCGCGTGACGCCGCGGACGCGCGCCATGATGCTGAATTTCCCCAACAACCCGACCGGTGCCACGCTCGAGCGGGAAGACACTGAGGCTTTGGCTGATTTCGCGATCAGGCATGATCTGCTGATTATATCAGACGAGGTCTACTCTGAGCTCACATACGAGGGCGGGCGGCACACGATGGCCGGCATCCCGCGCATCAGGGACCGCCTGATCTTCCTCAGCGGCTTTTCAAAGGCCTGGTCGATGACCGGGTTCCGACTCGGTTACGTCTGCGCGCCTGCACCGCTTGCAGACGCAATGATGAAAATCCACCAGTACTGCATGATGTGCGCACCGACACTCAGTCAAATAGCCGGCTTGGAGGCTCTGCGCAATAACGACGACGACATCAAGGCAATGATCGAGTCGTACGATGTCCGCCGCAGGTTTATCGTTGACGCTTTCAACCGCATGGGACTGGACTGTTTCATGCCGCGCGGGGCTTTCTACGTTTTTCCTTCGATCCGGTCTACCGGCCTGACTTCGAAGGAATTCTCGTTGCGGCTGCTGAACGAATACAACGTGGCCTGCGTTCCGGGAACGGCCTTCGGGAGGTGCGGCGAAGGATTCGTGCGCTGCGCTTACGCCACCGGTATGGACAAGCTCAAAGAGGCTCTGGACCGCATAGCGGCGTTCGTCAAGATACTGTGAGGCACCGCGACGGCGGAAAAGGCATGGCACAGGTGGCGCGCGATGCTGGCATTTTCCTGATAGACTTTGACGACATGATGAACGGTCCGCCGGTGCAGGATGTTTGGATGCTGCTGCCCGGACGTATGCAGGAGGCAAGCGCTGAACTGGAGCAGTTGCTGGCTGGGTATGAGACATTCAGGCCGTTCGACCGGGGAACATGGGGGAACCGGTCACTGAGCGGGCAGCTGCGCCTTGATCTTCTGCACCGACTCGCCCGTCGGATATATCTTCGGCACGTAGGCGCCCAAGCCCGGGGGGCGCAGCGCCGTCACCGGCAGGGACGACTCCGGCACACGCGCCGTTTGCGCAAGCTCGCGCCGCGCGGCCTCAATCTCCTGACGCAGCCGCTGTAGGCGTAGTTTCACCGCCTCCGCATCGAGAGCCAACGCCCGAAGCTTGATGTTCAGCTCGGGCTGGTTCTGTATCCATTTGATCTCCCTGAAGACATCCCTCCAGGCATCATAACCCTTCAGGCCGATGCGCAGCACTTTGCAGTAGTGGTCAAGGCTGTCAGACACCTGCCTGAGGTACTTAAGCGACTGGTCGATGCAGTCATCCATCGAAGCGAAGTTCCCGACTTCCGCGTAACCTTCGATATTCTCCTTGATGTCGTTGATCATGGCTGACAGTTGCACGACGCGGCTCCGCGCCTGGATTGAGTCGGCAACGCCGTCGGCGGCAAGGGCGACGAGCGCCTCCTGGTTCCGTTTTGTGATCTCGTCGACGGAAGCGATGGTGCCGCTGTAGTGGTTGACCACCTCCTGGCAGACCCGCCCGATCTCGCGGTGGTCGGCCAGCGCTTTGTACAGCTCGACGCGCAACGCGTCCAGTTTTGCGCGTGACGCCAGACTCTCCGCAGTCTCTTGAGCCGAAGGCTGGTTCGGAGAGGTTGCCGGGCTTCGGGGCGTCGGCGCCGGCTTTGACAGCGTCGCTGGCGGCATGGCGGCTGTGCCGGAAGCCGCGGTCCGTGCGACCGGATTGTCGGCCACGGTCTGCGGAGGCGCCGCTCCTGTGGATGAACGGTCAGACGTATCGCCTCTGACAGCGCCCGAACCGGACACGATCCCGGCTCCAGTTTGGACAGCACCCCCGCCGGTCGCCGCCGCACGCGCACAGGCGTCACAGGCCTCCACCTCGATAGGCCGGCCGTCCGGAGCTGATCTGTAGCGCAACTGCGCGCCGCAGCGCTTACACCAGAACGTGACATTCCCCTGATCGTCAAGCTTCCGCGACACCCGCGTCGGTGACAGGGAGTCGAGTTGCGGATCGAGCGACGCCTGCACCCAGCCGTTGCCGCGGTGGGCGCCGAACGACGCCCCTCCTTCCAGACTCAGCATCACTCCGGTGTTTTTCGGATCGGCGTTCATGACGCATTCCCAGAACCCCGGCACGACTTTGGGCAGACGGAGCTTGGTTGCCTCTACAGCGGGAACGGCCAGATCCACGTTGCGGCCTTTCGCCCAGCGCACGAGTGCGATCACCTTGGCCGTCTCCCGCAGGCGGTGGAACTCGGGCATGGAAACGGCCAGCGCGTCAAACCTGTCGGTCAGCGTCTGGGCATACGCTTGGATACACGCGTCATGGGACGCAGCCGAGTCGCCCGGCCGGCGCCCGGGGGTCACGTCGCGACCCTGTATCCGGATCGCCGCGCGGCCGAAAGACACGACATCGCCCGCAGACGACACCTGCAGCGCCACGGCCTCGGGCACCAGGGTGTAGCTCGTCTCGCGATAGTCGCGCGAGACGGCGAGATTGTGCCGTCTCGCGTATTCGAACTGAAATTCGGTGCTGCCGGGGAACTCCGGCGGGGCATTGCCGATCGCCGAGGCCTTCAGCTTGTAGTCAGCCTGGAAGAGAATGTCCCCGAGCAGTGAATCGCTGGGCACATTCTGGAACGTTAACCGGCATTCGACGGCTGGCAGACGGTAAAGCTTGGCGAGGAACCGCTGCGAAAGCACGAAGCCGCTGCACAGACGTTCGGCAATCAGCTCCGCGCATGTGTCAGACATCTCCTTCATGAGCCGGTCTGGCGGGGTTCTGCCTTGCCTGACAGGCAGGACGCACGCTTGTATACGGGATTCCGGCACACCGAGCCCGCGCACGATTGTCACATATATCAGAATAAACAGTTCCGCCGTGGCCTGTTGTTGGGTCAGTTCCTGCGCATTATACCGCGCTATGAGCTTGTCTACCTCACGTTGAATCCCTAATGCGGCAGACAACGCCTGACTGTCACTGCCGTTAGCTAAAATCATCATGACTTCGGCAGCTTGAGAATACCCGATGTGTTTCATGATTTTCCCGTCGATGCGGATAATCTCGTCATCAGCAATGCCGGCCTGCCCCGCCAGCTTATTGAGCAATGTGTTGACCTCTTCTGGCGTGACACCCAGTTGCGCTGCCGTGTGTGCGACAAAGCGGCGGCGGTCATCGGCCAGTGCGGAATCGGTGAGCAGCAACGTCCAAAACCGTTGAATCCACTGGGCCTGGTAGGCGGGGTCGGCATCGGTGCGTCGCAAATCCGCCCCGACCATGTCGAAGGCGCGCTGCGCCGTACTGCGCGCTTGGGGCGTCGGATCCAACGAGAAGTCGGGGTACGGGCTGGCCATCACGTCCTTGAGCAGCGCGGCATACGGAATCGGTCCGGTCTTGTAACGTTGGTCATGACTGCCGATGAATGTGACCGCGCGCGTGGCCGGGTCGATCTGGACGGCGTGCAGGACATTGATCCTCTCGGCGACCGGAATCGTGGCTGACGCGCCGCTTGTGGCGGCAGGCGTGGACGTGGCTGCGTACGGCACACCGCCGCTGTCCACCGCGTTCAGCAGCTTGATGATCTCCTGATGATTAAATCGGATAGCCTGCTGGCGCGGCGTCCAGCCAAGCAACCCCACGCGGACATCGGGGTCGGCGCCGTAGCTCAGCAGGTGCCGGGCGCACTCGGTATATCCTCGCGCACAGGCGTATGCCAGTGCGGTCACACCGTTGTTGTCCTTCGTATTGGGGTCGGCCCCACGCTCAAGGAGTAGCGCGACAACGCGCGGATGGTTCTCCATAGCGGCCCACGCGATTGCGGTAGTGTTGTACAGTCTGGCATTCGGATCGGCGCCCTGATCCAGCAGCAGACGCGCCACCTCGTGGTTGTCGGAGCCGTACGCGGCCTGAACCAGAGCCATGTTCACGTCTGCGCTTGCGGGTGGGGGCTCGCTTGCCAGCATCGTCCGGACCGTCGCGGCATCGCCCCGCTCGGCGGCGCGCTGGAGCGGCGTCGAACAACCTGTCGCCAGTACCATAATTACGGCCACCACCGCACACGAAACAAGCATCAGCAGCTTTTTCATTATTACCTTTAGATGAATGGGAGGGCAATAAACAGTTGGGCGGCACTGGGTCATTACGCTATCAAAACTATTTTGTGTTGTGAAAGCGACAGCGACAGGGAAAAGAAAGGTGCCCCAAATCACACAAACACTGTAATGAATCGTTGTCGCCGACACAAGGCATTTGTTTAGGAGGATTTGGTATTTTTGGGAATCTTGTGCCGTCTCAACAAGCATACAAAGAGCGTCAACCGGCCTCGCAGTTGTATGATTGCCGGACCTGTCCTCCGCACGGGTGGTTTCGGCTTGAAACGCCGCGCCGCGTTGTCGTATTATCGCCCCGTGAACTTTACAGGTTTTATGATTTTATGAATATGGCATAAAACTTTGTAAATTAGCATTCAAGCCAGCATAGCTCAGTTGGTAGAGCACTTGATTTGTAATC
>CAYRZP010000067.1:0-11750 GCA_964428885.1 uncultured Lentisphaeraceae bacterium
CGCAGCCCAACGGGCACCGGGTCAACCTCGGCTTCTACGGCAACACGCCCTGGGCCACGATGTCGCCTGCGAAGGGGGTTGTTCTGATATTCCGCTGATTTTTAACTGCGATCGGCGGACGGCTCGGCGAGCCGTCCCTACCGTGAAGGCCGACGCATAGGGTAGGGTGGTAGGGGTGCGGTTGCCGATCACAAGCGTCGCTGGCGCGGACGACCGGCAGATCCTCTGGCAGATCGTCTAAGGATACATGACCCGCTGGCGCGTCGAGGACGCGATCCGCTTCATCGAGCAGAGCTACCGCATCGAAGACATCCGGCTGCTCGACTACGCCCGTCTGAAAACATGATGAAATTGGTCTTGGTGTAAATGTGCGTATTTAATATAATATGAACTTTGCGTGTGATGTATAAGCGCCGGTGACAAGGGTTGGCCGCGCGCAAGATCAGCGGGCAACGATGGGGGTTATTGTAATGAAGAGCAACCGTTATGCGGCTTTGTGTGTTGCGGCATTCAGCGTTATGACGTGCGGCTGCCGTTCGTTTTCAACGGTGAAAAACGGAGACGATATGCGTTATGTTTGTGAGCCATCGGTTAAGGTCAAGCCTTTCGGCACGACCCAGGACGGACGGAAGGTCCAGCAATATACTTTGACCGGCGCGGGCGGCGTGGTTATGGATGTCATTGACTACGGAGGGAAAGTGGTGCGGCTTTTCACTCCAGACCGCAAAGGCGTGAAGACCGATATAACGCTGGGGTTTAATGATGTCTCCGGATATGAGACAATTGACAAATATTTCGGATCGCTCATAGGCCGTTACGGAAACCGTATCGCAAACGGCAAATTTGTGCTTGATGGTAAAACGTATACCCTTCCGTTGAACAATAACCCGGGCGGCCTGCCTTGCTCGCTGCACGGCGGCACAAAGGGATTTGACGCGCACGTCTGGGCAAGCGAGCCCCTCTCTGAAGGCAAAAGCGTGGGTGTGCAGTTTAAGTTGCGCAGCCCTGACGGCGACCAGGGATATCCCGGCACTATGGACGTGGTTGTCCGTTACTGGTTGACTCCCGCAAACGTTTGGCGCATCGAATACGAGGCCGTGACTGACAAAGCCACGCCGGTGAACCTGACGCAACACCTTTACTTTAACTTAAAGGGAGAAGCGGAAGGCACTATTCTGGATCATGAGCTGACCATTTTCGCGGACAAAATGACGCCTGTTAACGCCGGCCTGATTCCGACCGGTAAAATCGTTCCGGTCAAGGGCACACCTTTCGATTTCACAGTGCCATGGCAGATCGGAGCCAGGATTGATGCCGATAACGAGCAACTGCGTTTCGGCGCGGGTTACGACCACAATTGGGTTTTGAACAGCCAAGACGGAAAACTGGCGCCAGCCGCTGCTTTATATGAGAAGACGAGCGGCAGGTTTTTGGAGGTCTGGACGACTGAGCCCGCCATACAGTTTTATTGCGGCAACGTCATGACCGACAAGATTCCAGGCAAGCGTGGACGGAATCTCTGTCACCGCGGCGCTTTGGCCTTGGAGACGCAACATTCGCCGGATTCTCCCAACCAGCCGGATTTTCCGACCACGATTTTGCGGCCCGGCGCGGTCTATAAGAGTGTCACTGAGTATCGTTTCGGCGTGCGATAATTATATTCTTGGGCCAGGCACTTGGATTGTTCCGGTTTGTCTGACCTGATTAATGCGAGGGGAAGTCATGAGCTTATTGGATGTCGTTGTTTTCGTCACGTTTGTTTTGGCAGTACTGGGCGTCGGGTTCGTAAAGAGCCGCAGCGCGCACAGCGAAGAAGGTGACGCCGCCGATTACTTTCTTGCGGGGCGTGGTTTGAAATGGTGGCTGATCGGCATTTCATTGATCGCCGCCAACATCTCTGCCGAACAGTTCGTTGGCATGTCCGGTCAGGCCGCATCATATTTGGGTCTGGCTATCGCCAGTTACGAGTGGATGGCGGCGGTCACGCTGATATTGGTAGCCTTCGCATTCCTGCCGTATTTTCTGAAGACCGGAATATTCACCATCCCCGGTTTTCTTGAGCATCGTTATAACCATCTGGCGCGCTCGATCATGGCCGTGTTCATGATGTTGATTCTGGTGGGAGTGTCGCTCTGCGGGGTAATATACGCTGGCGCTTTGCCCATGCGCGATCTGCTGCTGGAGGCGGGCATAAACATATCACTGACCTATTGTTGTTGGATCATGGGGTTGCTGGCGGCCGGTTATGTGGCGGCCGGCGGGCTCAAGGCCTGCGCTTGGGCTGACCTTATCCAAGGCACAGCCTTGATCATCGGTGGCGTCCTGATCACGTTTTTCGCGTTCCAGGCGCTCGGCACCGCCGATTTGCTTGCGTTGACGCCCGGAGTTGGCGCGACCACAGGGGGGGCAACCGCGACTGCTGCCGGGCTGTTGACCGAACAGATGGGCAGCGTCCAGCGTTTTTGGGCGCTAAACGCTGACAAACTCCACATGTTCCTGCCGAAATCTGACTTAATCATTCCATGGACCGCGCTCTGTCTGGGATTGTGGATACCCAACATTTACTATTGGGGACTGAACCAGTACATCACGCAGCGGACATTGGGTTCCTCCTCGCTTGCCGAGGGCCAGAAGGGCATCGTGTTCGCGGCCGCCCTTAAGCTCATCATCCCGTTCATCATTGTGTTCCCGGGCTTGATCGCCTTCAACCTGTATCGGCCTGAAATGGTACGGAAGGCCGAAGTTGACTTTTTAAACTCATACCAGAAAGTCGCGTCAGCGGCTGACGCGCCCGGCAACTATTTGACATTCACGCCCTTGGAAAGCTGGGCGGCCGCCAATCCGGACAAAGCTGCCGAGATACAGGTGTACAATAAACTGATTAAAATAAAGGCTGACCGTGACAGCAAAGCGACGGTTGAAAAGAAGCAGACCGAATACAAAGCCGACTCGGCCTTGGGCCTGCTGATAGCGAAGTTGTGCATGGGGCGGAATGGGCTGTTCGGGTTCATCGTAGCGGCACTGCTTGGCGCGATCGTCTCGTCGCTGGCGGCGGTTCTGAATGCGGCGTCGACGATTTTCTCGATCGACATCTACCATTCTTACATAAACAAGAACGCTACGCAGCGCCAACTTGTCGGGGTCGGCCGCATTTGCGTGGGTGTTTTTGTGGCGGTCGGTTGCATAGTGGCGCCGTTGCTGGACGACCCTAAGTTCGGCGGCATTTTCACGTATATCCAAGAGTTTCAGGGCTATGTGTCGCCAGGCGTGCTGGCGGTTTTCGTTTTCGGGCTGCTGAACCGCACGGCGGCGGGCGTCACCGGCGTGATTGGACTGCTTTTGAATCCGCTGCTGTATTTCCTGCTCAAGGTCTTCTGCCCGCAAATTGACTTCTTAAACCGCATGGCGATATGTATTGTGATCGTGCTGTTTGTCATGTTTGTGGTCGGGCTGTTCGCGCGCTTGCCGCAGCCGGTTGAATTCAAATCCAACACCAGTCTAGACCTGACGCCTTCAAAGGGCGCGCGCATCGGCGGCATTGCCGTCGTTGTCATCACCGCAGTCCTGTATGCTATTTTCCGCTAGGGCAAATGCTTGCCGGACGACAAACCCTATAAATTCAAATTCCGATTTGTGATGTTTTATTTGAGATCTGACAAGGCGTCACGGAAACGGGCGGCGAGCAGCTGCTCCATGGTGTAGAAACCGCGCCCGCACTCCATCAGCCATGTGGCGCCGGCCAAGGCTCCGCGCCCGAAGGCGCCGCGGTTGATGCTCTCGTGAGTCAGACGCAGTGTCTGGTTTGGCAGCCCGAACAGGACTTCGTGCTTTCCGACGATACCGCCGACCCTGATCGATTTGACACAATGCTCCGGGTTCACCTTCAGCTTCCTAGCGATACGCAGCGCGGTGCCGGAAATGTCCTGCTTCTGTCTGAAATGTTCCTCCATGATGGCCACGTCAGCCTGCGGGATGACGCTGCGGACAACGAGGCTGGTCAAAAGCAGCAGGTTTACGCCGATGGATATGTTGGGGGAGTAAAGGACAGCGGTCTTACGCGCCATTTTTTTTAATTCAGCCAGGTCGTCGCGGGCATAATTCGATATGGCGGAAAGAATGCGGATGCCGCAACTGGCGGCGCTTTTGTATCGGTTGACCGTATCCGATGCCGAGAAATCGATTATCACGTCAACCGGATAGCGCCTAAAAAACGCATCATCAATGTCTTCGACCCAGTGGATCATGCCTTCGTCGAAATCATTTCCCTGCAGCCGGCTGGCGTATTCCCCGGCATGACGGTTGCTTTTGCGCACGACCCACACTAATTCGGAATCCGGTGCGTCGATCATTTCATGAGCGACCGTGGCGCCGGTGCGCCCGAATCCGAATAAGCCGATCCTTAATTTGTCAGACTTTGCCATTTGTGTGACTTTTACTCTTTTTCAACGTCTTCGTCAAATGCAAAGCTTCAACGTCGCATAATAAGCGTTATGTCAACTAACGCCCGGGTTTAGCGTTATTCTTCAATCGGCAGCAAAGAAAGAGAGGCCGCGCGTCAAGGCCGCATCATGCGCGTCAGCTCCGCCACCCGGTGTTCTACGGTCTCATAATCCGTTTTTTCAAACCGCTCAAGACTGAAGCCCTCGACACCGATCGAAGCCACCGCACTGGCATAAACCAGCGCTTTGCGCATGATTTTTTCGCTCACCCTGCCGACACGCGCCAGATAACCCATGAAAGCCCCGGCGTAAGAATCTCCGGCGCCGGTCGGGTCCGCCAGCCGCCGCACCGGATAAGCGGGCACGACAAAAATCTGGTCTCCGTAAAACAGCAGCGATCCATGCTCGCCCTTTTTGATGACCACGTAAGCAGGCCCCATTCTCAAAATCGCCGCGGCGCAATCGCACAGATTCCATTTGCCGGTCAAGAGCCGGGCCTCCCCATCGTTTAATGTCAATAAATCAACGCGCCTTATGACATTCAGCAGAGCTTTGCGGGATGTCTCTATCCAAAGGTTCATGGTGTCCAAAGCCACGAACCGGGCGCGGCTGGCCTGCTTCAGCACATGCGCCTGGAGATCAGGCTGGATATTGCCAAGCAGCACAAAGGACGCGCGGCGGTATGCTTCGGGCAACGCAGGCGAAAACTGCCCGAACACACCGAGTTCGGTCTTTAATGTCGTTCTCTCAACCATGTCTCTATCATATTCGCAGGCCCATCTGAAGGTTTTCCCTTTAACTCTCTGCACGCCTTGCAAATCAACACCGAAAGCCCGCCAGCGCCGTTCGAACGTTACCGGGAAATCATCCCCGACCACCCCGACCGCACCTGCCGCAGCGAAAAATGAGGCGGCAGCCGTGCTGAAAGGCAGAGACCCCCCCATCAGATTCTTGCGCGAGACAGTCCTGGTCTTGATGTCGTCAATGCCGATAGACCCGACAGCCCAAAGCTGTACATCTGCCTTTGCCGGAGAAAACATTTCACGTCCCCTTTTTAGAAGTTATCGCCTGAACCAACCCCTCCAGAGCCATGACATAGCCGTGTCCGCCGAAACCCATGACCTGTCCCAGACAAACCCCGGCTGTCAGACTGCCGTGCCGGAATGACTCGCGCCGATGCGTGTTTGACAGATGCACCTCCACCACAGGAATGCCGCAAGCCTTGATCGCATCACGCAATGCCACACTGGTATGCGTGTAGGCCGCCGGATTTATGACGATCCCGTCATAACACCTTCCAGCCCCCCCCACTCTTGCGACCAGTTCGCCCTCCACGTCGCTATGGAAAACGTCGATCCGAACGTCTTTACTGGCAGCCCAGGCCAACAGCTTATCAATGATCCCGTCAAGTGTTTCGTTGCCGTAAACATCAGGCTCGCGAATGCCCAGCAGTTTGAGATTAGGCCCATTCATCACCAGGATCTTCATCTGTCGCCTCCTTATATTCATGCGCGACCGCTTTGCACACCACAGACGTGTCGCACGCTTTTACTTTTAAGAAACGCCCGTCATCGGTCCTGACAGTCAAAATGCATCTGATGATATCACGTCCGACGACGTGGGCATCAATCATTTCAGGACCGACCAGCCGCACCACGCTTCCCAAACCGGGTAACCCAGCCTCGAGTTCGCGGTATTGCTCATATTCAAACCGGACACAGCATTTTAGCCTGCCGCAACTGCCGTTGAGCGTGATCGGATTCAATGAAATTTCCTGAACCCTGGCCATGTGAACATTTACTCCGCTGAAATGCCGTTGCCAACTGCAACAGCAAACAGCCCTGCCGCATGGCCCGATACAACCTACAAGCGCGGCCTCGTCCCTGACACCCACCTGCCACAAGTCAACGTGTGTTTTGTAATCCCGTTGCAACTGTCCCACAAAACGCCTTAAATCAACGGGTACGGCAGCGGCATACCGAATGAAAAGACGGTCGCGCCCGTATGAGAACCTTGTGTGCAGAATCTTTACATGCGTCTTTTCCGTGCTGACCGACGATACGAACGCTTTCTTGGCATTATCCGACAGATCCGCATTCTCTTTAAGCCGCCTCTCGTCTCCGCCTTCGAGTTTACGCACCACGCGGAAGCGCGGTATATTTTCCCCGGCATCGGACTCATCGTGAATGCCGATAATCTCTAAGGCTGTCCCTATATCAAGGCCGTAATCGAGCTCCACAATACAGTCATCACCGGGCAAAAGGGATAAAGCTTCCGGCAATCGGCAATGGAAAACCCCTTTTTCCGGCATTTTTATACGAGCAACCGGTTGCATTTTCGCACCTTCCAAGTTTTATGTGCCGTGATTGATCCGGTCAACGGCATAGGCCAAAAGCGTCTCTTCCGGGACATTCTTTTCCATTTGACGCGCCAATTCATCAACCGCATTGATATTATATAAAGCCTGAGCCAATGTCAGCCTCCCCGTCCGTTCAAGATGCACGTTCCGGTACGCGGGAAAATACAACAGCGAATCGTCGGCGCCGCATTTCACCGCGAGCATGTCGCGGAACCAACCCAGCAGGACCGACAAGAAATCACTGCGCATCTCGCGGTATCGCGCAGACACCCTGGCGTTGAAAACCTTCTCGTCATCCTCAAGCTGGTCGTCAGACTTTTCTTCTTTTACAAGCCGCTCAGCAACTTCTTTCAGTTCACTAAGTATCGCGGACAGAGTAGACGAGACCGCTAGATTCTCCAACGGCCTGCCGCACTGCGGATCCGCCAATGCATCGAGCACACGTTGTCTCAAAGGTGCGCCCAGTTCGCTCTCATCGTGCAGGTCAATGCGCTGGCACCGTGAGACAATTGTTGGCAACAATTGCTGCGGCGCGTCGGAAAGCAGGAAGAAAAGCGTCCGGTCGGGAGGTTCTTCCAACGTCTTGAGAAAGGCGTTGGCGGATGCGTCGTTCATCCTGTCCGCCCCTACCAGCACACCGGCCTTCCAGCCCCCCGAGAACGATGTCTTGCTGATTTCACTGATCAGCTTGTCGCGCATCTGGTCCACGCTGATCACCCTGGTCTTGAGTTCAGGAAAGATCCAGTGTATGTCGCCCTCCGTCCGTTCCGCCACACGCCGGCACCCTTCGCAACTCAAGCATGGCTTCTTTTCGGAGCGGCAGAACAGCAGTTGCAGGACACGCAGCACCACCTCCATGGCCTTGCCCCTGACCGGCCCGGCGATCAGGTAACCGTGCGCCGGACGCCCGGAACTCAGCGCGTGCCGTATCATTTCGAATGTTTCTTCAACAAGCATCTAAAACCTCTCGCAGGCGTTCGCACACCTCTTCTCGTATCTCGGAGGCGACCTCCGCGACCGCGCGTCCCGTTGCAACCAAAATGATCCTCTTGGTGTCACGCCGTGCCAATTCAAGAAAACCTTCGCGAAGACGCATATGGAAAGCCTCGTCTTCCCGCTCGATCCGGTCTGGCGTTGAAGCGGTTTGAGAATGCCGCCGCATCAGCCGCTCCCGGCCTGTGTCCGGATCTACATCCAGCAGCACGGTCAAGTCGGGCCGCAGCCCGCCGGTCGCGAAAAAATTGGCGCTTTCCAGCTCGTCGAGTCCGAAGCCCCGTCCGTAACCCTGATAAGCGAAGGTCGATTCTTCAAAACGATCGCATAACACCCAGCAGCCCCGCGACAAAGCCGGACGGATCAGACATTCGACATGCTGCGCCCGGCTCGCGAGAAACAGCAAGACCTCAGCGCGCGGAACCGGTGCCTCGCCGCCATGGTTGTGCTGCAGTAAACCGCGTACAGACTCGCCGAGCATGGTTCCGCCCGGCTCCCTTGTGGTCGTGACGCCAATACCGCGGCCCTGCAAATAATCCGCCAGCAGCCGTATATGCGTTGACTTCCCGCTGCCCTCGGGCCCCTCGAAAGTTATGAACACCCCTCGCTTCATTAGCGCGCCTTTCTCACTCTCTGCCCCTCCTTCGAGTCGCGCACCTCCCAGCCGATCGCCGCGAGCCGGTCCCGGATGCGGTCCGAGCCCGACCAATCTTTGGCCGTGCGCGCCGCCGCGCGCTCATTCAAAAGCGACTCGACCTCAGCCGGTATGGCGTCGTTTTTTGCGGAACGTCCGAAACGAACTAACCCCAGCACACTATCCATGCGGTCGAAAATCTCAAGCGTCGCTGCGGCAGCATCGGGCGTCAGTCCATTCTGCCCCCCCATCAAACTGTTGCTTTCGCGCACCAGCGCGAACAGCGCCGCGAAAGCTTCCGGCATGTTGATGTCGTCGTTCACAGCCGCCGTGAAATCTTCAAGCGCTTTGACGGCCGGTTCAGGCGCGATTCCGGCAGACGCGCCTTTGGCGAGTTCGATCAGGGCGTCCACGCATCCGTCGACACGTGCCAGCGCGGCGCGCGCGGCCTCTAGCGCCGTGAAAGTGAAGTTGAGCGGCTGACGATAGTGTCCGTTTATCAAAACATAACGGATCTCGCGTCCGCCCCAGCCTTGATCCAACAGATCGCGCAACGTGAAGAAATTACCCAGTGATTTGGACATTTTCTCCCCGTTGACCCGCAGGTGGGCGCAATGCATCCAGTAGCGCACAAAAGGCCTGCCAGTCGCTCCCTCGGCTTGCGCGATCTCGTTTTCGTGATGCGGAAAGAGATTGTCGATGCCGCCGGTGTGCAGATCAAAGGTTTCGCCAAGGTACTTTATCGACATGGCAGAGCACTCCAGGTGCCACCCTGGACGCCCCCTGCCCCATGGCGATTCCCAGACGACATCGCCGTCGTTCTCGTCCCACGCTTTCCACAAGGCGAAATCTCCATAGTTCTCCTTTTCGTACTCATCCAGCGCCACTCGCGAGCCGGCTTTGAGACTGGCGCGATCAAGCCTGGATAATTTGCCATAACCGTCGAAATTGGCGACGTTGAAATATACGGAACCGTCTTCTGACTTGTAGGCCAGGCCGCGCTCGAAGAGCGTCCCGATCAAAGCGATCATTTCCGGCACGTGTTCCGTCGCGGCCGGATAGAACTCGGCAGGCTGGATGTTGAGCCGTGCCAAGTCCTCGAAAAAGGCCGCGATGAAAGGTCTGGTGAAACCGGATAACGGCAGGCCCGCCGACATGGCGCCGCGGATGGTCTTGTCGTCCACGTCCGTGAGATTCATGACCTGCGTTACACGGTAGCCATTGAACAGCAGGCCCCGCCTCAATAGGTCTTCAAAAGTATACGCCCGGAAATTCCCGATGTGCGCGAAATTGTAAACCGTCGGACCGCAAGTGTACATGCGGACGTGGTTGCCCTCAAGCGGAGTGATCGTTTCTTTTTCTCTGGTCAAACTGTTATAAATCAGCATTTTGAGGTTTCTCCGATCTCATGGCCACGCGAACGGACGGCGGCCGCGGCCATCGCCATTATGCCTTCACTACGTCCCGCCGCGTCCATGCCCTCATTGGTTTTGGCTTTGACTGACACACGCGACACGTCGATGCGCATAACCTCGGCCAAACGTGACCGCATCGCCGGAATGTGCGGCATGAGTTTTGGAGACTCGGCAATGACCGTGGCGTCAGTGTTCTCGATTTCCCAGCCCTTGCGGCGCACGCGATCAGTCACGATACTCAAAAGTTCAGTGCTGTCACAGTTCTTCCAACGCGGGTCGCTGTCCGGAAAATGTTGTCCGATATCGCCTTCCGCCACGGCGCCCAGCAAGGCGTCACACAAAGCGTGTACCAGCACGTCCGCGTCGGAATGTCCGGCAAGCCCCCTGCCGTAAGGGATTTCAACCCCCCCCAGCACCAGTTTGCGGCCATCGGCGAAGCGATGAGAGTCATACCCTATTCCGAAACGTGTCATGCGCGTTACTATACATGTTTTATATGTTAACTACAATCAAACCGTGCCTGACAGTTACAAAAGCCTATTAGGCGATTTTGGTCTTTCAAACCGCGAGGGCAAACTGCTAACATTTAAGACATGCCTTCATTATGTGGCGGCACATTAATTAGGAGAGAAGAATGTCATTTCACGGATATGCCAACGATTTGGACACCCCGGTGCATCTGGTCAGCGCCCCTGACTACATGCCGTCCGCGCAAATGCGTGCTTTGCAACTGCACCGCCTGCAGGGATTAGTCAAAAGGGTTTATGAAAACGTGCCGTTGACCCGTAAACGCATGGACGAGCGCGGTGTGCGTCCGGAACATATTAAAACCCTGAAAGACATAGCACTTCTGCCATTCATGCTGAAAACCGACCTGCGTGACGAATACCCGTTCGGCCTCTTCGCTTCGCCGATGAACGAAATCGTCCGCTTCCACTGCTCAAGCGGCACAACCGGCAAGCCGATCATCATCGGCAACACGCAGAACGACATAGACGTTTGGCAGAATGGCTGCATGCGTGCTCTGGCCATGTGCGGTGTGCGCAGTTCCGATGTCATGCAGGTCGCTTACGGTTACGGTCTTTTCACGGGAGGCCTGGGCCTGCATTATGGCGGCGAGGGCATCGGCTGCGCCGTTTTACCGATCTCCGGCGGCAACACCGACCGCCAGCTCATGCTGATGAAAGACATGGGGGTCACCGTCATTGCCAGCACCCCGAGTTATTTCCTACATCTGATTGACGAAGGCATGAAAAAGGGCATTGACTTCAAATCCGACCTTCGGCTTAAGCACGGTGTTTTCGGCGCCGAGCCATGGACTGAAGAGATGCGCTCCAAAATCGAGAGCCTGACCGGCATTAACGCGCATGACATTTACGGGCTTACCGAAATCTGCGGCCCGGGTGTGGCAAACGACTGCGCGGCCCGCCGCGGGCTTCACGTTTTCGAGGATCATTTCTATCCTGAGATCGTCGATCCCGACACTCTGGAGCCGCTGCCCGACGGCGAGCAGGGTGAATTGGTCTTCACCACGCTGACACGCACCGGAACACCGATGCTGCGATACCGGACCCGCGACATTTCGCGCATATATACTGATCCCTGCCCATGCGGACGGACAATTCGTGCCATCGAACGGATCAGCGCCCGCACCGACGACATGCTGATTATCCGCGGCGTGAACGTGTTTCCCTCGCAGATCGAGGCCGGCCTGTTGTCGATCAAGTCCGTTTTGCCGCACTATATGATTGTGGTCGACAAAGACGGCGATCTCGACACACTTGAGATCAAAGTCGAGGTCACCCAAGAGGTTTTCAGCGATGACATCAAGTCACTGCAGATTCTGCGCGCGCAGATAGCGCATGCCGTGCAGAAAATCATCAACATCAGCGCCAAAATCACACTGGTCG
>CAYRZP010000068.1:0-11646 GCA_964428885.1 uncultured Lentisphaeraceae bacterium
GCGCCTGTAGCTCAACTGGATAGAGTGTTGGCCTCCGAAGCCAAAGGTTGTGGGTTCGACCCCCGCCAGGCGCACCAGAAATGCCTGATAAAATCATGGATGGCGTAACGTGCCAACATCCTTAAGATTCACAAATGTTGACGCTCGGCATAGACTCGTCCACGCAGGGAGTGAAGGCCGTGGCGTGGGACACGGCGGCGGAGAAAGTCTTCTTCTCATCTGCGGTCAACTACGGACGCGACTTGCCGCAATACGGGTCACCGGACGGTTTCCTGCCTAACAAGGACGTGTTGGTGCGCCAGGCCGATCCGCGGATGTGGGTGGCGGGACTGGATCTGGTTTTAGCGAAGCTACAGGCGACCGGGTGTCCGATGGACCGGATCGCCGCGATTGGCGGTGACGCCCATCAGCATGCGACCGTCTATCTCGAGTCGCTAGACCCGCTGGTCTTCTCCCGTCCGGCCTCGCCGATCTGGATGGATTCGTCGACCTCGGCGGAATGTGCTGCGCTTCAGGCGAAGTTCGGCGCCAGGTTGCAGACCGACACCGGCTCTCCGGCGATCGAACGTTTTGCCGGTCCGCAGATCATGAAGTTCGCCAAGGAATCCCCAGCGGCGTATGCGAAGACAAAGCGCATCCACCTGCTGAGTTCCTTCCTCGCATCCTGCCTGGTCGGCGAGGACATGCCGATCGACGCGGGCGACGGTGCGGGCATGAACCTCCTCAACCTGAAGACAGGCCGGTGGGATGCGGAGATCTGCAATTTCACCGCTCCCGGGCTTATTGACAAGCTGCCAAAGTCTACAGACAACCAGACCTTCAAGCCTCTTAAATCGCATTTTGCGAAGTTCGGTCTTCGCCCCGGGATTCCCGTCGTGACGTTCACCGGCGACAACCCGGCGAGCTTGGTCGGCTGTTTCGCGGAGAAGCCGGGAACGGCGGTCATTTCGCTCGGCACGAGCGATGTCTTCTTTGCGGCGATGAACTCGTTCCAGACTGATCCCGATGGCTACGGACATGTGTTTGGCAATCCGATGGGCGGGTTCATGTCGCTTTCCTGCTTCAAGAACGGATCGCTCGCCCGCAACCGTGTCCGCGAGGAACTCGGGGTCGACTGGAAGTTTTTCGACGAGACTGCCTTTACCATTTGCCATCATTCAACATCCGAAATCCCTCGCGCCTTCCCTTACTTCGAGGCGGAGATAACGCCAAAGCACGATGCGACCGGCATCGAGGCGAACTTCGACTGGGAGGTGGCTGCACCGGAAGTTAAGATCCGGGCGGTAGTGGAAGGCCAAATCGCCAACATGTACAAACGGACGCGCTGGATCGGCGACTTCGAGGAGATCAAGGTGACCGGAGGTGCGTCACGATCAAATGGGATCCGCGAGGTGATCGCGGACATTTTCAGGGCAAAGGTGACGACCATCGACGTTCCCGATTCCGCCGCGGTCGGCGGGGCGCGGCTAGCGGCGCGTTCTTTAACGTTTGAATATTCGAGGTCTGCCAGAAGCTCAGGCATCAGGCCGCGCATAAGCTGATAGTTCTCGTAGGACGCATCACGACCGTGGTGATGACGGCGCACCAATACGGCCCGGAACCTCCGTCCGCAGACTCTCTGGCGGGCAAGTCACCGCTCCGGCACAAACAGGTTCAGCAGCACGCCGGGACGGATGCCGAAGAAATTGGCGCGCTTGCCTTCGCCGAAACGACGGTCGGCAATGTCGCCCTGATCGGCCGACGTGATCAAGACCGCAGGGCTAAACTCATCGGGAATGTCTTCCACGAGTGTCCAGTAGCCGACCTGCCTGTACTTCCTGAGATACCACGGCAGCGGCCAGGTGTCGGGGGTCGGCACCGCCACGGCGACAGGCGTGTCGTACCCCTGCGCGGCGGCGGCCGCCTGTTCGATAGCCGCCACCAGGTTAAGAGCGTCTGTGCCTGTGTGCGCGTAGACAAAGGGGTTGCGCGGGTCGGCAGGCATACGGAAACACGCCCGGCGCGCCTGTGCCGCCTGGCGCTCGAAAGTGGCCAGCATGAAAATGCCTGTGAGGCACAATCCCGCTATCCGGATTTTTTTTGGATGGCTGGCGAGCCATTCCGTAACCGCTCCGACGCCTATGCCAGCCAGCAGAATGAAACCGTGCAGGAACGAGAGCGCGCACCACGGTGTCTTGTACGGTATGGCGCTGTAGAGCGCGGTCAGGCAAACGGTGTATAGCGCGACAAAACGCACCCAGCGCTGATGCGTCGAGACAGCATTGCCGACAGCGCGCGGCCAGAATGCCGCCACCGCCGCCAGCGCCGCCGGCGGCAACAGCATCGCCTCGCTCCACACCGGTCCCTTGCCGTACTTGAACCAGAACAATATTTTAAAGTAAAAATTCCACGGGTGCTGGTGCTCGGGCACAGCGGTCGCCCGCGACAGATAGGCCTGCACCGTGGTGAACAGCGCGTCGTACACGCCTTTGGGATAGGTCAGGAATGAAGAGAAGAAGAGTGCCGCCACCAATGCCGCCGCGCCGACCGCCACCAGCGCGTCACGTGTGCGCAAGGCGCGCCACAGACGCGACGGGCCGACCGCCGCGACAGCCGCCAACGCCGCCGCGGCCAGCGAGATCACCACCGTCTCTTTGGTCGCCGCCGCCAGCCCCGCGCAGGCGCCGAAGCCTGCCGCGTGCCAGACCGCCGCGCGGCCATCGGCATCAACCGCGGACCGAGCGCGGGCATAGCGCACCGCGCACACCAACATGCCGGTCAGGAAGGTCACGAACATGGTTTCCTGAATGAAGAACCGGCTGTAATAAGCCATGGGCGCGGAAAAGGCCGTCATGAGCATGGCCGCGAACATGCCGGCGCGCGTGGCGAAAAGACCGCCTTCGCGTTTAAGGCCCAGCCCGGCCATCAGCAAGAGCGTCAGGCAACTGAAGAAAACCGGCACCAGGCGGTAGTTCCGTTCACTGGTTTCAGCGAAGCTGCCGGTCTGCAGACGGCAGAAAGGCAGCGCCGCGAAATACAGCACAGGCCCGTGGTGATCCGTCGGGTCGTAATGATAGACCCCTTGCTCCAGCAGCATCCCTGTGCGGACAGCTTGGTTGGCTTCGTCGCCATGCATGGGCCGTTGGTCGAGTTTGGGCAGGCGCAACGTCAGCGAAACGGCCACGACTGCCGCAACCGCCAACAGGAACGAGGAACGGGATCGGCAAACAGGCTTCATCGTCAGCGCTCCCGCGGCCCTATCGGCGGCAAGCCCGCCGGTCCCTGACGCATCAGGTGCTGCAGCAGCGGCGCGGCCGCCTGCCGCAGCATCTGATTCTCCTGTATGCGCTGCAACGCCTGCATTTTACCGGTCTCGATGGCTTTCTGCAGCGCGTACTGGGTCTGCTGCTGCTGCTGGCGCATAGCGCAGATGGTCGCCATGTCCAGCCACGCCTGCCAGTCATTGGGGACCGCCTGAAGATAACGCGACAGGGGCAACAGCATCTTCTCGGTCTGGCCGGCCTCGCCGAAAACGCGGACGATCTCAAGCAGCTTGTCCGGCGGCATGTTGGGCGGCAGCCGCATCATCACGCCGTCCATGGCCTTGGCAGCCTCGGCGCTCTTCCGCAATCCGCGCAACACCGTGCCTATTTCGAACAGCCGCTCGACCGGCAGGTTGCTAAGCCCTGCCAATTGCACGAGGTATTTGGCCGCCGCCTCGTTCTGACCCAATTCGCGCTGGGCCAGCGCCAATTCAAAGGCTTCGTCCGGCGAAAGATTGCCGCTGGCCTTAGCTTTGGCCGTCAACTCGCGCACCTTGGCCTCAGTGGCCTGAACGCGCCGGATGAAGTCTATGAAACCGCCGCCGCGCTCGTTGTTGGGGTCGCGCTCATTGTACTCTTTAAGGATAAAGATGGCCTCGTCATAACGCGACTGCTGCAGCAGCACCTCCTGGATCAGCCGGAAGTTGGCCTCGGGACTGACCGGATACAGTGTGCGCGCCTCTTGGAAAGCTTTCTCCGCTTCTCTGCGCATGCCGCGCGAAGCGTAAAGGCCGGCGATCGCGCTGCGTAATTTCGAGAATGATTTTTGGGCCGGCAGGTCGCGCCGGAACATCGGGTTACGCAACAGCCGGCGGGTGTACCAGTCCCAGAAAGCAAGGTCGTCACGCGTGACGTCACGATCAAAATGCCTGTAGTCGGCGTTAATCTTCATGATCAGGCCGTGCGGCGAAAGGTAGGGGTACATCCAGTTGATCACGTAGCTTTCTTCAATGTAGAAAGCGTGCCGGGCCTTGTTTTTGGCGAAGATCATGTCGCAAAGAATGCCGTTGATCTCCATGACTCCCAGCGCCCCGCTGACTTGAACGCGACCGTTCTCGATGGTCAGCGCGGCGTTTTTGGGACGCTTGCCCGCCTGCACCTCGTCGACGTAAACTTGGAACGCCTTGGCGCTGTCTTCAGGCGTGGGTATCCAGATCTGGTCGCCATAAAGGTCGCGCATGGTGGACATGTAGGTATTGTCGGCCAGCGCGTTCTGCGTGATCAGAAAAACGTCAGGCCTGACCTGCGCGGAATAGATCATGTAGGTCGGCACGAAACGCCCCGGATCGGTGCCGCCGAAGAAAATCGCGCCCGGCTCCATTTCGGGAGGGAAGAGCGGATTGGGCAAAGGCTCCTCGCCGGCGCCCAGCTCCTCGGTGATGGCGTCCGCGCCGCGCAACTGGTAGTTGCCGAACTGCCAGCCGAAGTCGTGGCCGTTCTGCTCGGCCCCGCTCATGGAAAAAACCAGATATTCATTGTAGTAGTTCTCAAAAACCGGGATTGTCGCCACCAGCACGGCGGCGCAAACCATCGCATACCGCAAAGGCGCCACGCCGGCCTGCGGCAAACGGCCTGACTTGGCCAGGGCTTTGAGCAGGCGGTTGCCGATTGCCAGACCGAACACCAGCCCGTAGCCGATCCAGATCGCGAACAGCCCGTGCGAGCTGACAAACTTTACCTTCTGGATGAACATGTCCTGCAGGTCGCCCTTGATGTTAGCCAGCGCCACCATCAGGACGCTCATCACCAGAAACCCGGCGGCGGTGGCGATCAGCCACTGCTGGGCGATATTGTCCATGTTGAATTTGAAGTCAAAGCGCTGCTCGGCGTACCGGCGGAAGAAATGCCACCCGGCTCCGAAGCCGGCCATGATCAACAGCGATAACGCCAACGCCCCGAATTTGACACCCAGCCCGGGCTCGGCCTGTGCCCCGTTACCGGCGCCGGCCAGAACGCTCGTGAGGCCCTTGGCGATGAACAGGCCGATCACCGCCGCGCCGCCTGCCAGCGAGACGCCGGCCGTAAGCCCCTCGGAGATGTTGCGCGACTGCCAGACGCGCATGACGAAACTCTCGATCTGGCGGAATATGATGGCAACCACACCGATCATCAGTAAAAGCAATATCAGTGCGATCAACAGCTTGTCCAACCGCATGAAAGGCTCGCCGCCCACAATCTCAGACACGATCACCAGCGCGCACATGGCCAGATAAAAACCGCTCGCCACATACACCGCGCGGATGCGGCGCCCTAAAGCCTTGAAACTCCAGAGCGTGAACGGCAGGAAGCCGAGCGTCGCCGCGATCAGGGTGAACTGCACGCGCAAGTCAGTGAAGTATGTGCCGAGCTGGAAAAGAAATTTAGACGAAAAGACGTCGGCCGGATTGATTTTCTCGTATTGCCCGCGCGTGAGGGCGTGCTTGAAGCCTTCCCAAGTGCGCGGATATCCCCAGTTCATCGGCGGGTTGCGCAGATCAGAAACAATCGGCATGTAAATATAGAATGACACACCCAGCTCGGCCAGGAGCGCGGTCAGCGCGACGGTCTTGCCGTGCGGCAAGGCCAACCATGCCAGGCCGATCACCACGAAATTCCAGATGACCGGCCACCAGAACCACCACGAGGTCGGGTGGGTGAGCCCGCTCATGCCGCCCTTGCGCAGCAGCACGAAGACGGCGATCTGCACCGCGGCCACCGGCAGGGCGAAGAACAGACCGCGCGGCACGGTCGCACCCAATGTGAACAAGACCGCCAGCCCGCCCAGCAGCATGACCGTGGGCAAAGACCAGTCAAACGCCGCTCCGGCATAACCTTGCGGCAGCACCGCGCCGTCAACCGCCGAAAGCCGGAAGAAGAGGATCATCGTCATCACGCCGCCCGGAATCAACCAGTTCAACGCGGCTTTGTCATTCCAACGCTCTTTGTATGAGTAGGCGCCGCCGATACAGCAGGCGAGCACCAGGACGGCCAGGCCCGCGACACTGGTGTACACTGACGGCTGCAGGAGCGGCGCGTCGGTGACCGCCACGTTCACGGCCGTGCCGGTCGCCCCCGAAAACAGGATTAAAATCCCGCCGAAAGCCGCCGAACCGGCGCAAATGACAGATCCTTGTCCGCTGGGTTTGACCGCCCAGGCAAGCCACTTGCCGAGTCTGCCGCCCTTGCGCGCGGCATCCAGCGCCAGCGCCGCGGCAACCGCCAAAACCACCGCGACAACACCCGCCACCAGCAAAGGCAGAGCTGGCACGGCTATCTTCATCAGCGGATCAAACTTCGCATAGGCCGGCCCCGCCATGCCGGGCTTCGCTCCCATAACCGAACCGATCTGCAGGACATGCGCGGTCAACGCCACCGGCACTCCCAGCATCAGGAAATCGCGGAACAAAGCGATATCGCGCAGTAGAATCATCACGACCAACGGCAGCGCCGCCAAAAGCAAAACCTGGTAGTTCGTCAGTCCCAACCCGAAGACAAAAGCCGTCAGCCAAAGGATCTTGTCGGAGGGGCGGCGCATCCAGCGGTAGGTCAGCAGGAAGATCCACATCAGGAAGAAGGCGTTGAGCGTGTAAACCTCCACGATCGTGGCCTGCGACCACATCACCGGACTGAAGGCGAAGACCAGGCTGCCGCCGACCCCCCCGGCCCAGCACAGCAGGTTGCTCTGGCTGTCGTCAAAATCATCATCGTCTTCATGCGCGTCACGGACCATGTCCGACGCCGAACGGGTGATCAGCATCGCGGTTAAGCCTGCCGCCAACGCGGCGAACACCGCCGACATCAGGGAAATGCTCCATGACGGCGTCGGCTGCCCCTGGTACGTCACCCACCCGAAAATGCGCGCGAACACGTAAGCGCACATGGTCCAGATGGGATAACCGGGGGGATGCGGCACGCCCAGATGGTCGCCGGCCACGGCCAGCTCGCCGGAATCCTCCAAGCCGACCGAAGGGCCCAAAGTGAAAAAATAGACCAGCATCGATATGACCGTGGCCGTCCAGAAAGCGGTCCAGTCGACGCGCCGGAAAAAAGCGCCGCGGCGACAATCGCCCGAAAAAATTTTAACCATAATTTACTTACCCCGAATCCGCAGGCATGAAATATAATAATTTACCCTTGAAACGTCCTGCCCGCAAGGACAACTTTCTATAACGGTGCCGCGCGAAGCCATCGGCATGCCCGCGTTCTCGTCGCGCAACGCCTTGGTCGTTCGCGTGCCGCCGGAGGCAAGGTTCGCGGCCGGCTCGGAACTCTTGTGCGGGCTCCTGCCGGACGGAGAGGCGGGCGACGGAGGCGGCGGACCAGGCCGGCAAGACCGCCAGCGGACGGCTGCGCTACGGCGTGACCCTGCTTTTCTCATGCGACAGGCAGGCGCTCAACGACATGCTAAGGCGCCAGTTATCCGTCGTCCCTGACCTGCCCGCCCCGCATCACAGCCCGCCCATGATCAGGCTGGCGAAAGCGCTGATCGGCGTGGTGTCGCGGAAGTTGTCAACAGTCTGACGCACGTCTTTGATCAGGCCGTGGACATCGTTGTAGAGCTGGTCGTCCGCCGAAAGCTTGCCCAAAGTGCCTTCGCCCTTGGCCAAGCGCTCAGACACCAGTTTGAGATTTTCGACCGTGGCGTCCAGATCGTTGTACATCTTGTTGTCGTCCTTCATCAGCTTGCCCAGGGTGCCTTCACCCGCGTCCAGGCGCACCGCGACATTCTTGACGCGTTCCATGGTCTCCTGCAGATCCCGGTAAACCGAGTCGTCCGACGAAAGCAGTTTGCCCAACGTGCCCTCGCCCTTTTCAAGGCGGTCGGATATTGATCTCAGATTGGCGATCGAACCGCGCAGGTCGGAGTAAACCCCGCCGTCGTCATTGATCAGCCTGCCCAGCGAGTTCTCGCCCGTATCGATCTTGGACGTGACCGACTTGAGGTTGGCGACCGCGTTGGTGAGGTCATAGTAAAGCGTCGCGTCCTCAGAGAAAAGTTTGCCGAGCGTGCCCTTGCCGTCTTCCACGCGGGAGACCAGATCCTTGACCGAAGCGGTCGCGTCTTCAAGATTCGCCAGAATGTTCTTCAACTCGTCGCCGGCCGTGGCCTCTCTTAATTTGGCGACAATTTCTCCGAGGTCGCGCATCCAGTTGGTAGGCGTCACCCCTTTTAACGGTGTGCCGAGCGCCAGATCCGCACCGTCGCCCTCCTCGATCAAGAGATAGTTGCCGCCCAGCAGGGATCCGGCGTTGACCGTTATCCTGTAGCCCTCGCGGAACTTTACGGCGTCTTGTATGAGCATAGTCACCTTGATGGCGCTGTTCTCTAGCCGCATGTCGCTGACCGAGCCCACCGTCATGCCGCGCAGCATCACCGAATCGCGTAATTTCAAGCCGCCGACATCTTGGAAATATACGGTTACCGGGAGCCGGTTCTTGCCATTGAAGAAATCGACCCCTGAAATAATGATCGTGAAATACACCAGCAAGGCGAGCACCGCCACCATGAAGACGCCCACGATTATCTCTGAAAAGACCTCGCTGTTTTTTTTCAGACTCATAGTTTTACCCTCACATTAACTCGACGCCTTTTTTCGATATGAACTGAGCGTCCAGAAAACGGCGCACGTCCGGCTGGCCGGTCGCCACAAACTCCTTGGGCGGACTGACCTCCACAAAATGCCCGCCTGTCAGCATGGCGATGCGGTCAGAGACCAGCAGCGCCCCTTGCAGGTCATGGGTCACCACCACGCTGGTGATGCCAAGTTCCTCGTTAAGGTCGCGGATCAGCTTGTCGATCGTGCGCGCCGTGACCGGATCCAGTCCGGAAGTCGGCTCGTCATACAACACGATCTCGGGGCGCCGCACGATCGCGCGGGCCAAGCCGGCGCGCTTCTGCATCCCGCCGGATATCTCGCTCGGCAGTTTGTCGCCGTCCGTGCGCATCCCGACCAGTTCAAGCGCCTTTTCCACCTGCGCGGCGATCTCGGCTTCACTCATTCTAGTGTTCTCACGCAAGGGCAGGGCGATGTTCTCGGCCACGGTCATCCAGCCCAGCAGCGCGCCCCCCTGGAACAGATAGCCGAAACGCCCGCGCACCTTGTCCAGATCGGAACCGTACAGCGCGCTGACCTCCGTGCCGTCGATCCAGACCGAACCGCTGGTGGGCGTCAAAAGCCGCACCATGTGCTTGAGCGTCACGCTCTTGCCGGTTCCCGAAGGCCCGACAATAGCGAAAATCTCGCCTTCCCCGATTTCAAAAGAAAGGTTTTCCAGAACGTTGCGGCCGCCCAGTCGCTTGGTGACATTCTCAAAGCGGATCATAGGTCATAAAACAGTCTGGTCACGATATAGCCCAGTATCAGTATCAGCAGAAACGAGGTCACCACGGAGCGGCGCGTGGCCTTGCCCACGCCCACCGCGCCCAGTTTGGTGGTGAACCCCTCATAACAGGAAACCCCGGTTATAACAATACCGAACACCAAGGCTTTAAGCAATCCCACATACAGATCACGCATGCGCGCGATGTCCATGGCCATAGTGATGTACTGGTCCCACGGCACGTTCAACTGCGTCTCGCCGACAATGCCGCCGCCGATCACCCCCAGCACGCAGGTGTAAAACGAGAGTATGGGCGTCATCAAAGCCATGGCCGCGATCCGCGGCGTCATCAGGAAGCGCACGGGGCTGATGGCCATGATCTCCAGCGCCGCGATCTCGTCGTTCACCGTCATGGTGCCGATCTGCGCCGCCATCGAAGAACCGACGCAGGCCGCCAGTATCAGGCCGCTCATGAAAGGCCCCATCTCGCGCAGCAGGGAGATCATCACGGCCGAGCCGATATAGATCTCCTGGTTGAAGCGGCGCAGCTCCAGCCCCACCTGCAAGCCCAGTATCATGCCGGTGAACATGCCGACCACCGTCACCACCGCCAAGCTCTTGATGCCTGTTACAAAAAGCTGCCGCACCAGTTCACGCCAACCGCGCCGTGAAACCAGCAGCGCCGGTATGCCCGCCAAAGCCTGCGCCGTCAGGCTTCCGGCGCGGCCGATGTCGCCCAGGCCCAGCAGGATCGGACGCCACATGTTGACCAGCATGCTGTCCGGGTCATCTGTGTATACCGGCTCACGCGTGATCATTCCCCACCCCCTTCAGACAACGCCGCCCGGCGGTATCGCAGCAGCCCCCACAGGGCGTCATGCCGGACCTCGCCCCCGCGCTCGGAACGCTCGTAAAGCGTCCAGAAGGGCGCCCAGTTGCGCTCGATACCGCCGCTGTAGCGGATCGGGCTAAGCTCCAGCGCCCGCGCGCGCGACTCTCCGCCGTTTGTCTCGCGCACATACAGCGGCCAGATCCGCAGGTAGCTCTCAACAACCCGCTCGGCCTGCCCCGCCTCGGCGCGGTAGACTTTCTCGTTAACATAGAAAGGGAAGAAGCGGCTGCGCTTCCTGCGCCCGCCGCGGTATTTCAAGTCGAAGCTCTCGATCAGCGGCCAGGCCGCGTACCAGCGGCGCTCGTCATCGCGGTCCGCGCTGCCGTAGACCGGCCAGAACGAGCGTTTCCTGACACCCGGCGCGGTCACGGTCTCGATGAACGGCCAGGGTACGCGCCAGCGCACCGCCGCGTCCGTTTCGGCCCGCGAGAAGAACGGCGGCAGAATCAGCGCCTGCCGCTCTTTCTCGCGGCTGACCCTGCCGCACAGCGGGAACAGCATCCACGAAGAGCCCGGGTTGCGCCCGCTGTACACCGCCGAGGTCCAGAACGGCCAGAAGGCGTAACGATGCTCTTCGACGCCGCGTTTCTGCGTCTCCCCGTACAAAGGGAACACGCCCGTGCGCGTGACCCCGGGCTGCTCGCCCGTCCGCGAGAATACCGGCCACAGGTAATAATCGCGCTCGACCCCGTTCACCGCATAGTTCAGATAGAGCGGGAAAAGAGCGAAGTCTATGTCGTCCATCAGCAGGATGTGCGGCACATGGCCGTACAAGGGGAAGAGCGCCCAATAATCCTCGCCTTGCCGCGTGCGCCCCTGCAGCCAGACCGGGAAAAGCGCGGCTTTCCATGCCGAGTCCTCGCGCGAAATGTCGCTGTCAGACCCGTAGGCCAGCAGCAGCCGCCACCACGACTGCTCACGGTCGCGGTGGAAGGTGCCCAGCGGCCAGACCAGGTCCGTGACACGCATGTCGCTGACCGGGTCGCTGACCTTGGCGTAAAAGGGCCTGAGCGCCCAGTAGGAGCCCCCCGCCCGCGTCGCCCGGTATTCGAAAAACGGCCCGAGCCGGAAACACCGCACGACTTCGTCCGGCTCGCTCCCGCCGGCCTCCGCGGCCCCGCACAGCCGCGCCATAAAAAAAACGGCGAGCGC
>CAYRZP010000069.1:0-11488 GCA_964428885.1 uncultured Lentisphaeraceae bacterium
ATGCCCTTGAAGGTGTTCATGTTCTTGATCTCCACCTTCGTCCCGAGCTGCTCCTGTCCGACGGGCCGTACGCTGATATTCACGTCCGAGCGCATGTTTCCCTCTTCCAGATTGCAGTCGCTCACGCCCGCGTACACCAGCGTCTGCCTCAACGCCTGCAGGTAGGACATGGCCTCGTCCGGCGACGACAGGTCCGGCTCCGACACGATCTCCATCAGCGGCGTCCCGCACCGGTTGAAATCCACCCCACTGCACCCGGCGTAATGGTTGATCTTGGCCGCGTCCTCCTCCAGATGGATGTGGTTGATGCGGACCAGCTTGTCCCCGGACGGAGTCTTGATCTTGACGCCGCCGCCCAGACAGAGCGGACGCGCGCTCTGCGAGATCTGATAGTCCTTCGACATGTCCGGATAAAAATAGTTCTTGCGGTCAAAAGTGCTGTGCCGGCCGATCTCGCACCCCAGCATCAGACCCGACACGACCGTCAGCCGCACCGCCTCGCGGTTGATCACCGGCAGCGCCCCCGGATAACCCAGGCACACCGGACAGACGTTCACGTTCGGCTCGTCGCCGAACTTAAGGCCGCACCCGCAGAACATCTTGGTGCGGGTCTTGAGCTGCACGTGCGTCTCCAAGCCTATGGTGACCAGATATTCGCTCATGCGAACCAAGACCTTTCTAATGTGCTTAGCACCAACAGAACATCCTCTTTATTAAGACTGGCCGAAACCAGCGATTCAGCTTCAACTCTCGTCCGCAATTTATTAAACGCTTTCGAAACATTGTTTTCCGTCGCATCCTGATGAAAGATTTTGAAGAAATCCAGCCAATACGAAGCCTTGATCCCACAAAGCGGCATTGCTTTTATACGCGACATATAAGCGTCCATAATTCCGGTACGCGCAATTCTCCCAAAGTTACCTCCTTTATCAAATGCAGGGGTGTCGGTGCTGGCACATGATTTGGACGGATATGGAGTGATGCCGCTTGGCACAGTTACAACAGAATTTGTTTTCGTCTCCCGTAAACTCTGCCAATGATAGTTCCTGTAACGGGCAACATACTTTGCGGACTCGATAAATGGCGAATATATCTTCGGCCGTCCAGATATCACATTCCCCAACACCCAAGGCACTACCATTATCAAATCCGCATCAGCGCACGCGGCGGCGGTTTGCGTGAAACGAAGACTGGGCTCGCCCTCTTTGGCAATCAGATACCACCCTTTCAATTCGATTCCCATGATCGGCTTCGCTGAAATATCCGACAAATCCCGCAGAACCACATCGGGGAAACTCTGGGGCTGCCGGATAAAGGCGCATGTCTGATAACGGTTGTCAATATCCCAGACGCTGCGCATCTGGTTTAAAGTTTCAACAACTTGATTTTCGATGGTCGCGCCCAAAGCCGAATTCAGCGTGAAAATGTCCGTCGCATTGATCCCTTCGATGAAGGTGTCGCTCCTGAAATGAATTACCAGAGCGTTCAATGCATCCTTGACCCGCCGCCACAGGCCAATATGCGCCCAACTGTCGGCAGGTAGCGTCGGCATCGGTTCAACCGTAAGCGTTTTCGAAGAGCCCGGTTTCGTCTTCTTCATTCTTAAGCCTTTCCACCGCAGCTTTATAATATACAGGGTTAATTTCGGCGGCAAATGCTCTGCGCTTCTGACGGCACGCCGCAAGCGAGGCAGAACACAGCCCTCCAAAAGGCTCCCACACAACATCGCCTTTATCCGACGACGCACGGATGATGCGTTCCAACAAGGCAAGCGGCTTCTGGTTCATGTGTACACATCCGTTTATGCCTTTCAACCGTTCCTGCCCCCGCACGGCAGGTTCTCGCCAGACATTTGAAACGCCGGTTTCACATCGGAACTTGGCTCTCATTAACGCCCATTCCTCTGCCGTCATAGGTGTTTTTCCGTCGCATGAAAAATATGGCCTCCCATACGAATGGCCATGCTCGTTAGCAAACGCCACTAACTGCGCAAAAGCATCCGGCGGCGGAAAATACCAAAGATGATCTGACGTGAAGTATTTGCGCGTGGCGGCGTTCTTCACACCGCAAGCATCATTGGTCAATGATAACGGCAACCCGCTACGTACCCACTCACTCCGCAACCATTCTCGCAACGGAAGTGTTTTGTTGTTCGAGACCAACCGGTTCTTCCGCGTGTACTGCACGCAAACCTCGGTCACGACGGGATACTTGCGAATCGTTTTAGTATTACAGTTCCCCGCGACATGCGCCATGCCCTTATCCCAGACATGGCAGTTTCGGAACTCCCAACCGCACATCTCCAGCATCATGTGACAATTGGCCCACCCCTGCTCGGAGTTCCAGAACCACAGCGTGGCACAAGGCAATGCGTGATCATACCATGCTTTAGCATGAGGCTCATACCATGTCGCTAAACTGTCGGACGTGAACGGATCGCCGGGAAAACTGCCCAATCCGTACGGCCCGTCGGCTATAATGACCGTCGGGGCAGCCCAAGCAGCGTACAATTGCAAGGCATCACCTAAACGCACGATAGCCCGTCCGTTAAAAAATCGTTCTTCACGAGATCCCGAATTTATGGTGACACTATTCATCATCACGCTTTATGCAACAATTCTCCAGCGCCTGCCCCGCGCGCAAAACCGCGCACTCGCCGAAGGCCGGCCCCAGAATCTGGAGCCCGACCGGCAGCCCCGCCGCCGTCCGGCCGCACGGCAACGCGAGCCCGCACACGCCCGCCAGACTGGCAGGCACCGTGAAAATGTCGCCCAGATACATCTTGAGCGGATCGTCGCACGCCTCGCCGATGCGGTAGGCCGCCGTCGGCGCCACCGGCGTCATCAGCACGTCGCAGACCTTGAACACCTCCTCGAAATCCCGGCGCACCAGCGTCCGGACCCTCTGCGCCCGCCCGTAATAAGCGTCATAATAACCGCTGCTCAAAACGTAGGTCCCTAAAATGATACGGCGCTTGACCTCCGTGCCGAAGCCCTCGGCCCTGCTCCGGCAATACAGATCATAAACCGACTCCGGATTATTGGCGCGGTGCCCGTAACGCACACCGTCAAAGCGCGCCAGATTCGCCGACGCCTCCGCCGTCGCCAGAATGTAGTACACCGCCACCGCATATTCCGTATGCGGCAGGCTGACCTCGACCACCTCCGCTCCCGCCGCCGCACACGCGTCCACGGCACCGCGCACGCTGGCCATCACCTCGGGGTCAGTCCCTCCGACAAAATACTCTTTGGGCAGACCGATCCTGACACCCTTGACGCCCCCGCCCAGCGCCGCCCGGTAGTCCGGCACAGGCGCGTCCAGCGTCGTGCCGTCACGCGGATCAACCCCCGCCAGCGCCTGCAGCAGCACCGCCGCATCCTCGACCGTGCGGGTTATGGGCCCCACCTGATCCAATGAAGACGCGTAAGCCGTCACCCCGTAGCGCGAAACGCGCCCGTAAGAGGGCTTCAGCCCCACGCAGCCGCAGAAGGCGGCGGGCTGGCGTATCGAGCCGCCCGTGTCCGTGCCCAGCGCCGCGACCGCCTCGCCGCCGGCCACCGCCGCCGCCGAGCCGCCGCTGGAGCCGCCCGGCACCCGGCTCAAATCATGCGGGTTGCGCGTGACCTTGAAGGCCGAGTTTTCGGTGGACGACCCCATCGCGAACTCGTCCATGTTCGTCCGGCCCGCGAAAACCGCGCCGGCCCGCCGCAGCCGCTCCGTAACCGTAGCGTCGTAAGGCGAAACGTAACCGCGCATGATTTTAGAGGCGCATGTGCAATGCTGACCCGCGACATTGATCAAATCTTTGACAGCCAGCGGAATGCCAAGCAGGTCGCCGTCACGCCCTTCCGAACGCGCCGCGTCCGCCGCCGCGGCCTGCCGCAGCGCGTAGTCGGCGTCAACACTCAGGTAAGCGCCCAGCTCGCGGTCTTTGTCGGCGATGGCGTCCAACACGGCCTGCGTCAACTCCACGGAGGAAAACTCTCTCTTGGAGAGACCCGCCGACGCCGCACACAGTGTCAATCCCAAAACATCCATCTTTCCCACTCCCGGACCTGACCTCTCAACCACCCGCTAACCACTCTTCAACTACTCACCATTCACTATTTACTACTCACAAATCCACTCTCACGCGTCCTCAACAATCTTGGGCAGCCTGAACTCGCCGCCGCCGCGGTCCGGCGCGTTCACGAGATACCTTTCGCGCTCCAGGGACGGCACAACCACGTCATCGCGCATCACATTGACCAAAGGCTGCCCGTGCAGAGTGGCCTCAATGCCCGTTACGTCCACACCAGCGATCTTTTCGACATATTCCACGACAGTTTCCAGCTGCCCTTGGAAAATCCGCTTTTCATCCGGCGTCAGCGCCAGGCGCGCCAGCTCCGCCACATATGCAACATCGATCTTTTGTGTCACACCGCAAGCTCCAGTCCGAGCCGATTACAGCCCTTTTAAATAAGTGTTTCAGTTTACTCCTGCATGCGGCCTGACTCAATCCTAATCTGAACCGTCTCCAGACAAAGAGGGCGCGGCTTGCGCCGCGCCCCTTATCACGGTTATAAACACTTGTGTCTCACTCTCGCCCGTAGACCTCGATCTCCGTGTAGTGGTTCATCTCGTTGGAAGTGTTGCCGCGGCTGAAGAAGCGCACGTAACGGCCCTTCACGCCGTTCACCGCGAACGGACGCCCGTAATGATCCTCCACGTACTCCTTGTCCTTGCCGGCACCCAGCTTGGAGGAGTTGTCGTGATCGTTGTTGAACACAGTGACGACGCCGTCGATGAAGTCCGGATCGTTCGAGATCTGGCAGATCACGTCGCGGTACACGCGCGCCTCGCCGTGATAATGCCAAACGCACGCCCCGTGAATCTCTTTCTCCGCCCCCAAGTCCACCTGCACCCACTGGGTGCCGGGGCCGAGCTCCACATACGTTGCGGCGTCATGCTCTTTGTCGCCGTCGGTGATGTACTCCAGCTCGCCGATGATCGGCTCGGGGTCGCTAGACGTGACCTTGCCCTTGCGCGAAAGAACCTTGTCCGCCCCGGCCGGGACCTCGATCGGCGGACGCGGCTTGCCACCGCGCGACGGCTCCAGATTCGGCGACCGGATATCTTTCGGCGTACCCGTGAACTGCGGTTTCGGCAGCTCGATCTTGAGCTGCACCTTACCCGCATCCTGCGCCCCGGCCACGGCCGCCACTCCGGCCAGGACCGCCACCAACATAATTCCAGTGTTTTTCATGTATCCCTCCTTTGTTGCTCTTATCCTTTTACCCGCTCTATCCGACCAGTCGGACCCGTCCGACCTGTCAGACCCTAAATCCAATCCCACGTTTTACAAAACGCCCGGGAACGCTCCGTACATGCGCACAGGACTACGCACCCGGTCCATCCATTCCGGCTGCTCGCGCGCCGTCAGCACCCCGCTGCCCTCCAATTCCGCGCACGCCCGCGCGATCTCCGCCGGCCGCATGCCCAGACTGGCCGTCGAGAGCGCGTCCGCCACCGCGGCGGTCGGCGCGCAGGCCCAGGCGGCGCCGTGCCGCCCAGCCGCGCCGCCCCGGCGCACATCCACCACATGCGCCCCCTTCACCTCGAACCCCGAGCCGCTCAGCGCTCTGCCGCTCAGCCGCACCGCGTCCAGCCCCGCCCGCGCCCGCCAAGCGCCGCCGACGTGTACCGGCCACCCGCCGCCACCCTCTTCCATCGACCCGCGCGCGATTACCGTGCTGGTGCCGCCGTGTATCAAAAAATCCTCAAAGTCCCACTCTTTCGCCAGCAAATCACATGCCACATCCAGCGCGTAGCCCTTGGCGACCGCGCCGAAGTCCAGCTCCAGCGGACTCGCCCGCCCGAGCCGGTCCGGCTTGACCGCCACCAGCAGGTTCGCCGTGTCGATCACCAGCCGGTTCATGCCGCACGCCGCCAGCGCCTCTTCCCGCTCGCGCGCGGTCAAGGCCCGCCAGCGGTGCTTTACCTCCCGCAGCGCGTCCATCACGCCGCCGACCGTCACGTCAAAACACCCGCCCGTGGCCGCGCACACCCGCGTCGCGATCAGCAGCAGCTCCATCAGCTCCGGCGCCACCCGGAACGTCTCGCCCGGCTTCAGACGGCTGATCAGGGCCACCTCGCTGGCGTCCAAGAAACGGCTGAACAACTGCTCCAGCCGGTCCACCTTCTGAAACACGGCGTGCGCCGCGCTGGCCGCCAGCATCCGGTCGTCAGCCACGATCATCAGCTCGAAGACCGTGAACATGGCCTGATGCTCGAACCGGATGACCCGATCTGTCATAGGACCGCCCGCCCGCTACTCCTTGCGCCCGCCCGTCAACAGCATCCAGGCCGAAACCGCCAGGAACGCCATGGAAGAACAGCGGTGCGTCCACAGCATGATCACCTGCCATTCTGTGTCTAGCAAGGTCATCATCGGCGCGACCGCCGAGAATATGACCGCTGCGCCGAGCAGCAGGACCGCCGCCCAGAGCCCGTTGCGGCGGCTGTTAGCAAGACGCCGCCCGCCGCGCAGCCAGATCAGCGCCACCAGGCATGTCGCGAAGAGCCCGCCCGCCACCATGTGGAAGACCAGCGCGTACCCGGTCATCAGATAAAACACCCAGCCCGCCAAACCGGACAGGCCGAGATAAACCGCCGCCGCGCCCATGCCCCAGGCCGCCAGTTTATCCGCCTGCACCATCAGTTTCTCCGACGGCTGGCCGTACGGGATACCGCCCTTGGCCAGCGCCGCCGGCACCGCCGCGGCGACAAACGCCACAGACACCAGCGCGACCAGCGCGAACACCGCCCAGAGGAAAATTTTGAAGAGCGGGCGCATCAGGAAGGTGGTCCCGAAAAGCTTGTTGTAGCTGCCGCTCAGCTCCATGAACGCGTGCTGCGCCTTCACCAGCGCGCGGGAGGTCAGCAGCGGCCCCGTGGATGCCACCTGCGTGAAGAAGAAAACCGAGTCAGGCGTGTGGCAGTCGGCGCACTTGACCGGCGCCGCGCCGCGCGCCATCCGGCCCGGACGCACGTCATGGCCGACCGCCCAGGAGACCGCGGCCGCGGCTGCCTCCTCGCGTCCCGCCAGCTTCCCGTCAGACCCCAGTTCCCAAACCTGCCCGTGCGCCACATACACCGCTCGCTCAGTGCCGGCCTCTTTCAGCCGCCGCAGGCCCGCCGCCACCATCTCTTCCGTAATGGTGTATTCGCTGCCGCCCAGCGCCTTGACATTGGCCGCCACGTAGTCGGAGACCAACGCTGTGAACACCCCGTCCTTGTACCAACCCGCCATCGGCACGGCGCACTCGACCGGCGCGTTGGTGTGCGTCATGGCGTCGCCACTGCCGCCGCGGAAGAAGATCGCTTTGCCGATCACGACCGCCGCATACCCGTTGGAGACCGCCAAAGGCGCGGCGTCCAGAGTCTGCAACAGGTTGGTGAGTTTCTTTTCCGCCGCCTGGCGTTCGAGGAGCTGCGCGTCGCTCATCTTTTCCGTGTCAGCCGCCGGGTCATAAGCGGGGATCGCGGCGACCAGGTTGGTCGCGGTCTTGTAATACCACCCGTCGGCCGCGGCCGGCCCTTCGACCGGCACCGCAATCCCATCCACATTGCCTTGGAACAGCTTGCCGCCGATCGCCAGCGTCGGTTTGCCGGGGATGTTGGCGTCGGTCGCCAGTATGGCGAACAGGCGCCCGACCTGCTCGCGCACGTCCAGCAGCCCGGCGCAGGCCGCAAGCACGCGTTCAGGCAGCAGCGGCGTCACTTTGGACGCGTCGTCAGCGCCGCGCGTGCCCCAGAAGGCCGGCCAAGCCATGCGGCGCGGCTCGATCTTGCCGTCGCTGTTGCGCACGAAAACCGGCTCTATGATGAAAGGCTGCGGCGTGGCCCAGCGGGCGCGCCCGTAGACACCCATGCGGTTGGCGCGCGATGTGCGCACCTGCGCCAGCTTGCCGTCGCGGGTCACGCCGGAGTGGCAGGCCGTGCATGTGAGGTTGTCGAAATGGCTGACCGGGATGCCGACATGCCGCGGCAGGGGCGCGCCGTGGCGTCCAGCCTGGACTTTGTCGCCGCCCATGTGACAGCCGGTGCAACTGGCCGTCATGCGGGTCTGGTCCATGCAGCCCGTGTCGTCACCCTCGTAACCGCGCGCGACCTTGTGGTCCAGCCCGGCCGCGTGGCAGTCCGTGCAGGACATGCCCGCGCGCAGGTGCACGTCGCCGTCGATCTCCTTGCTCCCCATCCCGGCCTGCGTGGTCGAGTGGCAGTTCAGGCAGTTCTCGGAACGCGGCTTGCCGACCTCCAAGACCACGCGGTGCTTGGAGTCGAACTGCCGCTGGTCATAGAGCACATGGGGTGGCACGGAGTAGACCGCGTCATCGCGGTTAAGGCCGCGCAAAAGCCCCCAGTAGTCGGCCACGCGCGAACCCATGCCCCGGATCTCGCCCAGGCCCATGGCGCCGGTCGCGGCCCAGCGGAAGTTCTGCCGCAGGATCAGCCGCACCCACTCGCTGTGGTCGTAGGCCGTGCTGTGGCTGTGGCAGGCGAAGCAGTTCACCTCGACCGGCCCCGAGACCTCCCAGCGCGCCCGCGGGCCGCCCTCCGCGTAAATGTCTTCCGGATCCGCGATGTCGCCACCGGGCAGGTGCCGCCCGAATGCGTAGACCCACTCCCAGTCGGTCATGCCGAGCGCGCCGGGCTTGTGCGTGCCCGGCCACCCGCGCAGGCTCATGGGGATCTGCGAACCGCTCAGCGGATCGACCAGGAACCACGGCTGCGACGGCCGTCCCGGTTTTTGCGAGGACGACATGTTGGAATGCCACCCGGACGCGATCGTCGCGTAGTCGTGACACTGGCCGCAGGTCTTGCGTGTGCTCATCGGCAAGGCGCCCGGCGCGGCGGGCACGATCGGATCGCCGAACTCGTCATTCAGCGCCAGACGGTGTACCGGCACGTTGCGCCCGCCGTCCCAGTGCGACTCGACCGCCGCGGACGCCGCAGCCGCCGCCATGGCCAGAGTGATGGAGAAAAGTTTTTTCATAATAGGTCCTATACGTCCTATGAGTCCTATAAGACCCGGTTGATTACACTTGGAACTCTTCTGGCTTGAAGTGGACCGTCTTGCCTGACGCCACCGAACGGTTGGCGGCCAGCACCGCCACCGCCGACTCGTACGCCAGCTCGGCCGGGCAGGTCAGCAGCTCCGGCTTGTTGCGGCGGACCGCCAGGAAGAAGTTCTCCAGGTGCGGCATGTGCGCCGGCTTGAGCAGGTCCACCGGCAACGGCCAGCCGTCCGCCTCCGCCGTCACGCGCACGTCCAGCGCCGCGTTGGAGGTCACCGCCGCCTCGACCGGCTTCTTGACCGGCAGCACCAGTCCCTGCTTGGCGAACGCGTCCCAGTTGGGGACGCCGTCACGCACCTCGCGCTGCACGGCGTTGCCGCGCGCCGCGATCTCGGAAATGGTCAGCGAGCCGTTCTCACCCATGAACTGCTCGTAGAAGCCGCCGCGGCTGGAGGTCGTCAGCACCTGATAGTAGGCGCGGTTGATCACGCCCTCCTTGGTCTTGAACTCGTAGATCGCCATCACGTTGTCGTTCATCTGGCGGTTGTAGTAATCGTTGCCGCCGATCGCCGTGACCGACACGGGCACACAGTCCCACACCCAGAAGAAAAGGTCGATCTGGTGCGAACCCAGATCCACCATCGGGCCGCCGCCGTACTTGTCGAACCAGCGCCAGTTGAGGAACTGCGCCATGTTCTCGTAGCCGTACTTCTGCAGGGTCTCGGTCGGGATGTTCAGGCGTTCGCGCACCGAAAGGAACGGAGCCACCGAGCGGTTCCACTGGCCGTAGGCGTGCGTGACGCGCCCCAGCATCTTGGCCTCGCGGATCACGCGGTTGATGGCGTGCATGTAGCGCGGGTTGGAGCGGCGCTGGTGACCGATCTGCAAGATCTTGCCGGTGCGGCGCTGGCCCAGGACCATCTCCTTGGCCTTCTCCAGACGGTTGGACATCTCTTTCTCGCAGTAGACGTTCTTGCCCTTCTCCAGACAGTAGACACTGTGCTCCGCATGCATCCAGTCCGGCGTCGCCACGATCACGCAGTCGATGTTCTTGTCCTCTTTGTCCAGCATCTCGCGGTAATCTTCGTAGACGTTGACCTCGTGGCCCAGCGAGCGCAGCCGGCCGCGCGCCATCTTGCGGCGGTAGTCCCAGATGTCGCAGACCGCCTTGAAGCGCACGCCGGGGATCTTCATCGCGGCGTCGGTGAGGATCTCGCCCTCGGCGCCGTAGCCGATCACAGCCACGTTCACCTGGTCGTCCTGCGGACCGATCGTGCCCGCCTCCTTGCTCAAAATATTGAAGCTCGGCAACAGGGCGGCCGCAGCCGCGGTGGATTTGATGAAGTCTCTCCGGTTGGATTTCGTGATATCCATGCTCTACTCCTTTTGATCGTCCGATGGCCGTGACCGGGCGCTGCCGCCCCCCCTAAAAAACGTCAGTGGTTTGCCGTCCTCCTCCGATGCGTGACACATTTAAGCAAAAAACGGCGCGGCTGTCATGTCAACCATTTGGTTATTTTGTGATCGTGTGAGGGAGCCCCTGCCCCCCCTTCGGATAGCGGGAGCATCGTCCGTTCCCCCTCAACAGGCCGTCAGACCGGACATGATTTCGGCGGTCTCGTCGAGCGCGGCGGCGGCGATTTCGTTTGATGTGGTGTTTTTCCCCAGAACATAGTTCGGCAAAGCATTTGTCGACAGGGGGACAAAGTTGCTGGGAGACACAAATTCCACGAACTCCTACGCGGCGGCGACGATGTTGGAGTTCGCGGCAGCGAACGCAAAGGCGTTGGTATAGGCATCGCTCAAAGACTTTGTGATTTGCAGTGCCAAGCCACTTGTACCGTTTGACACGACATTTTTTGGGAACTCAATAGTCTCTGGATAATGCGGACTGCTTTTAAAGTTATACAAATATCCGATCACTCCAAGTTCATAAGCACCTAAATCCAATTCCGATTTCTTGCCCCAATCTTGCAGGCACAGATGCAAATCGGTCACGATGGACGCCTGTGCCGAAGCGGAAAGATTCGTATCAACAAAAGTGACGGCTATCGCGTTCGTGTTGGCACCATAGAAGACGACGTTGCTTTGCCCAACGCAATACGAAACGCGAAACATGGTGGAAACGAAAACGGTAAGGAGGAGGGTTTTCATGGGGTTGTTACCGGACGCCGTTTGTCCTCATGGCACCCAATTATCCCAGATACAGAACTTCCATTTGTTGTCATGCCAGATGGCAGGAAAGGTGCCCCACGTGACGCCTTCCCATGGGACAGGGTTTGAACAGGGAATCTGCACCCAAAGATTTGAGACTATCGGACCGCTCGGGCTATAACTGAAACCAAGGACGCTGGGTGGATAATACGTCTGCTTGCGCAGAGAGTTTGTTGTGTCAGCGAATGACAGCAGGTACATGTCAGGAGTCGCGT
>CAYRZP010000070.1:0-1600 GCA_964428885.1 uncultured Lentisphaeraceae bacterium
CTGGCGAATGTTTTTCCCGAAAGCTGTTGACCGTGTGCGACGCTTTCATTATTTTATCCCGCCATCTGTAATTTCAGCATTTTTTTGCATGACGAAGTTGAAAGTTTTAGCAGGATATGAATGACAGGAAACTGACTATTTTAGCTGTTTCGGACTTGCATTACACGGGTCTGGCGCGTCAGACCGCGCAACCATCACAAATGCACGGTGAACACGCCAGGATTATGCTGAAAAAAGTATTCCAGCGTCTTAAGCATATTGGCGTGACCCCCGATTTGACACTGGTCTTGGGTGATCTGCTGGAAAACGGTCATGACCGGAGCGCGCAACTGGATTTAATCTCGGTTTACAGCGAGTTGCTGCGCGGTGAAACACCTTTTTTGGTTGTGCCTGGCAACCATGACGGCAACCAGCAAAAGTTCGGCGACATTTTCAACCATGCTAGTGATTTTCACGTTGTTGGCGGTTACGGATTCATTCTGTTCGCCGACACCTACAAGGACACGCATGATTGCGCTCGCTCGGAAACCGACCTTTTGCGCACACGCACGATAGCCAAGGATAACCCCGGTCTCCCGCTGATCGCTGTGCAACATCCCCCGGTATATCCGCCCATAGACTCACACTACCCTTACCGGCCCGCCAATTCTGCGGAAATCATCGACTCTTTTAAAAAAGCCGGGGTAATATTGTCGCTGAGCGGCCATTATCACAAAGGCCAGAAACCGCGTACACACGAAGGCATCCTCTATCATACCGTTCCCGCTTTATGCGAAGCGCCTTTTCGCTTCAGCCTGATCCGGCTAGAAGGAACCAGCATCGAAGTTGAAGAGCTGCAGCTCGCGATGCAGTTGCCGAACATAATTGATGTCCACTCGCATTCTGAATTCGCCTATTGCGGGACAACTGTGGATGCGGCGGCGGGCATAGCGCTGTCACAGGCGCTCGGTGTCTCGACCTTATGCATAACGGAACATGCGTTCCAGCTATATTTTGAAAAACGTTGCGCAATGGGGTTTCAATGGCAGAGCGACCCTTCCATCGTTGAAGATGCATGGGCGGCGCCAGAGCGCGGAAGGATGCTACAATTTCGGAAATTCGCTGAAAAAATACGTTCAACTTATGTGAAAGTGGGATTGGAGGTAGACCTTTACGACGACGGAAAATTGCTTGTGGCACCGGAAGATATGGATGCCGGATGGGATATCATGATCGGATCAATACATTACGTGCAAGGTTTTGTTCCGGGCGAATCCAGTCAGCAGGATGCAGAAACCCTTTTCATGCGCGATGTCGAGCGGCTGGTCACTCACGATATCGACGTTTTGGCCCATCCTTTCCGTTTTTTCGCGCGTAACCGTCTGCCTTGCCCGACGCATCTTTACCCGGTTGTCGCCGGTCTGCTGGCCGACTGCGGAATCGCAGCCGAGGTAAATTACCACATCAACCAGCCGGACGCTGAGTTCATCAGGGCTTGTTATGAAAAAGGCGTCCGCATCGCTTTAGCCTCTGACGCGCATGACCTTGTTGAGTCGGGAGAGTTCTGGCCACATGTAAACCTGCTGAAACAAGCGGGCATAATTCCTAAAATGTATCCGGG
>CAYRZP010000070.1:1700-11272 GCA_964428885.1 uncultured Lentisphaeraceae bacterium
CCAAACTACTGGATATACACCAGATCAGGTATGAACTTCAGGACAAAGTTCCGGCAATGCGCATAAACTTTTTCAGCCGATAACCCTGTCATGCGCCGCACTTCATCGGCCAAGAGTTGGGCATCGTCAAGTGCGACCTGACGCACAACCTTTCTGACAAGCGGTATCATGTTGGGAGACATGCTCAGTTCGTCAATCCCCATGCCGACCAGCAACACGGCCATAAAAGGGTCGGCTGCGGTCTCGCCGCAAACCGCCACCTTCAACCCGCTCTTGCGAGCGGCCTTTATGGTGGCGTCAATCAGATACAAGACCCCGGGGTGTGTCGGCTGATACAGCCTGGCCACGGTTTCATTGACCCTGTCGACGGCTAAAGTGTACTGGATAAGGTCATTGGTCCCGATTGAAAAAAAGTCAGCCTCTTTCGCTAAAGTTTCGGCAATCAAAGCGGCCGCCGGAATTTCAATCATCACACCGCGCCGCAAATTCGCGTCGAAGGGAATGTTTTCTTGCCTTAATTCGGTCATGCATGCCATCAGTTCGATGTTCGCCGCCCGCAGTTCCTCGATGGTGGCGATCATGGGATACATTAACTGCGTATTTCCGTGCGCGCTAGCGCGCAGGATTGACCGCAACTGACGTCGAAAAACCTCGCGGTTACGCAACAGATAACGGATCGAGCGGTTACCGAGAAAGGGGTTTGCTTCCTTATGTGATGCGGCGTCAGAGATGATTTTATCGCCGCCGAGATCAAGCACACGAATTGTAACCGCAAGTCCTTCGGGCATGGCTCTGACTACGGCAGTATACGCTTTTGTCTGTTCTTCCTCGGTAGGCTCGCGTTCATACGCCATCCATAAATATTCACTGCGGTACAAACCCACACCCTCGGCCCCTACCGCAAAAAGATCAGTCATAGGGGTGCTATTGTCGATGTTGGCAAGGAATGGAACCAGATGGCCGTCGCGGGTCATGCCTTTCGACAACTTGTCCTGTTCCAGATTCGCCGCGATAGATTTTGAGCGTTCCAACATCTTGTCGAACGCGGCGAACTCTTCGCTGCCCGGATTAACCACCACCTTGCCGCGGGTGCCGTCTAGCAGCAACAGATCACCGGTTTTGACAGTCTCTGAAATTGAACCAAGCCCCGCAACTGCCGGAATGCCCAGGGCGCGCGCCAAGAGCGATGCGTGTGACACGGCACTGCCCCTGTCTGTAGCAAACCCTAAGATCAAGTTTCTGGGCAGGGTGATCGTCTCTGAAGGCGACAACTCGTCCGCGACTATTATGGAGGGGCGGTCGAGACGGGATAACGCCACTTCACCGCGTCCTGAAAGATTGTTGATGATTCTTTTTGCGATGTCGCTGATATCTTTGGCTCTTTCTTTCAGATACACATCATCCATCGCCTCGAAAATGGAAAAATAACGTTCGGCGACCGCATTCACCGCCGCTTCAGCGTTGCACAGGCCATTAGTGATCTTTTCGGTGCAAGCCCCAATGAACGAAGGATCATCCAGCATCATTAAATGGCCGTCAAAAATCTTTGCGTCGTCGCCGCTGATGCGTTTCTTAAGTTCGTTGGCCAACGAATGTATCTGGGTCTTCGTCAATGCGAAAGCGTCAGTCAGGCGCGCGCCTTCACGCGCCACCTGTTGCGGGTCAATACGGTATTCAGGAATTTGTTCGGCGCCAGTGGATCTGAAAAGAAAAACTGGCCCGGACACAAAACCGCGCGAGACCGGCAACCCGTTCAGCATGCGCATGTCGCACACACAGTTTGCCGCATTATCTGACTCACTGCTCATCAGGTATATCGAATTTACGCGATACCAAAGCATCAAGCTCGTCCAGCACTTCGCGAGACTGCGGCCCAGATGCCGTCACCCGCAGCCGCGATCCGCACACGGCCTCCAGCGTCATCAATGCCATAATGCTCTTCCCCGACACGACATTCCCATCTTTCTCAACATCTACGACAGCATTGTATCGGGAAGCCACTTTTGCAAAAAGTCCGGCCGGGCGGACATGCATCCCGTATTTGTTCAACAAAACAAAAACGCGCGTTTCTATGTTTGGTTTTGACTGTCCCACGATCTTCTCCCATCATTCGGCATGATGCTGCTTGATCCGCGAATCTAATTCACGAACCGCCACGAACCCGGAAAGGCGAAGCTTATGTTCCTGAGCCGCCGTTTCCACCAGATTCACCAAATCCCTTCCTGGCGCCACGGGTATAACCAACTGCGGCACCGAAACACCCAGAAACTCACGCCGCAGATCATCCATGCCGGTCCGGTCCAGTTCGGCATCGGCTTCTCCCTGCCGCTTCAGCGTGACGACCATGTCTACCTGCTTTTCACCGCGCACCGCGGCGACGCCGAAGACTGAAGGCACATGAATGATTCCGATGCCGCGGATCTCCATGTAATACCTGGTCACAGACATGGCCGACCCCATCAGGTTATCATTACTGTCACGCCGCAACAACGTCAAATCGTCCGCCACCAGCGCGTGTCCGCGTTTGATCAGGCCTAACGCGGTCTCGCTCTTGCCCATGCCCGGCGCGCCTTCAATGAAAACGCCCACACCCGCCACCTCCATCATGGTGCCGTATGCTTTGCACCGGGGCGCGTGCAGATCCTCAAGCAAGAAAGTCGCCGTCTGTATGAAATGCCGGGTCACCATGCCCGTGCGTAGAACGCTGATATTATTACATTCCGCGGCGACCAGGACTTCCGGAAAGACGCGTTTGCTGCGTGATAACACCATACATGGGATCTTGAGCCCGAACAGTTCGTTGATGCGCTGCACGCGCTGTTCTTCCGGCAAAGACGATAGGTAAGCGTGTTCCGCCATGCCCACAACCTGAATGCGTTTTTTCGCGAAATGGCCATAAAAGCCAGAGAGTGCCAGGCCGGGACGGTGAACCGTAGGCTCGCCGATCACGCGCCGGAGCCCGGATGCTCCAGCAACCAGTTCCAGCCCCAAACGGTCACGCCCGGCCTCAAGAAAGGCGCCGACGGTGACCGGCGCTCTTTGCATATGCTTGTTTCGCTTCGCTTCCATTATGCCTTCACAGGGTTCTTTTTACGCGTATGCACGGTCACACGCTTACTGATTGTCTTCCGCAACTGTTTCTCAGCGCGCGCGGCGGCAATGTCAATTACCGCACGGGCACTGTCGGCATGTTCCTTAGCCCCTACCGCTGTCATGCCTTTCTGCTGGACAATGAACTCCGCCTCATAAAGATGCCGTTGCACGTCAATGATGACATGCACGCTCTCAACCCGTGGAAACTGGCTTATTAGCCTGCCTGCCCGTTCCTCGGCGTATTCCTTGAGGCCGGGCGCAGAATTAATGTGACGAATTGTGACTTCGATTGACATAAGCTTTCCCTTCCTTTGTCAGTGCGTTGCTGTTGCTTAACTACATCCTAAAATTGTGTCCCAGATAAAGACGTCTGGCGGTATCGTCGTTAACCAGAAAATCACTAGTGCCCTCGCACAAAATCTGCCCGTCATAAACCAGATAAGCACGGTCAACAATTGATAAGGTTTCACGGACATTGTGGTCAGTCACGATAATGCCCAATCCGCGGTCGCGCAACCCTTTAACGATCTCTTGAATATCATGCACCGCCAACGGGTCAACGCCGCTGAAGGGCTCATCCAGCATCAGTATCGCAGGCTTGCGCACCAAAGCGCGCGCGATTTCCAGCTTTCGGCGTTCGCCGCCACTAAGAGTATAGGCGCGCTGACGGGCCACCTTGACCAGGTTCAAGCTTGTGAGCAGTTCCTCGGCCCTCTCCAAACGGGCGGACTTGGGCATGTCCATGGTTTCAAGGATCGCCAGCACGTTCTCTTCAACCGTCAATTTACGGAAAACTGAAGCCTCCTGCGCCAAATATCCCAACCCCAGACGCGCCCGGCGGTAAACCGGCATCCTGGTTATGTCCTCGCCACGGAAAGCGACACAGCCAGAGTTAGGCCTGACCAGACCGACTATCATGTAAAAAGTGGTCGTCTTGCCAGCGCCATTAGGTCCCAGCAGGCCGACTATCTCGCCGCAACTGGTGTGCAGGGAAACGCCGTCGACGACAGTCCGGCTGCCGTACTGTTTGACAAGCCCTTCAGCCCTTATGTCCGGCCCGTCAGGAAAAATGTCGTCCGCTTTATCTGACATCATAAATCAAATCCACAAATCATTGAAACCGCACAACCGTGAGCCCCATTGCGTTAGGGCATAAATGATTTTTCAGCTTTTTTGAACGTGCCGGGCGGAAGAACCACACGTCCCGGCGACACTTCCATGCGTTCGTCATCAAGCCAGAAAACAATACGGTCGCCGGCAACCTCCCCCCCCTGCTCGCCTTGCCGCATCAGACGCGCGTTACCGGTCATCACGATTTGCCCGTCCTTTTTGGTGTAAACGGCCTTGTCGCAACTTGCGGCCCGGTTTTCGTTGGTGATCACGACACTGCCTACCGCCATGATCTGCTGAACGTCATTGGTACCTTCCAGAAAGACCAACAGCCGGTCAGAACGCATTATGAACTGCGCGTCATCCACCAGCACTTTTTTATCAAACAGAATTATGCCTTCCTTGTTATCGAACTCGATACGCTCGGCCGTGATCACGGCCTCCCGGCCCTGCGCGCCGCCTTTTGCGGAAACCTTGCCGCCCTGCGCCGGAACAGCACCTCCCCCGCCCTGCGACATCACATGGCTGACAATCGCCACAATTCCGACGACAAAAAGCAAAAAGCGCTTCATCATTTTATTTCAGCCTCCCAAAATTGTTGCGGATACGGCGTGTGCGTATTTCACATTCGCTCAAAATTTTAATGGATTGCCTCTCAAAAGAAAAGTACATGCCGCGACCTTTCAGGCGGTCACCATCTTTTTCCATGCTGACAGGACCCTCGCAATAGCCGTTCTTGGTGTTGCGGTCGAAAATGCATCCCTCCGCCGTCAAAAAACCGTCCGGTTGCCCCCTGTCGTTAAAAAGCTTAACCGTCACATCCTCCGCAAAAATGAGGCCGTCCAGAAAAACCTGTGCCTTTTTAGCCGCAAGCTGTGCCTTGACCATACCGTTCGGGAAGTGATCCAGCGGCAGCAAAAGATTCTCAACCGGAGCGGTCATTGACGCCTTGACGGTCGGCCAGCGCTCCGCCAAAACACGCCACCCCTCATCGTATTCTTGCCCGGCGCAGGCGGCCGGCATCACGGATTTGACTGCGCCCCAGGCCGCGCCAGCGCACAATGCCAGGACCGCCACCATCCGAAGCCCGCTGGCTTGCTTTTCCAAACTAGCGCACCAAGCCATGTATCGCCCCCAACGTTTTCCACAAACACTTCAACTCTTTGAAAGCCACGGCGTTGGCCTTGTCCGATAAGGCCTCGGCTGGATTGACATGCGTCTCCATGAAAATCCCGTCGACCCCGGTCGCCGCGGCCGCGCGCGCCAAGGCCGGCGCCCAACGTCCGTCGCCGCCACTCATCTTGCCTGCTCCGCCGGGACGCTGCACACTGTGGGTGGCGTCAAAAACCACCGGGTACCCCAGCTCGCGCATGATCAGCAGACTGCGCATGTCTGCCACCAGATTGCGGTAACCGAAACTGGCACCGCGTTCAGTCAATATCACACGCCGGTTGCCCGTGCGGATGATTTTGTCAACCACGTTCACCATGTCTTCCGGTGCCATGAACTGGCCCTTCTTAACGTTAACCGCTTTGCCGGTGGCAGCCACGGCCGTGACCAGATCCGTCTGACGGCACAGAAAAGCCGGTATCTGTATGATGTCGACAACCCGGGCGGCATGCTCCGCCTGCCAAGGCTCATGCACGTCCGTAAGAACCGGAACCCCGAAACGGTCACGCACCTCCCGCAATATAGCCAGCCCCTCCTCCAGCCCGGGGCCCCGGTATGCGTCGGCGGACGTCCGGTTGGCCTTGTCGAAGGAAGCCTTGAAAACCAGCGGGACATCCAGTGCCTGCGCGAGACGGACCAGTTTGGCGGCCAACCCGATTGTACTGTCCGCAGATTCAATCACGCACGGCCCGGCTATGAAAACCAGCCGCTTGCCTCCAAAAACAACTCCGCCAACCTTGACCTGCCTGACCTTTGCCATAAATTTCTCCAACCGCAAAAAGCGCGCCAGCTTCACCCTTGCCTGGTGCGCAACACCTCTTCAGCCTGCGCGACATCCTCCGGCGTGTCAACACCGACACCACACGACTCTGTCCTGATCACCGCTATGCGGCCGCCAATATACAAAGCCCTCAACTGCTCCAGGCACTCAGTCTGCTCCAGCAAACACGGCGGTTCGCACACCAGACGCTTCAGGAAAGCGCCCCTGTAAGCGTAAATGCCCAAATGCCGCAGATACAGCCCTGACGCCACATCCGCCGCCTCGTCGCGGCGGCAAGGTATGGGCAACCGCGAAAAATACAATGCCCCGCCGTCCCGCGCCAGCACCGTCTTGACAACCGTACGCGCCTCCAAATCCCGAATCGCGGTTATCGGGCAGGCCGCCGTGGCCATCTCCCATCCGCGACCGTCGCGCATGCGCGCCGCCAAAGCGTCAATCAGCGCCGGATCGATCAGCGGCTCGTCGCCCTGAATGTTTATGATTATGTCGTCATCTTCCGCACAAGCCGCCTCCGCCACCCGGTCTGTGCCGGAAGGATGATCCCCGCGTGTCATCACAACCCGCACCACTCCCGCCATAGCGTCAGCGATCCTGCGGTCGTCAGTGGCCACCAGCACCTCGTCCAGCGCCCGGGATCGCTGCGCCGCCTCTACCACCCAACGCACCAAGGGTTTACCGCAAATGGGATAAAGGCTTTTGCCCGGAAAACGCGTCGAACCCCACCGTGCCGGGATAACACCTTTAACACGCATAAAACAAATACCTTTCCCCGTTTAATCGTGTGAACATTTTCAATGGATTACCCGCGTGAGTCAAGACCGTTTGTTGTCCGGTCTACCCGCGAAATTTGCCATGGCTATCGCAAACGCTTGACATTCCATAATTCCTGCCCGTAGAATCAGCCCGTTTTTTTTAACCGCCAAGAGGATTCTCATGTTTGACGCATCTGATCTACGCAAAGGCCTCAAAATCCAAATCGACGGCGCGCCTTATCTGATCACCGATTTCGATTTCAGCAAGCCCGGTAAAGGACAGGCCATTTACAACTGCAAGCTGAAAAATATGCTGTCCGGCTCTACCATGAGCCGCAGTTTCAGGTCGAACGACCGTTTTGAGAAACCCGAGCTGCTCCAGCGCACAATCCGTTACTCCTATGAAAACGCGGGCCAGCACATTTTTCTCAATGATGACTTCGAGGAGATCACCGTCAGCGCAGAGGTGCTCGGCCGCAACAAGTTCTTCCTGATGGATGACATGCCGGTGGACGCCCTCTTCTTCAATGATGAGGTCATCGAAGTCGAGCTGCCCAACCTTGTCGAACGCAAGGTCATCAAGTGTGATGTGGGGGCAAAGGGCAACACCGCGGCCGGCAAGGTCACAAAACCGGCGGTTGTCGAGGGCGGCTATGAACTGGCCGTGCCGCTCTTCGTCAATGAGGGCGACATCATCCGCATCGACACGCGTACCGGTGAGTACAACGACCGCGCCCGCTCTAACTGATTTTTGCGCGCGCGCGGGATTACCAGAAAATGCTAATATCAAGCCAGGCCGCCAATCTGTCAGGAGTTCGGGCCGCGCTTTCACGGGGACATCGTGCCGCACTGATGATCAGGCATGCCGAAAGGCCGCCCCTCAGCCCGGACGACGCGGATTTCGGCCGCAGTATGGGGCTTACCTCTTTCGGTGCCGCGACCGCCTTCGCCGCCGGCGAACAACTGCGCGGCTTCCATGACGCCAGTTTTTTCGCGAGCCCGATGGAACGCTGCCGACTGACCGCGCGCCATTTCGCCGCCGGCATGGGGGTTGACCGGCCGCTCGTGCAGGATGCCGAACAGTTGGGAGTTAACGGTTTCTATTACGATGACTCATGTGCCGTCCAGAAGATGATGCGCGAACAGGGCTACATGGCCTTCATGCTGGAATACCTGCGCACAGGCACGGCGCCATTCTCGCGCCCGGTCCAAGATGCCAGCGCAAAACTCGCGCAATGGCTGCAACGCCAGACCTCCACCCTCTTGGGCGTCTATGTGAGCCACGATATTTTCGTCGCGGCCTTTCTGACCGGCCTCAAGGCCGCGGAGTTCACCGCTGAAAAATGGGTCGGCTTCCTGCACGGTGCTGTGCTTTTTCAGGCACCGGATAACGGCTGGACATGCTGTCCTTTCGTGCCTGAATTCAACACCGGCAGCTCTGCCGATCAGTGATTTTCTCTGTTTTAACAAGCCGGAACAAAGCCTGCACACGCCTGCGGTCAATGTCAGCCGGTGTCATGCTCTCCACATTCGCGCTGCCGCACGCCAAACCATACCCGACCGCGGCAGGCAAACTTTTCCCGCGCAGATACGCGTGTATGATCCCCGCCAGCGCGCAATCGCCGCTGCCGATCACGTTCAAGCGGCACATCACATCCGGCGGGCTGAAGCGCCATACGCCAGCCCTGCTGCGCAAATACGCCAGTCCGCCACCCTGGGTGACAAGCACGTTCTGCGCGCCCATGCCCATCAGGTCGCGCATGCCCCGCAAAATGCGGATCTCCGTGTTCATGGTCTCGCCTAATGTGACCGACAACTCAAAAGCGTTGAGCTTCGCCAGGAGCGGCCGCTCGAACAACACATTCACGAGCGCCGTCCGATGCGAATCAATCATGAGCGGAACACCGCTCTTAGCCGCCTCGCGCGCGAACGGCACATAAAAGTCGTCTTCGGCGAACGGCGGCAAAGTGCCGCTGATCGCCAATAGCGCTGACTTCCCGATCCTGCTCAGGTTCTCCCGTATGAATGAGCGGCAGGCAGATTTGCCCGGATCAGGCGCCTCTTCCACCAGTTCCGTCGCGCTGTTGTCAGATCCGTCCAATAAAGTCGTGCATATCCGGGTCGGCGCGCGCATAGCGGTGAAAACGGTCCTGACGCCGCACTCCCGCGCGAATGCCGCAACTTTGCGCCCGCTGTCGCCACCGTTGAAGCCCGCTGCGCACGCTTCCGTGCCGAGCGCCTTCAAAGCGCGCGCGGTGTTGAGCGCCTTGCCGGCCGCGGACTCGACCGCCATCCGCGCCCGGTTGACGCCGTCCAGCGCCAGCCTTTCAAAGAAAAGGGTCCGCTGCAAAACCGGCGTCAGCCCCAAACACAGAACAGATTTTTTAACATTGTCCTTCACTTACGCCTCCAGTATGACGCACTCTACACAAAACCGTTTTCGGCCAGCATCTCTTCCGTGATAACGGCGCCGCCGCGCTCGCCCAACATCCGGGAGACATATTTGCCAAGCATATCACCCTCCAAGTTTAGAGGATCGCCCGGCCGCCTGTCACCCAGACTCGTGACCGCCAGCGTGTGCGGGACCAGGTTGACCTCGAACCAGTCTGCGCCCAGCCCCGAGACGGTCAGGCTGACGCCGTCAAGCGCGACGGATCCTTTCATGA
>CAYRZP010000071.1:0-10867 GCA_964428885.1 uncultured Lentisphaeraceae bacterium
CGCAGGGGGACCACAGGCCCTTTATTTGAATTTACAGACAATACGTTACACCCCCAGATCCGCGATCACGCCATCGAAATGCCCTCGCCGGAAATCCGGGATTTTCGCGGAAGGGTCGTCCTCGAGAAAAACGCTCCATATCCCGGACTCATGGACGTAACGGGTGACCCCCTCGATCACCTTGCGGTCAAACCGCTTGTTCATGCTCAGCACCAGCGCGACATGCCTCGTTTTCCTGCTCATCGCCTGTTGGCCCTTCTCCTTATCCCGGCTGCGCCCGCCCCCCGGTTCCGGCTTGTCCCTCAGCCCTCTTCTTTCAGCACGCCGGGGCCAAACCTGCCGGCCGCCGCATGAGCGGCCGAAAACACGCAGAGCGTTGCGCAGAGGAAGAGGCCGGCGACTCCCCGCCCGACGCGCTCTACGACCCGGACTGTCTGTCAAAAAACGACTCCTCGTGAGCGGGCCGAAATCCGCTAAACGGTTACTTTTCTATTTGACGGATTGCGTTACGACCCCTGAACCTGGTGTTTGTCTATTCTAATCGTTTCTTTGCCGGTCGCACTTCGTACAAGGCACTGTCCTCCTTGACCATCGCGGAGGTTTCTGTTGGAGCTCTCTCAAACCGCAATTCGGCTGTTGTGAAAAAATCCCCTGTCTCAGCTTTCAGGTACTTTGCCGCCATGTGGCAATAGTCGGGATCGATTTCAATGCCGATGCTGTTCCTTCCACTACGCAAGGCAGCTACCATTGTTGTTCCCGAACCGCAGAAGGGATCAAGAACCGTGTCGCCAGTGAACGAAAACATGCGCACGAGCCGCGTAGCCAACTCTAACGGATAGGGCGCCGGATGATTCTTGGTTGATGCGCCGGTTATGTTCCATATCTGCTGAAACCAACGGTCAAATGTTTCCTTCTCGATCCTGCTTGCATCGCGTTGTTCATTCGTTGGTTGTCGATAGCCCCCCGGCTTCCGCTGCATCAGAATGAACTCCATATCGTTCTTGATGATGGCATTTGGTTCGTAGGGCTTCCCAAGAAACTTCGATCCGTTTTCAACCTCGTAGGAGGCGTTCGCGATCTTGTGCCAGATGATCGGATTGAGATTGTCAAAACCGATCCGACGGCAGATAACGCAAATGTCCGCGTGGAGGGGGAAGACCAAGTGACGACCGAAATTTCGCCGGGCAACGCACACGTCGCCGACAACACAGACCAGACGCCCGCCTGGAACCAGAACGCGGTAGATGTGTCGCCACACCTTCTCCAACTCGAACAAAAACGCTTCGTAGTCCTGAATGTGTCCCAGTTGGTCCGGATTCTCGTTGTAGCGCTTCAGGTTCCAGTATGGCGGCGAGGTCACCACCAGATGAACCGACGAGTCGTCGAGGAATGCAAGCTCTCTTGCATCGCCATTGATAAGTCTGTGAACGGTGTTTTCCATGAGTTCAGGCAAAGGCGGCAACGTGTGCCGTGAGGCTTTTTGCGAAGCGTTCGAATCCCAGATCCTCCGCAGGCACCGTGAAACGTCCATGAATGCCGTCGCTTTCGCTGGAAGAGACAAACGCTGCCGCAGTATAGTGCCTCTCCAGAACGAGCTTGCGGCAGAAGACTTCGTACCGGCGCATGTATGACGCGCCGACGAACTCAGGAAACACGGGGAAATGCGGCTCCTTGACCTTGACGGGGCGGTTGGATGAGGGGCAGTCTTCCAACATGAAGAAGTAACCCAGAAATGGCTGAGGGCTGTTGAGGTAGGCGCGTTCCCGATAAGCAGTCCACAGGTCAAGGGCGCTTCCCATGGCCTCTTCGGTTCGGTTGTTGAAGTTGTTGCCGAAGGATGGGCCAACCTGGGACTTCGCCTCAACGGCTACCAGCAACGTCTTCTCGCGAACAACAAGCAAATCCCATTCCTTTGTGGGACGGAAAAAACCCGGTAGTTCGACGGCCTTCTTTCTGAATATAAACCGCTCGGGAACCCCAGCTCGGACAATCAATTCCGTGAAGAGGTCAATAAAGCCGTCCATCTGCGCGCCACCGGTTACGGCACTGCGCAAGCCCTGATCTGCCTTACCAGTCTGAATTTGTCGGTCACGCTGGCCTGTCCGCGTATTCCAGTAGTGCGCCACGGCAACACCAATGCGGCGGGTCAAGTCATCGAGTATGCTGTCTGAATTCATGGGCATGGTGTATCAGATTCCCTTCTCTTCTTCAACTGGCAGAACGGGCCGGACTGACCGGGCCACGTGATGGACTGTAACGAACTTGCTCGCGGAAGTCCAGCGTGCGGTCCGGTCCAGCGGGTTGTTATCGACGCGCTTGCGCGGCGGGGCAGCCCGCTGGACGCAGTCGGCCCGGCCCGTTCCCGCGACGCGCAAGCGTCGCGGGAACAGTCCTATCACAGCGTTTTTTTGCTCTTTCCGGCGAGGCTTTCATCAAACGGGGTGTCCCACATGATGCGCTGGAGGTGGTTGAGGGAGCTGTAGGCGCGGATCACGTTCCCGGCCATAATGAGCTGGATCACGCAACCGCGCAGGCGGGCTCCTTCGCGCTCGGTGATTCCGATGGCGGCGTAATCTGTTTTGCGGTGCGCGATCTCTTCCGAGGTTATGCGCGTCACGCAGTTGGACGCCGGGTTGAGGACCAGATCAAGGCACTGCTCATCAAGGATGATGTCTTTTCCGCCGCTCGCCGGCGTGCCGACAAACCACACGTCGAGCAGCGCATTGGTCGCGGCACGTCCAGACCAGCGCACGGTTGCCTCATAGGTGAGGGTGCGGTTGGTTTCCCGCTCTCCTGATCCGTAGTCGGTTTGCCATGTGATGTTTTTTGCCCCTCCGGCCGCGCGGCGTACGCACGACATCGTGACCGGCACGGTTCCGATGCGGGCGCGGTCGGAGAGTGATTGGGCGCGGCAGGCGGCGGCGGATGCGATGGCGATCAGGATTGCGATCAAGCGCATGACTCACTCCTTTGGGGATGGCGGTACATATGGCTTAAGAACGAGAACGGTTCGGAGTGATCCGAGAGCGGTTTTGTAGGTATGCGTTCCGTCAACAATGAATTTTCCGGGGAGCAACCACTCCATGTCATCGGCCATTCCCTCTGTGGGGACGCCCTGAAGAAGAACTTGCCGCAGAATCTTTTCGTCGCGGCTGTATTTATAAGTGACCAGCGCGGACTGTGGGCCAAGGATCTGGTTGATGATGACTCCCGAAGCCTGGAACCTGCCGACGTCTCCCTGACGAGGGTTTCCGGTAAGCGCACCTTTGAAAATTTCTTCTAACTCGGCTTTCGTCTGTTTGATTAAAGATTGTATTTCCTCTTGTTCCGAATCTTCATTATTTGAGGTTGTTCTCAAACGGTCGCGCGCCAGAGATTTTTCGAAGGCGCGGCGCTCTGACGGGTTGTCGCCGTTGTATCCGTAGTATGGATCGATATGGGTTTTAATGTAGTTGCGGTCGGCGTCCGACAGGGAAACCTCCTTTATTTTAAAAGTTTGTTGTGCGGATTTGAGGGTTACGTCTCCGTCTTTGTAACGGAACAAATACGCGGTTATTTTTGCCCCGTCTTTCGCGGTCCAGACCCTGACCATGCCGTTTGTCTGAGCGGCGGCGGGAATGGTGAAGGATAGTCCTGCCAGGATGATGAGTATCAAATTTCCCGTTTTCAAGTTTCCGTTCCTCAAAAAAACGCGGGCGAAGATCACGATTTCGCGTCCTTTAACGGATACTGCGGGGTGTTGCGGGTAAACCCCGCGCCCGATATCACCGCTTTAAGGCCCGTCATTTACGGCATTTCCGACAAAACAACTGCAAAAATAATATCACATCCCTATCACATACACGAAACACAAAAAAACCGCAGAAACACAATTTTTCAGCGGCCTTTTGTTTTTCGAGGGATGGTTGGGCCAGTGGGACTCCAACCCTTAGGCAAGGCTTAGTTAACCCTTAAGTGAGAAAAAAAATCTACAGCACGAGGACAGGGGGGCCGGGGTCTACCTGAAAAAATGGTCATGCCACCGGGTGGAGGGTGGGCCTGCGGTCAGAGAAAAGAGGGCGGCGTGCGGGCGAAAGGGTGGTCATGGTTCCATGGCCGCCGGTGGAACAGGCGCGGGCTTTGGTCGGGTGCCGTACCCCCCCTGCTACAGATATGATACACTTTTAAACGTCTAATCACTGGTAAAGTGTAGCAATCTATGAAACTGCAATGAACAGGCCGAAAGCCCGTATAAATGAAAAAACCCCAATAAAACAAGTGTTTACTGAGGGTTTACGCTGGCGCCCCTGGCAGGACTTGAACCTGCGACCCACGGATTAGAAATCCGTTGCTCTATCCAACTGAGCTACAGGGGCGTGAAACATGCTTTTTAAGGCTTCATTTGTGAGCGCAATATAACATAAGAGTGAGAGCGCAAGCAAGACGCGCGGCAATGTCGCCAGGCGGCGCAGCAAATCTGGCGAGCAATAACGGCGTTTTCGCTTTCCTTGCCGTGCGTAACACGGTAACATTTCAACCGTTTGCTTACTTATTTCGATTACTTCAAGGAGGTTTGATATGCGTATTCTGAAAATGGGTCAGGTCGGCGGCGGCATCGGCGCGTTTATCGGTGAGGTGCACCGCAAGGCCGCGCGCGTCGACGGCGGCATCGTGGTCACGGCGGGCGCCTTTGACGTGGTCCCGGAAAACAGCCTGAAGCAAGGCAAGATCTTGGGTCTGGACCGTAAGCGTGTTTACAGCACGTATCAGGAGATGGTCGCCGGCGAACTCGCGCTGCCGCCTGAAGATCGCGTCGATTTCGTGGCGATCTGCACGCCTAACCACACGCACTATCCCATCGCCAAGACCTTCATCAAGGCGGGCTTCAATGTGATGTGCGAGAAGCCGATGACGCTGACGGTCAAGGAGGCTGAGGATCTCGAAGCGCTGGTCAATAAGACCGGAGTGGTTTTCGGGCTGATGCACAATTACACCGCTTATCCGATGGTGAAGCTCGCCAAAGACATGGTCAAGCAGGGCGACCTCGGCAAGCTCCGTAAGGTCGTGGTGCAGTATCCCCAGGGCTGGCTGTGGCAGTTGCTGGAGAAAGAAGGCAACATGCAGGCCTCGTGGCGCACCAATCCCAAGACATCCGGCGTGGCAGGCTCCATGGGCGACATCGGAACGCATGCCGCCAACCTGGCCGAGTATATCACCGGTTTGAAAATCACGGAGGTGCTGGCCGACCTGACCGCGTTCGTGAAAGGCCGCAAGCTTGATGACGACGGTAACGTTTTGCTGCATTTCGAGAAAGGCGTGAAAGGAGTGCTCCACGCCAGCCAGATATCGGTCGGCGAGGAGAACAATCTCAAGATTTGGATCTACGGCGAGAAGAAGGGCCTGTGGTGGAGTCAGGAGAACCCCAACCACCTGCACGTCATCAACCAGGCCGGGCCGGAAGAGATCTGGAAACGCGGCAACGGGTATGTCGCCGAGAAGAGCAAGGCGGCGGCGCGCGGCACCCGCATCCCGAGCGGCCACCCTGAAGGTTTCCTCGAAGCTTTCGCCAACAATTACGCGAACTTCGCCGACACGATCCGCGCCAAGTACGCGGGTCGGAAAGCCAAGCCCGAAGAGCTGGACTTTCCGGGCGTCGCGGCCGGCGTCCGCGGCATGAAGTTCATACACGCGGTGGTGACCTCCTCCAAAAAAGGCAACATCTGGATGAAGATCTGACCGCGAACCCATAATGCGAGAAAGGACGGGCGCGCGGCAGCCCCGTCCTTTTTTTTCCGCGTTCCGGTTAATGTGACGCCAGTTGACTTATGGCACCTGAACTGTTAGCCCCCGCCGGCAGCTTTGACGCCGCGTTAGCCGCCTTCCAGTACGGCGCGGACGCCGTGTATCTCGGCCTGCCGCGTTTCTCGGCGCGCGCCGACGCAGACAACCTGTCCGTTGAAAAACTGCGGACGCTGCTGGCTTATGCCCGTTCTTTCACACCGGCGAAAAAAATCTATGTCACTTTCAACACGCTGGTGCTGGACAGCGAGTTGCCCCAGGCCGTCGAATTATTGGACGCGCTTGACGATCTCGCCCCTGACGGCCTGATCGTGCAGGATTTGGGCGTGGCCCGGCTAGCCCGCGAATTTTTTCCGCGCTTGCCGCTGCACGCCAGCACGCAGATGGCCGTGCACAACCTTGAAGGCGCCCGAGCCCTGGCAAAAGCCGGTTTCAGCCGGGTCGTGCTGGCGCGCGAACTGACCTTGCGTGAAACGGCGGAGATCACGCGGTCATGCGGCATCGAGACCGAGGTGTTCATACACGGCGCGCTCTGCTACAGCGTGAGCGGCCTCTGCCTCTTTTCGTCTGTCTCCAGCGGACGCAGCGGCAACCGCGGACGCTGCGCGTACTGCTGCCGCGAAACTTTCACGGCAGGAGGGCCGGACGCCGGGATGGATTCCGACGGCAACTATCCTTTCTCGATGCGCGACCTCTGTCTCGCGCCGATGCTTGACCGTGTCGCGGCCAGCGGCGTGTGTTCGCTGAAGATCGAGGGCCGCATGAAAAGCCCGCTGTATGTCGCCTGCGTCACAGACTATTACCGCCGGAAACTGGACGGCAGCCTGACTGATGATGACGAGCGCGTCTTGATCCAAGACCTGCAAACCGTGTTCAGCCGCCCATGGACCAGCCTCTATGCGGAAGGGCTTGAGATCGCGCCGGACAAGATCATTGACCCGCATTTCATCGGCCACCGCGGCGCCTTGACCGGTCAAGCGCAAAAAGTGTTCAGCGACCGCGAGGGTGTGCGCTGGCTGCGCTTGACGACGGATCGCGCTTTGGAAAAGCACGACGGCATCCAGGTGGAGCAGCCGGGCGGCGGCAAGCCTTTCGGCTTCGCCATCTTGCGCATGCGACCGGCTGGCAAGCGTGAATCCGTGATTTCGCAGCCGGCTGGCGCCACTGTCGAGATCGCCCTGCCGGACGGCGATTTGCCGCCGCTGCCGCCGGGCTCTCCAATTTTCTGCGCGGCTTCGCAAGCCGTGCGCCGCCGCTACAGCATCAAGCCGGTCAGGGAAACGGATATGAACACAGGCCGTCCGGCGGACATTGATGTCGTCTTGTCAGCGAATGGCATTACCGCCCGCGCGCGCGCGGGCGGTTCCGGCGGCGGGGTTTCTGCGGAGGCACACTTGTCTTGTGACCTGACGTTATCGCGTCAGCCCGGGCAGACCCCGGCGGCTGTCCGGAAATGTTTCGAACGCACGGGTCAAACACTCTGGAAACTCGGCAAACTGAAGGTGGAAGATGCGGGCGGATTTTACGCCTCGCCCTCAAAACTGAACGAGGTCCGACGCGCGCTGCTTGACAACCTTACCCGCGCGTGGGAAGAGGCGCGCGCGCTCAGGCGTTCCGCCATACTGAGCGCAACCTGCCAGAACGGTGACCGTCCTGCGGAGCCCGCGCAGCCCGGACGCGGCGTCAACTGGACGCTCAAACTGCGGGTCGGGGCGCCGCTGCCGCCGTCCGCTTGTCTGGACGGCATCGGCACAGTCGTGCTCGGCATCGGCCATCACGATGCGGCAACGGTAGAGGCCGCTGCCGATGCTGTACGCGCCGGCGGCGAACGCCGTGGCGTGATGCTGGCCCTGCCGCTGCTGACCCGCGCACATGAGGCGCAGGCTTTGCGTGACACAGTGCGCGGGCTGATCGGCAAAGGGTGGAAGAGTTGGGAATGTGCCGACCTAGCAGGTTTGCAGCTACTCGCGGAGGAGGGGGTGCGGCCGGTCGGCGCCGACTGGAGCCTTTACGCACTGAACCGTCTCGCGGCAAGCGAGTTGGCCGGCGCCGGCTGCCGTCGTTTTGTGATCTCGCCTGAAACCGGCTTACGCGAGGCACTGGCGCTCGCGGAAGCCTCTGCGATCATCCCGGAATTCACGGTCTACCGTCACACGCCGCTGTTCATTTCCGAAACCGCGCCCTGTTCAGGAGGATGGTCAGGCGGGAAGGGTGGTGGCGTCAGCGGGAAACCGGACAAGCTGCTGCTCTCCGACCGCCGCGGGCGCGCCTTGGTCTGTCACAAGATCGACAACCGCTGGATCACGACCCTTCGCGAGGCCTTCTGCGTTGCCGGAAAGACTGGGTTGGAGCGGTTTGCTGATCTGCGCGTTGACCTCTCCTGGTCTCCGGAAGGAACGGATTTCGAGCGTGTCATTAGCGCAGTTCTGTCGGGTGGCAAGGTTCCCGGCACGCAGTCAGAGGGCTTTGACAGGCCGTTGTTATGAGACGCCGGCGCAAGATTGGCAGCCCGCGTATGCCTCAACGCGGCTGAGGCGCGGCGGGGGCGGGGTGTTCCTGCATCCATTTCAGGGCCAGCGCTTGACCTTGGGCTGCGGCCTTGCCGATCCATTCTGCCGCCTTGTTTTCATCCGCCGCGACACCCTGTCCGCGCGCGTACATGTAGCCCAGCCGGAACTGGGCCAGGGCGTGTCCCTGCTCGGCCGCACGCGTGAACCATTTAAGCGCTTCAGCGTAATCCTGCCCGACCCCGGCGCCCTTGTGATATGCCGCGCCGAGATTGCTCTGGCCGTCATCGTCTCCGGCCTCTGCCGCTTTGCGGAACCATTCCAAAGCCGCCTGCTCATTCTTCTCCACGCCCTCGCCTTTCGCGGTCATGACTCCGAGGTTAGACATCGCGGATGCCTGTCCCTGCGCGGCGGCCAGGCGGAAAAACCGTAAGGCCTCTTCAAAAGAGCGCTCGACGCCGCGTCCCCGGTAATAGGCTATGCCCATTCTGGTCTGAGCGTCGGCAGCCCCCTGATCTGCGGCCATCCGGTTCCAGCGCGCGCTTTCGGCATCGTTTTGCGCCACCACATAGCCTTTGCCGTACATCAGGCCGAGCGTTGACTGCGCCGTGAAGTCGCCGCCGCCACCGGCGCGTTTAAGCCAGACCACGCCGGCTTCGGGATCACGGGCCGCAGATTCTTTTGAGAGATAGAGCGCGCCTAGGCTGCTCTGGGACATCACGTTGCCCTGGATCGCGGCTTTCTCTAGCCATTTGGCGGCCTCCGCTTCGTCTTTGACAACGTCCATCCCGCCTTTGAGGAAAAGGAGTCCGAGCGTGATCTGGGCGTTCAGGTGTCCGGACTCACCGGCGGCGCGCAAAAGCCGCAAGCCCATCTGAGTGTCGCGCCCGACCCCTTCGCCATACAAGAGGGCGCAGCCGCGCGCGTAGTTCCCGGCAACGTCTGAAGCGCCGGAAACATCGTCATCGCCGGACGGCGCGACGGGTTCATCCGTGGCTGAGTCCGGCAAAAGCCGGAAAACAGTCGGGAAACGCAGGCTGCGGCAGCCGACGGAGAAGCCAGCCGCCATCAGCGCGATTGAAAAAAGCAGGATTTTGCAGGCCAAGCGCATTTTCCTTTTTAAACGCGACCGGATAAGTTCAACAAGAGCGCATTTATTTAAACCTTTTCCCAAGAATCGGTCAATCAAGAGCGTATGCGGGGGCGTCAGTCTCTTAGGTTGAATCCACCCCGAATGAGGAGTTAGGAATTAGGAATTAGAAGTTTCAAGAAATAGGTTTGTGTGATTGACAACAATCCGGCGGCGTTGCATCATAAACGCTTTGACATACCGGGAGTTTGTCATGAGAACCAAAACGGCCGGTTCAAAAGGTTAAGGAGTTATCATATGGCAAGAGTGTACAATTTTGGCGCAGGGCCGGCAGTCCTGCCGTTGGAAGCGTTGCAAGAGGCGCAAGCCGATCTGATAGATTATAAAGGGTCCGGCATGTCCGTCATGGAAATGTCGCACCGCGGCAAAGAGTACGACGCCATACACAATGAGGCTATCGCCAACGTCCGGGAGCTGATGGGCCTGGCCGATGATCACGCGATCTTGCTGTTGCAGGGCGGCGCGAGCCTGCAGTTCGCGATGCTGCCCATGAATTTCTTGGGGGGCGACAAGGTGGCCGATTACGTCAACGCCGGATCTTGGGGCGCTGGCGCAGTCAAGCAGGCGCGCCTGATCGGCAACGTCAATATCGCCGCCGACTGCCAGAAGGACATCCCCACCCGCATGCCCTCGCGCGATGAGATGAAGTGGACCCCCGGCGCGGTCTACAGCCACATCACCACCAACGAGACCATATCCGGGGCGCAGCTCAAAGAGATCCCCGAGACCGGCTCTCCGCTGGTGGCGGACATGTCGTCCGACATCCTGTCGCGACCGCTGGATTTCAACAAGTTCGCCATGATCTACGCAGGCGCGCAGAAGAACCTCGGGCCTTCGGGGTTGGCGCTGGTCGCGATCCGCAAAGATTTCGCGGCCAAAGGCAATATCACCCTGCCGACGATGTTGCGCTACCAGTCTCACATCGAGAACAACTCGCTCTACAACACGCCGCCTTGCTTCGGCATCTACATGCTCTGCCTGACCACGCGCTGGATGAAGAAATTCGGCCTGGAGCGGTTATACAAGCAGAACCGCGAGAAAGCGCAGAAGATCTATGACGTGATCGACGCTTCGGGCTTCTACCGCGGCACCGCGGTGAAAGAATACCGTTCGGACATGAACGTCACCTTCCGCCTGCCGACGGAAGAGCTGGAGACGCTGTTCGTCAAGCAGGCATCCGAAGCCGGCATGAAACAGCTCAAGGGGCACCGTTCGGTCGGCGGCATCCGCGCCTCTATCTACAACGCCTTCCCGCCCGCCGGCGTTCAGGCCCTGGCGGAGTTCATGAAGGAATTCGAGAAGCGCAACGGCTGACGGCTGAGGCAGGCGGCCTTTGACGGTGCGCGGCCGCTGACGCCGTCGGCGGCCCCGGCCGCCCCCGCCCAAGTTGCGGCGCAGCACGTCACGCGGGTTGTTGCCGTGCAGCGCGATC
>CAYRZP010000072.1:0-10642 GCA_964428885.1 uncultured Lentisphaeraceae bacterium
ACATGCATGGCTCGGAACCTTACGGCGATGTTATTGAGCGTATTATCGCGCGGCTAGCGGAGTTTAAGAGAGCGGACGGGTATCTGGGCGGAAATGACGGCAAGATGTACTCCCACTGCATCGCCACGCTCTTTCTTTCCGAGGTTTCCGGCATGGTCGCGCCTGAAACGCAGGTGATGATAGACAAGACACTGCCGCGCGCGCTCAAAGTCATACTGGACGCGCAGAAGATTCCCAAAGACAATAACAACAAAGGGGGGTGGCGATATCTGCCCAATTCCCGCGACAGCGATTTTTCCTGCAGCGGCTGGGCGCTGATGGCTTTGCGTTCGGCGCGTCTGACCGGCGCTCCCATTCCGCCCGAGGCCATTAAGGATGCCGTGGATTATGTTTTGCGCCGGCATGACGAGAATCAAGGCAGCTTCGGCTACACTGATACTAGCTCGCAGGGTATCACACTGACCGGTGCGGGGCTGCTCTGCCTCTCCCTCTGTGGCGAGCACGGCAATCCGGCCGTGGGGCGGGCGGCGCGTTATCTGATGGACAACTATAAGGCGTTGCCCAAGCAGAGCGCCTGTTTCTACGGGATGTACTACACCGCGCAGGGGCTGTTTCAGATCGGCGGGGCTGAGTGGCAGACCTTTTCGCGCTGGATGTACGACACCTGGATTCCCCAGCAAAAGCCTGAAGGGTATTGGGACCGCGACGAGCAGGAACGCTATTACCAAACCGCCATGGTCATTCTGGCCTTTACGGTACCGTACCGGCAGTTGCCGATTTATCAACGAGACGAAACTGTGGATGAGTGATAAGGGAGGACAAGCGATGTCAGACAAACAAGCGCCCGTCTCGGGCGATGCGGCCGCGATCGCGGAGATGCATGAAATCTATGGCCGGATGAAAGAGCAACTGGCCCACGTGATCGTGGGACAGGAGCGGGTGATTGACGAAGTGCTGATCGCGGTCTTCAGCCGCGGGCACGCGCTGCTGGTCGGTGTGCCGGGGGTCGCCAAGACGCTGCTCGTCAGCACGATTAGCCGCGCCTTGGATCTGAGTTTCAAGCGGATCCAGTTCACGCCGGATCTGATGCCGAGCGACATCACTGGAACGGATGTGCTGGAAGAGGACCACACTACAGGACGCCGTGTCTTCCGTTTTGTCAAGGGTCCGGTTTTCGCCAACATGATTCTGGCCGACGAGATCAACCGCACGCCGCCCAAGACGCAGGCCGCCCTGCTTGAGGCGATGCAGGAACACTGCGTCACCGTCAGCGGCGAAGGCTATGCTTTGCCGGCGCCTTTCTTTGTGCTGGCCACGCAGAACCCGATCGAGCAGGAAGGCACCTATCCGCTGCCTGAGGCGCAGCTCGACCGTTTCCTCTTCAACATCATTGTGGATTATCCGGCCGAAACCGAGGAAGGCGTGATTATCCGCCAGGTGACCGGTCCGTTGCAGGACACGGTGAGCCAGGTGCTGGACGCGGCGCAGGTGCTGCGCATGCAGGATCTGGTGCGGCGCGTACCGGTGGCGGACCATGTCATTGATTTCGCGCGCGATCTGGTGCGGTCCACGCGTCCGGCCGAGGACAAGGCGCCGGAGTTCGTGCGTGAGATGGTGGCCTGGGGAGCGGGGCCGCGCGCAGGCATCGGCCTGATCACGGCCGCCAAGACACGCGCGGCGCTGCAGGGGCGCACGCATGCCACCACTGCGGATGTCGCGGCGGTGGCTCATCCGGTGTTGCGCCATCGCGTCATCACCACCTTCAACGCCGAGGCGGCCGGCATCAAGAGCGACACCTTGATCACGCAGTTGCTGGAGCTGTTGCGTCCGGGTGAAACTCTCGATATCTGATCGGAACGGCAGACGCGGAACAAGTACCGATGTTAACGATACCCTCCCACATGCGTTTTTTGCCCCCCGAGGTGCTGGCCAGGCTCGGCCGTTGCGAGCTGTCGGCGCGCGGTGTGAAGGAGGGGTTCATCTCCGGCAGGCACAAGAGCCCCTTCAAGGGCTTTTCTGTGGAGTTCGCCGAGCATAGGCAGTACACGCCGGGCGATGATACGCGTCACCTGGACTGGCGCGTGTTGGCCCGCAAAGACCGTTACTTCATCAAACAGTACATTGAAGAGACCAACATGCGCGCCACGCTGCTGCTGGACGCGTCGGGTTCAATGGCCTATGCCGGCGATGCGGCCGCGCCGCGCAACGGGCGCCCGCTCTCGAAGTTAGGCTATGCGCAGCACATCGCGGCGATGCTCGGTTACCTGTTGATCAATCAGCAGGATGCCGCGGGGCTCGTCACCTTCGACACCGCGACGCGCGCCTACCTGCCGGCCCGCGCGCGGGCCGGCCAGGTACGCGCCATTCTGGAAACGCTCGACAGGACCGAGCCGGGCGGCGAAACCAACCTCGGGGATATTTTTCACGATATTGCCGAGCGCATTCCGCGTCGCGGTCTGGTGGTGATCTTGAGCGACCTGTTTGATGATCCTGAGGCGGTGATCAAGGCGATGCATCACTTCCGCTATCGCCGCCATGAGGTGCTTCTGTTTCATGTGGTCGCGGACGAGGAGCTGACATTCCCGTTTAATGCGTACACAAGATTTCAGGATCTGGAGCTGGCTCATAACCGTCAGCCGATCGATCCGCGCACGATCCGCGCGGCCTATCTGGCGAGCATGCGCGCGTTTCTGGCCGAGATCGAGGCGGCCTGCGGCCGCCTTAAAATCGACTATGTCCGCATGAACACGAAGGTTCCGTATGACGAGGCGTTGTCGGCGTATCTCGCGAAGAGAGGATAAGAGCGGAAAAGAAATATGCTTTTTCTCTATCCATATTTGTTGCTGGCGCTGACCGGAATCTCGGTTCCGGTGCTTATACACCTCTTTAACCGGCGTCATGCGCGTTCGGTCAAGTGGGGCGCGATGCGCGTTCTCATGGAGAGCCTGTTCCGCCGTCGCCGCAGTCTGCTGCTCGAGGAGATGCTGCTGCTGGCCGCGCGCTGTCTGATCGTCGGCTGCGCGGTGCTGGCGATGGCGCGGCCGTTTGTGCCTGGCGGCGCTTCGTTCCCCTGGTGGCTGGTGTTGCCGCTCGGCATGTTGGGCATCATCCTTTTCGGCATAAGTTTCGCATTGGACCGTTACCGCAAATGGCAGATATGCGCCTTGTTAGCCGCGTTGCTCACGCTGGCGATCTGTGTCGGGGCAATCATGCTGGAGAGACGGCTGAGCCTCAACAACCGCTTCGCGGGCGGTTCGGCGCGCGATGTCGCTCTGGTGATTGACGGATCATCCTCGATGACGCTCGAGTCTGAAGGCGTCTCCAACTTCAACCGCGCACGCGAGGAGGCCGCGCAGATTATTGAGGAAGCGCCGCAGGGCGTGGCTTTCAGCCTGATTGTGGCAGGCGCTGTGCCTGACCCTCTGGTGCCGGCGCCGGTAACGGACCGCAAGTACTTGCTGGATGCGCTGGCGCAGGCGCAACCGGTTCACGGCGTGATGTCTGCGCCTGATACGCTTGCGGCGGCCGCAACCTCTCTGGCGCAGGGCACACGGGCCTCCAAACAGATCATTCTGATCGGCGACGGCCAGTCAGAGGGATGGAAAACCGGCGACATCGAGAGCTGGCGCTTATTAGAAGAGGCGTTCGAGTGCCTGCCCGCCAAGCCGAATGTGTTCGTGCGCGTGCTGGAGCTGAAGCAGGGGATCCGCAACCTGACCGTCAAGGACGTGGCTTTTTCACGTCCGGTGGTCGGCACAGACCGTGATGTGCGCGTAACCGTGACGCTGGCCAACACAGGACGCGAAGCGGTCACTCCGTCCAGCGTCAGGCTGCGTATCGGCGGCGATGAGAAAACCGACCGTTCGGTCGGGCAGTTGGCGCCGGAAGCCGAGCAGGTGGTGACCTTCCTTCACCGTTTTGACAAACCCGGCGCGCAGGTGGTCGAAGCGCAGGTGGTGGTCGATGACGAACTGACGGCTGACAACAGCATGCGCCGCGTGATGCAGGTCATTAACACGCTCAAAGTGCTGGTGGTGGACGACGGCCGCGCCGTGCGTCTTTTTGACCGCGGCGGCGGGTATGTGGCGCTGGGGCTGGCGCCTGCGGCCAAAGCACTCCGGCAAGAAGATCAGGATCGGCGCGACAAGGCCGACGAGACACCGCGTTTCCTTATGAAACCGGAACTGATCGCGGCAAGCGGGCTCGGGCTCAAGCGTTCGCTGACAGGCTATGCGGTGGCGGTGCTGGCCGATGTGCCGTCGCTGCCGGCGGAGCAGGCTGCGCAACTTGCCGACTTCACGCGGCGCGGCGGCAGCCTGCTGCTGATTCATGGCGCCCGCGCCGATCCGGCCTTCTTTAACGGATGGATAAGTGATGGCCAGCAGGTGGCGCCGTTGAAACTCGGGGCCTGTGTGACTGCCACCGACAGCGGGGCACAAAACGGCGTGATGATCGCGCCAGACACTTTCCGTCACCCCGCGTTGGCGCTGTTTCGCGAATCCGGTGATCTGGCGGACGCGGTGCTGACCTGCTATCGCGAGGCTGTTGCCGAACCCGAGGCTCCGGGCATTGGCGGCAGGCTGCAGAACGGCGCGGTCTTTCTGGCGGAAAAGGCACTCGGCAAGGGCCGCGTGATGCAACTGTTTGTGCCGTTGGACCGCACGGCCGGAACGCTGGTGATGCGCCGTGCGTTCCTGCCGCTGATTCAGGAGCTGACCGCCTATCTGGCGCAACCGACCGTCGCCACGCTTAACATTCCGCCGTCGCGTGGCGCGACGGTACAGCTTTCATCGTCGGCATTGACGCACCTCGCAGGCAGCGGACTGCATGCCGCGTATTTCAAAAAAGGCAATATGAAACAACCGCTGCTGACGCGGGTGGATCCGACTATTGATTTCGATTGGGGCAATCATGCTCCTGCCGCGGGTGTGCCATCCGAACAGTTCGCCGTGAAGTGGTGCGGATCGTTCATCCCCAAGCGGAGCGGCGTCTACACGTTTTATGCGCAGGCCAATGACCGGTTGACGCTGAAGATCGGAACCAACGAGTTGAATGTCACAAGCAAGCAACAACCGCAAACGATGCAGGGGGGGTTCACGGCCGGGGAACGCTATCCGCTCACTGCGCTGTTCGAGCAGGACCGGGATGAGGCGGCGGTCAAGGTTGAAATGACGGGCCCTGATTTTGCGCGCGCGTCTTTGCCGGGCGATTGGTTGACGCCGGTGCTTGGTGACTCTGAAGCGTGGGATGACGCGCTAGTAACGGATATGTCGGCACCGGGAGGCCGTACCATGCAGGCCAAGATCCGTTCCGGTGAAGATGGCATTGCCATGCGCAGCGACAGCCCGTTGATGCAAGGAATCTACGGTGTGCGTGTGCCGGCTGAAGCGACCAAGTGGCTGGAACATCTCGTCATGGGCACCAACTCCGTATTCCCGATCTGCGTCACGGAAAATCCGGCGGAGAGCCGTCTTGACGCGCTGACGCCGGATGAGCAAGCCATTTTGCAGGGCCAGATCAATTTGAGCGTGGCGCATACCTATGACGATCTGCGCAGCGCGTTGCGCGGCAAAAACTTTGGACGCGAGCTTTGGCGCATTCCGGCGCTGGCGCTATTTATTCTGTTGATTCTGGAAGCCGTGCTGACGCGCTGGATCTGCATTCAACGCAAGAGCGATGCCGAAGCCGTCACGCCGGGAAACGGCAAGTGATTGTTCGATATGGAAGGTGCTGATGAGTGATGTACGCATAGATCTGCTGCCTCCGGAAATCGCCACATGGCTGGTGGCGTTGCTGACACTGGCCGCGTTCGGATTCTGGGTGGCCGTGCGAGTCTTCACGCATCGTGTCGGCGCACGGTTGCCACGCTTGGCGATTGTGCTGCCGCGCGCGTTTGCCGCCTCCGCCGCGTCGTGGTTTCTGCTGCAGTTCATCGGACGTGTCGCGACCTATGCTTGCTCCTGGCCGCTGTGGCTGGCGGCGTTGATGCTCGGACTCGGTGTCGAGAGTGTGGCGGCCTGCCTGTCGCGTGAGCGGCGTGTGCTTTCACCGCGCCAAGGTGCCATGATTTTGCTGCTGCGCGCGCTGGCCGTGGCCCTGACGGTTCTGATCCTGATGCAGCCGGTGCTGGTGCGTCTGCGCGACAAGCACATCACGCGGCGCGTGGCTGTGCTCGTCGACGATTCGGATTCAATGCGATTTGCCGATAGACAATGGCAGCCGCACCAAAGGCTGCAGTGGGCGGCGTTCGCGGGTCTGTTTGATGCCGCGCGGCACCAGGCCGCGCTGACCAACGCGGCAGCGGCGCAGACGGTCTGGGACGCGCTGCCGGAGGCAACCCGCTCGGCGGTTAACGTTTTTTGCGAGACGTCCCGCCTGGCGCTGGCGCGCAGCGTGCTGATGCGTCACGTTGCCGGCGCGACACCGTTGTTCGAGAAACTGGGCGAACGCTATGATCTGGATCTGTTCACCTTTGCCCGCAAGCTCGCGCGCACGACCGTTGCTGAATTCATGTCTGAAACCAACATAGTGGCGGAGACGTCCTTTACGGAACGGCACTTACGCGGCGCGACCGACCTCGCCGCAGCGCTGGAGGGAGTGCTCAAAGAGATTCCTTCCGAACAGCTTGCCGGTGTGCTGGTGCTGAGCGACGGGTTGCACAACAGCGACACCTCACTGCTGCCGGTCACGCGGCGGTTCGGTGCCCAAGGAGCGCCGATAAGCGGCATGATGATCGGCGGCGCGCGTCTTGCCTGCGACGTTTCGATCGCGGACGCGGCGACGCCGGAGTCTATCTTTCTCGGTGATCGCGTGCGGATTGCCGCGACCGTCCGCGCCACTGGCGCCATTGGCCGCAAGGTCAAGGTCGAACTGCTGAATGAAACCAACGTGGTGGAAGTGCAAGAGCTTAAGATCGCGTCGGATGAATGGCAGCGCGAGATCCGTATGTCGCACGAGCCGCAAACCAACGGCGTGGAGCGTTACGAGATACGCGCCGAATTGCTTGAAGGCGAACTTTTCGATGACAACAACGCTTGGCGTTTCGATGTGGCGGTGAGCGACGACCGCATCAACGTTTTGCTGGTGGATCATTCGCCGCGTTGGGAGTTCCGCTACCTGCGCAACCTCTTTTTCGGACGTGACAAATCGGTCCATCTTCAGTCATGGCTGGTGAATCCAGATAAATTGGCGGGTGCGGCGGACAGCAAGCTGCCGCCAGCTTCCGCGGAACGCAAGTTTGGCGATGCCGAGGCTGGCGGTTGGCCGCAGAGCCGTGAGGCTTGGCGGGCGTTTGACGTGATCATTCTGGGCGATCTGGATCCGCAGACACTCACGCCCGAGATTCAGAATGAGATCCGTGCCAGCGTGGCGGACCGCGGCGCGCTGCTGGTGCTGGTCAGCGGATCGCGGGCCATGCCGCACGCCTTCGCCCCAGACTCCCCGTTGGCGGAACTCGTGCCGTTCACCGTGCAGCAGCGCGAAAGCCACTGGCAGGGACCGGAAAAGAGTTTCCGGCTGGCTTTGACGCCCACAGGGCAGCAGCATCCCGTGATGCTCCAGTCGGGCAGTCTTTTAGAGAACGAGGAGATCTGGAACGCGCTGCCGCCTTTTGCGTGGCGCCTTTCGGTTGTCGCCAAGCCCGGCGCGGAGATTCTGGCGGTCGCGCAGCCTGAGAACGGAGAGCGCGAGCAGGTCCTGACCGATGTGCGCCAGGCAGCGGCGCATCTGGAGGCGATCATGCAGCATCGGGCTCGCCACGCCTTGATCGCGGCGCAGCAGGTGGGCCGCGGCAAGGTTTTGGGAATGGCCTTTGACGGCACCTGGCGGTTGCGTTACCGCACTGGCGACACGTATCACCACCGTTTCTGGGGGCAGGTCATGCGCTGGGGGTTGGGCGAGCGGCTGCGCACCGGCGAGGAGTGTTTCCGTATCGGCACCGATCGCCTGACATACGCGCCCGATGAACCGATCAGCGTGATGGCGCGATTGCTTGACGACGCTTTTGCCGGAATCAACGACGCAAAACTTGAAGCGGTGCTGCGCAACGAAGCGGGCGATGAGTTGACGCGCGTGACTCTGGAGCCGCGTTCTGATTCGCATGGTTTTTATGAGACGGTCCTGCCGCCGCAACCGCAAGCGGGGGTGTTTACCGTTGAGGTGGCGCGGCGCGACAAGGCCGCGTCCCGGCAGTTAAAAGCCAGTTTCTTGGTGACTGCCTCGCGGCGGCCGATTGAGATGGGCACGGTGCGTCCTACCAGTGAATTGCTTTCGACACTGGCTAAAGGCACCGGTGGCCGCGTGGTGACGCCCGAGCGTTTGGCGGAGTTGTCTGAAACGTTCGGCGAGGGACGGGGCATCGTGCAGGAACGACGCGAAATCGCGCTTTGGAACAGTCCGTATGTGTTACTCCTGCTGGCTCTGCTGCTGACCGCCGAATGGCTGTTGCGCAAGCGCGGCGGACTCGCGTAGAGTGTGCGGAATAATTGATAACCTAAGGAACACGGAACGTGGGGGCGGATGTGAAGCAAACCTTTCCACCTGAGCTGGCGTGTAGACTGAGGCGTCTGGTCATGCGTGTGCGGCTATTGTTGCTGGCGCGCGGTCTGCTGGCGGTATTGGCCGTAACCACTGTAGCGGTATTGGCCGTCATGTCGATCGATGCCGCGGTGGTGCTTGCGCATCCTGCCGCACGGTGGGTTTTTTCGTTGTCAGGCTTGACACTGGTAGCGGCGACGGCATGGTCGATGCTCATACTCCCGTTGATCCGTCCGTTGACACTCACTCGCATGGCCCGTGTGCTGGAGACGCGTCATCCCGCGATGCAGGAGCGGATCAGTACGGCGTTAGAGTTGGCGTCTTATGGCGGCGCGGCAGGGGAACGCGCCTCGTCCGAACTGATCGCGCTACTTACACGGGACGCCGGCAGTGACCTGGCCGGCGTGTCGCCGCGCCACGAGTTTTCGGTCCGGTCGATCAAACCCTTCATCAGGTTGACCGCCTTGGCGTTGTTTCTGCTCGGCACGATCTTCGCTGTCTGGCCGCAGCAGTGCCGGTTGCTGCTGTTGCGGGCATTCGCGCCGCACCGCGAATTCGACACTTTGCAGGCGCTCGCCATGCAGATCAAGCCTGGCGACGTGATGCTGTTGACCGGATCGCCGTTGCTTTTCGAGGCCAAGGTGCCGGCGCGCCATGGTTTGCGTGCCGAGATTCTCTTCCAACGCCAGGGCACTGGAAGTGTCGTGGAGCGCATGAAGCGCCTGTCGAAGTCGGGTGCGGAAGAAGTGACATACGAGTTGGAATTGCCAGCGGTCGATAAAAGTTTTTCATATCGTGTGCGTTATGGCAAAGCCGTCACGCGGCCTTATCATGTAACGGCAGTGACGGAGCCTCAAGTCGTTGAGACGCGAGTGGCGTTGAAATATCCCGCCTACACCGGCCTGGCCGCCACGCAGACGGTGGGTAAAGTTGATGGAATCATGGCCATTGCGGGCACCGGCATGCGGCTGGAAGCGCGGTTTGACCGCGCCTGTGTAGCGTCACTGCTGGTGAACGATCTGGCGTTTCCCGCCGGCGGCAAACTCGCTGGATCCGCTTCTTGGCAACAGACGCTGATGGCCAAACGCACAGGGCGCTGGACGATCGCGCTGCGTGATGCGAACGGGTTCACCAACACTCTGGCATGGGCGGCCATGACCGTGTTGCCGGACCGGCCGCCGCAGGTCAAGCTTGACCGTCCTGCCAACGATCAGCTTAAACTGCGTCCGTCGGAAACGCTGGTATGCTCTGGGAGCGCCATGGATGATTACGGGTTCAGCGCGCTGCAAATGGTGCTGAGGATCAGCAAGGATAAAGAGATCGTGCTGCCGCTGACGGTTACGCCGGCTGAATCAAGGCAGTGCGAGCTGGTCGGCACGCCGGACCTGCAGGACCTTTACGACCGCGAGATCCGGTCCTTCACACTGGTTTTTCGCGTCAAGGACAACCTGCCGCCCGAGTTGGGCGGCCCGAACGTGCGTGAGAGCCGCGGGATCAAGATTCAGCTCGTGAACGCGGCGGCCGCGCTGCGGGAACAGGAGCGCGAGCGCGCCAAAACAGAGCTTGAAAAGCAGTTGAAGGAGGCGGCGCGTGATCTCAACGAAGCCGCACACGATGTGGCCGCTGCAAAGCAGTCGCTTGACAAGCCGGAAATGACGAAACAGGCCGAGCAAAAACTCGAAGAAGCACGCGAGGAGGCCATAAAGGCTGACAAACTGCTGTTGGACGCCGCGGCGAAGAGTGAAGATACGCCATTCGAGGCCTTTGCCAAGGAGATTCTTGAAACACGTGACGAAAAGGTCGAGCCTGCGTTTGAGAAGCTAGATAAGATCCCGCTGGCGACGCCCGAATCGCGCAAAGCGGCGGGAGAGGAAGCTGAGCGCGCGCTGCGCGAGGCGGCTCAGAAGGTCAATGAGCTGGTTGACAAAGCGCTGAACGAGGCTGACAAAGAGCAGCAGGCGCTCAGCCGGCTGGCCGATGCGGCGCAGCGGGAGCAGGCGTTGTCACAAGAGGCGATGGACAACCAGATGGATCGGCAAGAGATGAAGGAGTGGGCCAACAAGCAGAACGAGGTTGAGCAGATGATGCAACAGCAGAAGCCGCCGAT
>CAYRZP010000073.1:0-10483 GCA_964428885.1 uncultured Lentisphaeraceae bacterium
GGTCAGGCGTACGGCGTCAAAATGATCCCGACGCAGATCTTTTTCGACGCCTCGGGAAAAGAGCTGTTCCGGCACGAGGGCTTCTTCTCGAAGGAGGACATCCTGGCCAAATGGAAGGAGTTCGGGGTGGGGGTGAGAGTGGAATGATGGAATGGTGGAAGAATGTACGGGGATACTGGAAACTTGAAACTGGAAACTGGAAACTGCGATGTTGGTTAACGAGAGTCGCGGAGTGTTTGAGAGCGGAGTGCGGCGTCCTCTTCTTCCCTCATTCCATTATTCCAGTATTCCGCTATTTCAGTCTCATGGAGTGAAAGGGGGTCAAGTATGCTGAGCGATCTCTTCGCTGGATTGACGCGGGCGGTGGAGGGCACGCCCGCAATCGCGATGACGGCTGCTGTGGTGTGGGGTATCCTGAGCATCGTGCTCAGCCCCTGCCATCTGGCGAGCATCCCGCTGATCGTAGGGTTCATCGACCAGCAAGGAAAGATGACGACGCGGCGGGCCTTTACGATCTCGCTGCTCTTCTCGCTGGGCATTCTCATCACCATCGGCGTGATCGGGGCGGTGACGGCGGCGGCGGGGCGGATGATGGGCGATGTGGGCCGCTGGGGCAACTACGGCGTGGCCGCGATCTTCTTCGCGGTGGGCCTGTATCTGCTGGAGGTGATCCGGCTGCCGCTGCCGGACGCGGCGCAGCCGGGCATCAAGAGCAAGGGCATGCTGGCGGCGTTCGTGCTGGGGCTGGTCTTCGGCGTGGCGCTCGGTCCTTGCACCTTCGCCTACATGGCGCCCATGTTGGGCGTGACCTTTCGCCTCTCCTCGACCAATCTGACCTACGGCATACTATTGCTGGTGCTGTATGGTATCGGTCATTGCGGCGTGATCGTGCTGGCAGGGACGTTCAGCGAGGTCGTCCAGCACTATCTCAACTGGAATGAAAAGTCCAAGGGTTCGATTATCCTGAAAAAGGCCTGCGGTGTCCTTGTGCTGCTGGGCGGGCTGTGGCTGATCTACACGGCACGGTAAGTTTTCAAGGCGTGACGTGGTTCGGCAACGACGGCACTAGTAACGGCAGCGACAATGCGCGTCGCCGCAAGCCGCGGGCCGCGGTTGTTTTCCCGTGAAGCGTCTGTTATATTTTGAACCGTTCCTGACTGGAGATCAAACATGAAAGTTCTTCTGCACGCCTGCTGCGGCCCGTGCGCCAGCCATTGCGTCATGGCCTTGCGTGAATCCGGCCATGACGTGACGCTGTTTTTCTCCAACGCCAACATCGCGCCCGACCCCGAGTTCCGCAAACGCCTCGACACGCTCCGCCGCTTGGCCGACTGCCTGAAGGCGCCGGCGCTAGTGGACGAGCCCGATCACGGCGATTGGCTGGAAACCGTCGCGAAGGGGTTCGAGCACGAGAATGAGCAAGGCGCGCGCTGCGAGCGCTGTTTCCGCTACAGTCTGGCAAGGACGCGCGACATGACGGACAAGCATGGGTTCGACATGTTCACCACCTCGCTCTCGGTCAGCCCACACAAACACACCCCCACCATCTTCAAGGCCGGCCTCGGGTTGGACAGTAAGCGTTTCCTCGCTGTTGACTTCAAGAAGGGCGACGGCTTCAAGGCGAGCCTGCGCCTGTCGGAACGGTTCGGCCTCTACCGACAGAATTACTGCGGCTGCGAATTCAGCGCGCGGACCGCGCCGCGGCCAGCCGCGCTCACTTGTCCATCAGCGACATGAGGCGGGCGGCGCAGCGCGCCACCACGCCCTTGCGGCGCATGACCGACGCCACAGCGCGCGCCCCCAGCGCCGCGCGGCCGGCAGGGTCAGCCAACAGCGCCTCGATCTCGCGCTCCAGAGCCGCGGCGTCAGTCACCTGTATGACCGCCCCCGCCTCCAGCAGGTCGGACATGACCGGCCGGAAATTCTCGGTGTGAGGCCCCACCAGCGTGGCCGCCCCGCACAGGCAAGGCTCGATCATGTTCTGCGCCCCGTGCTCGCAAAGGCTCTTGCCGACAAAGACGATCGCGGCGTTGCCGTAGAAACCCATCAGCTCGCCGGTCGTGTCGGCCAGCAACACCGGCGGCGGGCCGCCAACGTCTGCGGCAGACGCTGACCCCGCGCGGCTTTTGCGGACACACCGGAAACCGGCCCGCTCGATCTCGGCCTGCACGGCGTCGGCCTTTTCGAAATGGCGCGGCACCAGCACCAGGCGCAGTTCAGGATGACGGGCGCTCAGCCGCTTGTAGATTCCGACCAGCACGGCGTCCTCGCCCGGCCAGGTCGATCCGCCCAACAGCACCAGGCGCCCCTTGCCGCAATCGTGAGCCGCCATGAAAGCCGCGGCCGCCTCCTCTTTGAGCGGATCGCGCCCGGCGACATCGAACTTGAAACTCCCCGTCACCTCGACCGTCTCCGGCGACGCGCCCGCCGCCAGCAGACGCCGCCTGTCAGCCTCGGACTGCGCCATGATCGCCGTGAACATACGCAGCACCGGACCGAACCAGAAGCGCAGACGCCGGTATCCCGGCGCGGAACGGTCGGATACTCGCGCGTTGACCAGAAAAACCGGCACGTCCCGCTGACGGCACAACCGGATCAGGTTCGGCCATATCTCGGACTCGGTCAGGATCAGCGCCCGCGGCCTGATCGCATCCAGCGCCCTGTTCACGCACACCGTGAAATCAACCGGGTTATAGACCAACACGTCCGCAGGCCCGGCCTGCTTCTCCGCCTCTTTCCAACCCGTCGAGCTGGTGGTGCTCAGCACAAACCTCACCCCCGCGTCTATTTCACGCATGGAGCGCATCACCTGGCCGGCCACATACACCTCTCCGACGCTCACCGCATGGATCCACACCGCGCCTTTCGCCGAGCCAAGGCGCTGCGCGACATCAGCGGGATAGCTGCCGAAGCGGTCGCCGAACCTGTTGCGGTAGCCCCCGCGCCGGCGCATCCGCCACCAGAAGCGCGGCAGCAGCGCCGCGTACGCCACCGCGAACAGAAAGTTGTAGACAGTCCATCTCATACCTAACAACCTTTAGTTACTAAAAGCGGGCGCTGCCGTAACGTTCCTTGACCAGCCCGCGCGGCAGCTCTTTTATGAACCTGGACGGCTTGCAGTAGTAAACGCCGCCCTCGCGCGTGCAGCGCATCCCCGGAGCGCAAAGCGCCAAGGCATCTTTCGCGCGGGTGACAGCCACATAAAACAAGCGCCTTTCCTCGGCGTCGTCTTCCGCCTCGCCGAGCGAGCGGCTTGACGGGAACATGCCCTCCACCGCCCAGATCACGAAAACCACCGGCCACTCCAAACCCTTGGCCTGATGCACCGTGCTGAGGTACACCTTGTCAGCCTGTCCGCGCGACATCCGGTCATATTCATGATCGATGTTGGTCAGCAGCGCCACCTCCTGCAAGAAACCGTTCGCGCCGCCATCATGCTTGTTGATCTGCAGCGCGAGCTCCCGGATATCCTCCTCGCGCTTGTCGCCGTTGTCGTAAGCGCGGTTCAGGTAGTCCCGGTAAAACACGTCGCAGAATCGTTCCGCCGCCTCGCCGCCTTTCGCGGCAAGGTTTTCGTCGTGATACTGCTGGAAAAGACGGGCGAGCTCCTGCCACTGCCCGCGCGCCGAAACCCTGAGCGCGGCCGTGAGCCTGTCGCGCTGCTCATTGTCGCCGGAATCGAAAGTCTTGCCGAGCTTTTCCCAGATCGCCTCCGCCGAACGCGGCCCCAGGCCATCCAGCAGGCACAGCAGACGCTCGAACGCGATGCGGTCGTTGCTGTTCTCGCAAACCTTCAGGAAAGCGATGACATCCTTGACGTGCGCCTGTTCGAAAACACTGATGCCGGAGGTGATGACATAAGGCAGACCCGCGCGCGCCAGTTGCATCTGCAGCTCGATCGAGTGGAAATGGGCGCGGTAAAGCACGGCCATGTCCCTCAAACGGCAGCCGTTCTCCTGATAAGTCCGGATCAGGTTCATGACCGTCATGGCCTGCTCGTCACCGTTGCGCAATGTGTAAACCGAGGGTTTGACGCCGGCCGGCCGGGTCGGCCGCAGGGTTTTCTGGAACTGTTCGGGATTGCCCTTGATGCAGGCGTTAGCGACTTCCAATATCTCCGGCGCGCTGCGGTAATTCCGCTCGAGCCGCACGATCCGGCAGTCGGGCCAGCGTTTCGGGAACTCCATGATGTTCCGGAAATCCGCCCCGCGCCAGGAATAGATGCACTGGAAATCATCCCCGACCGCCATCACGTTCCGGCACGCGCCGGCCAAAATGTCCACAATCTCGGCCTGCAGCAGGTTCGTGTCCTGGTACTCGTCAACCAGCACATGCCGGAAACTGCCGCGGTAGAAGTCGCGGATATCCGCGTGTTCCTTGAGCAGCCTGAGGCCGTTCACCAGCAGGTCGTCGAAATCCATCACGCCCGACTCCGCTTTCCTTTGGGCGTAGAGACGGGCCACCTTGACGATCTCGGACGGATCCGCCTTCAGCACATCGGCGGCCTTTTCCAGCACATCCTCCAGCGGGCAGGCGCGGTTGGCGGCATTGCCGATCAGCGAGGCGATCACATCCTTTTTCGGGAACTCCTTGCGATTCAAGACGCTGTCCTTAATGCAACGGTCTATCAGGGCGCGTGAGTCGTCACGGTCCAGAATGGCGAAGTCCCGGCGGTATCCCAGGCGGTCGGCGAATTTGCGGAGAAAACGGTTGCAGACATGGTGGAAGGTGCCGCTCCAGAGGTTGCCCACCGCATCGCCAGCCACGGTCTTGGCGCGTTCCAGCATCTCGCGGGCCGCCCGGTTGGTGAAAGTCAGCAGCAGCAGGCTTTGGGGCGGCTCGCCGCGTTCCACCAGATAAGCCACGCGGTACACCAGTGTGCGCGTTTTGCCGGTGCCCGCCGCCGCCAGCACCAGCAGCGGCCCGTCCCCGGCCGTGGCGGCCTCGCATTGCTCGGGGTTCAAGTGCTCGGAATAATCGGTCATACGGGGGGGCATTATACGCAACCGCGCAAAAAATTGCCCGCACGTTTTTCTGTTGCACTTTCCCAGCGGGTTTGGCATGTTTCAATCGTTGTTTTTTGAAGGGGCGGGGCTTTCAGGCGCCGCGCCGCGAATCTTGACTTGTCGGCGGAGGACCCACCAGAAATGGCGCACAACCTTTTGGACGCGTTGAACGGCTGGAACAGCGTAAAAAGCGCTGAGTTGTACGGGGTCGGCTCATGGAGCCAGGGCTATTTCAAGGTGACCGAGGACGGTTACGTGGCCGTGCAGCTCAAAAACGCCAAGGGCGCTGTCGGCGTCAAGCTCTGCGACATCGTGGACGGACTGCACGACCGCGGCATGAGCCTGCCGATCCTGCTGCGCTTCAGCGATCTGCTCGGCGACCGCATAAGCCTGCTCAACGAGGCGTTCAAAAAGGCCATCTGCGATTATTCATACCAAGGCGAATACCGCGGGGTCTTCCCCATCAAGGTCAACCAGCAGCAACAAGCCGTACACGATGTGGTGTCCTTCGGCAGGCCCTACCACCACGGCCTGGAGGCCGGCTCCAAGGCTGAGCTGATCGCGGCCCTTGCCTACATGCGCGACCCAGGGGCCTTCCTGATCTGCAACGGCTACAAGGATGTTGAGTTCATCGATCTGGCGCTCTCGTCGCTTAAAATGGGGTTGCAGACCATCTTGGTGCTGGAGACGAACGCTGAACTGAACGTCATCATGGAACGCGCCGCGGCTCTGGGCATCCGCCCCCGCATCGGCATACGCGTCAAGCTGTCCAGCCGCGTCGGCGGCAAGTGGACCGACTCGGGGGGCGAACGCAGCGTCTTCGGCCTGACGCCCGCACAGGTCATTGACGCAGTCGACACTTTGCGCGAAGCCAACATGCTGGATTGCCTCGAACTGCTCCACTACCACCTCGGCTCGCAGGTGCCGAATATCCGTGAGATCCGCGATTCGGTGAAAGAGGCCTCGCGGTTTTATGTCGGGCTTGTCAAAGAAGGCGCGCGCATGGGCATCTTCGACATCGGCGGCGGGCTCGCGATCGATTACGACGGCTCCCACACCAATTTCGCCAGCAGCGCCAATTACGACATCTCGGAATACTGCGCCGACGTGATCGAGGGCATCATGACCGCCTGCAACGAGGCGGGAATCGCGCACCCCACCGTTATCAGCGAGTCGGGCCGCGCCTTGGTCGGTTACTATTCCGTGCTGCTGATCAACGTGCTCGACACCGCCATCTACGAGGAGAAAGAGCCGCCGGCAAACATTCCCGAGCCGCACCCGGAAGCGCTGGAGAACATGATGTATGTCGCGCGCATGCTCAGCCAGAAAAACCTGCAGGAATCCTTCAACGACGCCCTGTATTACCGCGAGGAGATCCAGAAGGCGTTCAAGCATGGCGACATCACCCTGCGCCAGCACGCGGCCGCCGACTGCCTTTTCTGGCACATCCTGACGCGCATACGCGAAATGCTGCCGGGCGTCAAGGTCGTTCCCAAAGACCTGCTCGGGCTTGACGCGCTGCTGGCAGATGTCTATTACTGCAACTTCAGCGTGTTCCAGTCGCTGCCGGACGCGTGGGCCATCGACCAGCTCTTCCCGATCATGCCCATACACCGGCTCTGCGAGAAGCCGGAACGCATGGCCTGCATTTCCGACATCACCTGCGACTGCGACGGGCGCATCAACAAGTTCATAGACCAGCACGACGTCAAGCCCGTGCTGCCGGTTCACATGATGCGCAAAGGCGAGCCATACATGATGGCGGCATTTCTGGTCGGCGCTTATCAGGAAACCCTCGGCGACCTGCACAACCTTTTCGGCGACACCAATGTCGTCAGCGTGCGCGTGGACGAGGACGGCGACGTCGATTACGTCCAGGAGCTGCAGGGCGATTCCGTGGGAGACGTGCTGAGCTACGTCGAGTACCGGCCCGATATCCTGATGGAGCAGTTCCGCGGCCTGGCGGAAGAGGCGGTCAAGGCGAAACGGATCACGCCCGCAGAGCGCCGCGAGATTCTTGCCGCCTACGACAACGGCCTGCGCGGCTACACCTATTTCGAGCAGTAGCCCTTGCGTCCGCCCGTGCATCAGAGCCGCCACGCGCCGCGGCTTAACGGCGACGGAAAGCGGAGGGGCGCACACCGCAATGTTTCCGCAGGATTTCCCGGTGCGTCGAACAAGGACTCGTCAGAAGAATGGCCGCCCTGGGCATCTGTTTCGTGATAATCGTCAGGCCAACACGTTCTTTTCTGTATACCCCGCCTCATGCAGAGCTCGGTTGATGCATTCGAAAATGCTAAAGATCATTTTATGCAAATATCAATGGGAAAGCCCGGCAGGATGTGGTTCAATGAAGCTGGTTTTTGCAGAAAGCAGGGGGGGATGATGAGATACGAGGGTGTTCTTCTCGCGGCGGCGCTTGCCGCATCCGTCGACGGTGTGTCGGCCTCTCAGCCGGAACGGATGCATCAGGGCAGACAGCAGTCGGCGATGGAGATGCTTCGTCCTGGCGCCGTGCAGCCGGCCGGCTGGCTGCGCGACGGGTGCCTGACCGCGAAGAAAGGGTACATCTCGCGCATGGACGAGGTGGATCCGGCGTTCCCGCGGGCTTGGGGCCGTGACTTTCATCCGCGCGGGAAGTACCTCGACTGGGTCGACCCGGACAAGGGCGCCTGGTGCACGGAAGGCGGCGCATACTGGTTTGAGGGGCTTGTGCGCCTCGCCTGGGAACTCGATGATCCCGAACTGAAGGCGTACGCGAAGAAGCGTCTCGAGCCGCTCCTCGAGAAGATGAATCCGAACGCGATCGGCTTCGTCTACTGGATGGACCGCAACGACCCCGCCCAGATGGCCGAGATCGAACGGGCGAACCACGGCTTCATCGTCGGCGCATCGGGCAGGACGACGCGCGCGCTCCTCGCGTACTGGGAGGCGACGGGCGATGCGTGCGCGCTCCGCGCCTTGACGTGGTGCGTGAACGACAGCCGCTTCTATTTTTTCGGGAATCCGATCACGCTGCCGGCCGCGGGGTTCGACGTGTGGCGCTATTCCGGCGACCCGGCGGTCGCCGCCGCGCTCGACACGTTTTATGGGAAAAAGACGGACCTGTCGTGGCCAGCGATGCGCTACGCGCTCCCCGTGAATCCCGGCGAGCTCGAGATGTCGCCGCGCGCCCATTCGAGCGAGTGGGATTGGCGGCGCCAGCACGGTGTCCTCTACAACGAGAGCCTCTTGTCCTGGATCAAAGGTACGCTCTGGACCGGCGATCCGAAGCATCTCACGAACGCCCTTTCCTGGCTCGAGTTCCTTGAGGCCCACGCGAAGCAGCCGCACGGCGTCATCGTGGCGGACGAATCGTACGGCTGGGCCGGGCCGAATCGCGGAACCGAGACGTGTACCGTCGCGGGAGACATACTGACGTATTCGACGCTCATTTCCGTGATGGGTGAAGGGCGTTTCGGCGACCACGTCGAGAGGTCGTTCTTTAATGCCGGCGCGGCCTGCACATCGCGCGATTGGATGCACCACGTCTATTTCCAGTCCCCGAACCGCGTCTCACGCAATCTGCCGTCTTACATCACTGGCCCCGGGCCCCAAGGCGGCAATTACGAGACAAAGCATTGGCCGCTCTGCTGCACGGCGGCGCTGACGCGCATCTTGCCCAGTTACATCCAGTTCATGTGGATGAAGCCGCGAGAAGGCGGACTGGCCGCCGCACTGTACGGGCCGTGCAAGCTTGTGACGGAACTCGGCGGTAAGAAGGTGACGATCGACTCCAAAACGGATTATCCCTTCAACGAAGTGATCGAGATGACCGTGAAGCCGGAAAAAGCGTTCAGCTTCCCGCTGCGACTCCGCCTGCCCGTCTGGTGTGCCAAGGCCGAACTCACGCTGAACGGCACGCCCGTCGCGTATACGGTGACAAACGGGTTCGCCGTGGTCGACCATGCTTGGTCAGAAGCAGGCGACACCATGACGCTCCGTTTTCCGATGGCCCCAGTTGCGGAACGGATGCATGATCGTAACGACGGGGCGAAACCGTACTGCAGCATCGCGTATGGCCCGCTTCTGTTCGCTTACGGCCTTCCGGAAAAGGACGAGAATACGCCGGCGGCAGGTGCGCGGACGGATTGGAAAGTTGATTCGTCTTGTGTCCTCGAAGGCGCACAGGTCATCCGGTCCGACATGCCCGCGCAATGGGACTGGCCGCTCGACGCACCGCTCAAGCTTGCCGTGAAGGCGGCGGACGGCACACCGCTCACACTCGTCCCGTACGGCTGTACCAAGCTACGCATCTCGCTGTTTCCCGACACGGCTTCGTGCCCGGCTTTCTAAGGTGGCGGGCTCTCATCACTGCTCTGAAAAAACGCCGTCGTCTGGCGCCGCCGCCGCGTCGGCCGTCATCGGCTTGACACGCTCTCTCGATATGACCTGTTCTTCCATGGGTTTCAGTATTCTTTGCCCATGCCGTGTGTTCGACGGAAGCGGCAATCCGCACCGTCAACGCCGCCAAACATGCCTGCTTACAATTGAAAAAATTAACACGTCGGGCAAGAAAGGTGCGAGGTGAAAAACAATTTGCGAGGGCGTGTGTCTTTATGGTTTGAAACTTTCGCGAGGGGTTGCCCGTCCGCCCGTGTTTTTGTAAGATATGAGCCGTGAGACCGAGTGTCTACAGTGAGACTTCCGACGCACAGGGTATCGATTATCTGTTGACGTGGAACGGCCGCCATATCAATAACGCAACCATGAAACCCAAGATGCGAGTCATCTGCCAAGATGAGGGCTTCGATTGTCCTGAAGTCTGTACCCCTGCTGAGTTGTCAGGAGGTAACGTGTTATGGGCAACGAAATTCTTGAAGAACGGTGGGCCGCACGGGCTGATTTTTTAACTCTTACCTTCTCATTCCCAACTCTAAACCTTTTGAAGGAATCCCTATGTCCAAAGTTCTGATTATCGGTGCTGGTGGTGTCGGTGCGGTCGTCGCCCATAAGTGTGCGCAGGTCCCCGACGTGTTCACGGAGATCGTGATCGCCTCGCGCACCAAGTCGCGTGTCGACGCGCTGGCTCAACAGTTGCCGCGGAAGGTGACCACCGCGCAGGTGGACGCGGATGATGTGCCGCAGACGGTCAAACTGCTCAAAAAGCACAAGCCGGACCTCGTGATCAACGTGGCCCTGCCGTATCAGGACCTGCACATCATGGACGCCTGTCTCGAGGCGGGCGTCAACTATCTCGACACCGCCAACTACGAGCCGCTCGACACCGCCAAGTTCGAGTACAAGTGGCAGTGGGCTTACCAGGGCAAGTTCAAGAAAGCCGGACTCATGGCGTTGCTCGGGTCCGGGTTCGACCCCGGCGTCACCAGTGTCTTCTGCACCTACCTGCAGAAGCACTATGTGCCTCAGGTCGACGAGATCGATATCATCGACTGCAATGCGGGCAGTCACGGCCAGCCCTTCGCCACCAACTTCAA
>CAYRZP010000074.1:0-10465 GCA_964428885.1 uncultured Lentisphaeraceae bacterium
AACCCATGCGTAATTTTATAACAGCTTTTTTGGTGTGTTCAGGCATTGCTAATGCTGATGTCAATCAGAACGCCGCCTTGACCGCTCAGGCGGCGACTAAGGAGGAATCAAAGACAGTGATTTTGATAATGGAGACGAACAAGGGCAAGGTCACTCTGGAACTTTATCCGGACAAGGCCCCGGCGACCGTCAGCAACATGCTGTCCTATGCCGACGCCAAGTTTTACGACGGCACGATCTTCCACCGCGTCATTGACGGGTTCATGATCCAGGGCGGCGGGTTCACACGCGACATGCTCCAGAAAAGGCCCAAAGCCCCGATCAAAAACGAGGCCGACAACGGGCTGCGCAACGAGCGCGGCACCATCGCGATGGCCAGGACCAGCTTTGTCGACAGCGCCACCAGCCAGTTTTTCATAAACTTGGTTGACAACAGCCAGTCGTTGAACTTCAAAGCAAAGACCGACGCCGGATACGGCTATTGCGTCTTCGGCCGGGTCATCGACGGCATGGATGTGGTCGACAAGATCGCCAAATCGCCCACCGGGGTTTCGGGAAGGCACCGTGATGTCCCGACAGAACCGGTCATTATCAACAGCATCCGGCGACACAGCGCCACGACAACTGAAGACGCCGCGAAATGAGCGTTTGCCGGCGACCTGCGTAAACTTGATTGTCGGCGCGATTGAATACCCATGGCAGCCAATAATTACGACGAAAAACACATACAGACCCTTTCCGCGATTGAGCATATCCGCAAGCGCACAGGAATGTATATAGGCCGCACCAGCGACGGCAGCCAGTACGAAGACGGCATTTATATCCTGCTGAAAGAGGTCGTGGACAACGCGGTTGACGAGTTCATAATGGGATACGGCAAACGTGTCGCAATCTCCATAAATTACGACTCCGGCGAAGTGACCGTCCGCGACTACGGCCGCGGCATTCCGCTCGGCAAGGTGGTTGACTGCGTCTCGCAGATCAACACCGGCGGCAAGTTCAATGACGACGCCTTCCAGTTCTCAGTCGGCATGAACGGGGTCGGCACCAAGGCCGTCAACGCGCTTTCGACGGTTTTCGAGGTCCGCTCGTTCCGCGACGGCCATTACTCGGAAGCTTTCTTCAACAAGGGCGAGATCGTTTCGCGCAAGACCGGGAAATGCGCGACCGCCGAACGCAACGGCACCTTCGTGCGTTTCACCCCCGACCCCGACATCTTCAAAAAGTACAAGTTCCGTGAGGAGCATGTGTTGCGCCGGATGCGGATGTACGCATATCTGAACGCTGGGCTGGTCATGGAGGTCAACGGCGAAAAGATCGTTTCGGAAGACGGCCTGCTGGACCTGATCCACGACGAGGCCCAGTTCGAAAAGCTCTACCAGCCCTTCCATTACCGCTCAAAACAGCTTGAGCTGGTCTTCACGCACACCAACCGTTTCAGCGAGGACTACTACTCTTTCGTCAACGGGCAGTTCACGAATGACGGCGGCGTGCATCTTTCCGCCTTCAAGGAAGGCATCCTTAAGGCTGTGAACGGCTTCAGCAAGAAAAAGTTCGACGGTGACGACGTGCGCGAGGGCATCATCGGCGCCATCGCCATCAGGCTCAAAGACCCGCTGTTCGAATCGCAGACCAAAAACCGCCTGGGCAACCAGGAGATCCGCGCCGACCTGGTGGCCGAGATCAAGCGGGTGGTCGAGGAAATGTTCCACCGCGCGCCGGCCGAAGCCAACAAACTGCTCGGCAAGATCGAAGAAACCAGCAAGCTGCGCGCTGAACTCAACTCCGTCAAGAAACTGGCCCGCGAGCGGTCAAGGGCCGTCTCTGTGCGTGTGCCTCAGCTTAAAGACTGCAAGCACCACCTCCACAAGCAGCGCGGCACAGGCATGGACACCATGATCTTCATCACCGAGGGCCAATCGGCCGCGGGCTCGATCGTGAGCTGCCGCGACGTCAACACGCAGGCGATCTTCACGCTCAAGGGCAAGCCGCTGAATGTCTGCGACTGCAAGCGGGACGCCCTCTATAAGAACGTGGAGATTTACAACCTGATGCAGAGCCTGGACATCGAGGAGACCGTTGACCGGCTGCGCTACCAGAAGGTGATTCTGGCGACCGACGCGGACGTTGACGGCCTGCACATCCGCAACCTGATGATAACGCTGTTCCTGCGCTTCTTCGACCGTGTCATCAAAGAGGGCCACCTGTACATACTGGAGACCCCGCTGTTCCGCGTCCGCAACAAAAAAGAGGGCCACTATTGCTATAACGAGGCGGAGCGGGTGTGCGCCATGCAGAAATGCGGCGCCAATCCCGAAATCACGCGCTTCAAAGGCCTAGGCGAAATCTCCCCTGCCGAGTTTAAGGCTTTCATCGGTAAAAGCATGCGGCTGACGCCCGTTGACAGTTCGCTGGACCACGCCGTGGCCGACACGATCGAGTTTTACATGGGACGCAACACCCCCGAGCGGCGTCAATATATCATGAGCAATCTGGTGATCACCGAGGATTCTTTATCGTGAGCAAGTCCAAAAAACGCAAAACCGGATCGGAACCAGCAGACGCGCCGCCGAGCTTGTTCGACGACATCGACCTGCTTAACGAGACCGCCGCCGCGACCAGTGCCGCAGATGACGCGGCCCCGCCGCAAGGCGGCGCCAACCTGTCGGCCGCCGACCGCAAAAATGCGGCGGCGTCACATGGCGGCAAGGGGCCGCTGCACGAGCTGATGGATAGCAACTTCCTGCAGTTCGCATCCTACACCATCTGCAACCGCGCGATCCCTACGGTCGAGGACGGACTCAAGCCGGTCCAGCGGCGCATCATGCACGCACTTTGGGAAAAAGACGACGGCCGCTTCATCAAGGTCGCGAACATCGTGGGTCACACCATGCAGTACCACCCGCACGGTGACGCATCCATCGGCGAAGCGATCGTCAACCTAGCCAACAAGCGTTACCTGATCGAGGGCCAGGGCAACTATGGCAACATCTACACTGGCGACCCGGCCGCGGCCACCCGCTATATCGAGTGCCGGCTGACCGAACTCGCCCGTAACGAGCTTTTCAACCCCAAGCTTACCGATTTCATTCCCAGTTATGACGGCCGCAACAAAGAGCCCGCCCTGCTGCCGTCCAAACTGCCGCTGCTGCTGATGCTCGGCGCCGAAGGCATCGCGGTCGGCCTTTCCACCACCATCTTCCCGCATAATTTCATCGAGCTGCTCGAAGCCCAGATCGAGATCATCAGGAACCGCCCCTTTAAGGTGCTGCCCGATTTCCAGACCGGCGGGCTGATGGACGTGTCGGAATACGAAGACGGGACGGGGCGCGTGAAACTGCGCGCCGTGATGGAGCACCGGCAAAACAACAAGATCGTCATAACCGCGCTGCCGTCGGGACAGACCACCGAATCACTGATCTCGAACATCGAAGACGCGATCAAGAAAAAGAAGGTCCCGGTCAAACAGATCCAGGACTTCACCGCCGAAAAGGTCGAGATCGAGCTGACCCTGAACCCCGGCGCCACTCAAGACCAGGCCATCAAGGCCCTCTATGCTTTCACTGACTGCGAATACGCGCTCACCAGCCGTCCGGTCGTGCTTTACCGCAACCGACCCAGCGAGATGCCGGTTTCTGAAATCCTGAAGTCCTGCACCGGACAACTGCTGGAACTCTTGCGCCGGGAACTCGATCTGCGCGCCAAAGAGCTGGACGACCTGTTTCACGCCAAGACGCTGGAGCAGATCTTCATCGAAAAACGCATTTACAAGCTGATTGAGGAGCAGACCACCTATGAGGACGTGCGCCAGGCCGTGATGGACGGTTTCAAGCCTTATCTGGAAAAACTGCGCCGTGACATAACGGTTGATGATGTGGAACATTTGCTGCAGATCAAAATCCGCCGCATTTCACGCTATGACATCAACCGCAACCGCGAAGAGATCAAGGACATCCTGACCGAGGAGGATGAAGTCTCCCAAAACCTCAAGTCATTGCGCGCTTACGCTGTCCGTTACCTCAAGGCCCTGATTAAAAAATACGCGAAGCTTTACCCGCGCCTGACCAAGATAGCCAACGCGCCCTTCGCCCAAATCGAGGTCCGTGAGCTGACCGCGACCGAGCTGACCCTTAAGCTCGACCGTGAGAACGGCTATATCGGCACCGATATCCGCAACGGCGAGGATCTTTTCAAGTGCTCGTCGCTGGACAAGATCCTGGTGGTCTGGGACGACGGGCGTTATAAGATGATGCCGCCGCCTGACAAGTTTTTCGTGGACAAGAACCACATTTACTGCGCGGTGTTCGACCGCGACAAGCTGTTCACCGCGGTCTACACGGAACCGGATTACGGATTCACCTACATCAAGCGCTTCGCGTTCGGCGGCGCCATCCAGAACAAGGATTACCGACTGGCCCCCGAAAAAAGCAAGGTCCTTGTGCTGGAAGAAGACACCCCTGAAGCTGTCTTCGTGAAATATAAGCCGGCCAAGTCGCAACGCATCCACCAGCAGATGTTCACCCCGTCAGAAGTGCTGGTCAAAAATGTTTCCGCCCGCGGCATACAGATGACATCTAAGGACATAGCCAAACTTTCCACTAAAAAACCGGGGTGGTGGGACGATGCTGACGCATCGGTTAAAGGCGTTTTGAACTGATTACCTGAGCAATTATAATTTGTGTAGAATAGAAAGCATGAACTCGGATCTCGACCTTTCTCTGGCCGCGCCGTCACCTCTCGACGGAGAGATCGGCCTTCCCGGCGACAAGTCGCTTTCCCACAGGGCAGCGCTTTTCGCGGCAATAGCCGAAGGCACGAGCGTCATCGACGGCTTTCTTGTCTCCGGCGTAACCCGCGCCATGCTCGATGCCTTGACCGGCCTGGGCGTTGAATGGCGGCTCGACGCCACCCGGCTGACTGTCGTTGGCAGAGGGTTGAAAGGTTTCCTGCCTCCATCGGCCCCGGTCAACTGCGGCAACTCGGCGACAACCATGCGCATGTTGGCAGGGGCGCTTGCCGCCAGCGGAGTGACCGCCACGCTCGACGGTTCTGAAGGTCTCCGCAAGCGCCCGATGGATCGCGTCATCGCACCCTTGACAGCCATGGGCGCGCGGATCGCCTCCGTTAACGGCTGCGCCCCGCTCTCGCTGACTGGCCGCGACCCCGCCACGCCGCTGCGGCCCCTCGACTACGCCTTGCCGGTGGCCAGCGCCCAGGTCAAATCCTGCCTGATTCTCGCGGCCCTGGCGGCAGACGGCGCTTCCGTACTGAGAGAGCCGGGACCTTCGCGCGACCACACCGAGCGCATGCTTAAAGCCATGGGCGCCGACATTCTTGAAACCGCGCCGCGCACGTTGCGCGTATCTCCTCTGGCGCGCCCGCTTATGCCTTTGCGCTGTACGCTGCCCGGCGACATCTCATCGGCCGCCTTCCCGCTGGTCGCGGCCGCGATCGTGCCGGGGTCTTCAATCCTGCTCCGTGAAGTCGGGATCAACCCCACGCGCACCGGCCTGCTCGAAGTTTTGTCCGCGATGGGCGCCAAGCTGGAGCTGGCCAATCAACGCTGTGTGGCCGGCGAGCCCGCCGCTGACATACGTTTGACCGCCGCACCTTTAAAAGCGGTGTCGGTCGGCGGCGACATCGTCGTCAGAATGATCGACGAGTTACCGGCGCTGGCGATCGCCGCTTGTTTCGCGGACGGTGTGACCGAAGTGCGTGATGCCGAAGAGCTGCGTTATAAAGAGACGGACCGCATCTCCGTGCTGTGCGCCGAGCTGCGCACCCTGGGTGTCAGCCTGGAAGAGCGGCAGGACGGGTTCTCAATCACAGGCGGCACACTCAAGGGCGGCGCCTGCGACGCCCGCTGCGACCACAGGCTGGCCATGTCTCTGGCCTTGGCCGGACTGGCGGCCCCGTCACCGGTACTGGTGCGGAACGCCGCGATCCTTAACGAATCCTTTCCCGCTTTCCTGCCCACCTTGCGCACGCTCGGCGTGCGGGATCATTAAACTGGCACTTCGTTTGCTGACAAAACGTTTATGACCGTAAACAAAACCAGCGCGGCAATCTTAACGACCGTTTCGCTGCTGGGCAAATGTCTGGCAGCCCAGCCTTCGGATGTTTGTGCCCTTGAAATTAGGCCGGACCCAAAAACGGCCGCAGTGAGACTGCCGTACAATGCGAGCCTGTCATACCCCGGCGCGCACAACTTTCATCTTGCCGCGCCGCACATGACCAACTGGCTGGACTCGCGCGCTGTCCGCGTTGAGTTACTATGGCCTGCTGACGCGCCTGAAGCCGACGCGCTGTTCTGGCTTAAGGACCGCGACGATTTCTGGCATCAGCGCATCACGCCGATAAAGCTGAAGCCCGGATTGACGAATCTGCTCGAAGTGCCGTTCCAGCCTGACGCCACAGGCTGGCAGACCCCCGGCCACTCGCTGGCATGGCACCACCGCGTCCGCATCAATCCTCAGTCGGTCGGGTTCCGCATTTTTTCGGATGCGGCCTTCACCGCCAAATGCTCACTGGTGTCGGCAAAGCTGGCGCTAGAGCCCCCCCTCTCCCCGCCCGCAATCTCAAAGCTATGCCAGCTCACGCGCTCACCACAGGTCTTGTCGCTTTATGAGGCGCGTTTCGCCCTGCACGACCGTTACGCTAACCCTTTCGATCCGGGCCAGATTGACGCCGGGGCTTTTGTCGTCACGCCGGATGGCGCCACCAATACCATCCACGCCTTTTATTACCAGCCGCATTACCGTCTGGAGGACGAGCTCGGCGAGCCGGTTGAACCGGACGGGCAGCCGGAGTGGCGCCTGCGCTATTGCCCGCGCGCGCCGGGTGAATATGCCGTGACCCTGTATGCCAGGGACCGGCTGGGCGCGTGCGTTGTCACCAACGCGCTGCGTTTCATTGCCGCTCCAGCCGCCGCCGACGCATTGAGGTTCGTCAGGGTGTCTGCCAAAGACCCGCGCTTTTTCGAGTTCTGCGACGGCTCGCTTTTTTATCCGGTCGGGCACAACACGCGCTCAGCCACAGACGACCGCATGGACGACAAATTCCCTTGGGTGTTCCGCAAAGCCGAAGGCACAACCGCTTACCGCCGCTATTTCAAGCGCATGCGGGATGCCGGGGAAAACATGGCCGAGGTCTGGATGAGCGCTTGGTCGCTGGGCCTGGAATGGACCGAGGGGACCGGCGGTTATCACGGCGCCAACGACTACCACATGGGCAACGCCTGGGAGCTGGACCGCGTCCTGGACCTGGCACTGCGCCACCGCATTTATGTGAACCTGGTCTTCAACTATCACGGGCGAGTCAGTACCTGGTGCGATCCCGAGTGGCACCTGCACCCGTACAACAAAAAAACCCCCGGCGGCTGGCTCGATATGCCCTTACAATTCTTCAGTGACCCCCTGGCCATCGAAATGCAGAAGCGCTTCTGCCGCTATACCCACGCCCGCTGGGGATGGTCGCCTGTAATTTTCGGCTATGAACTGTGCAGCGAACTCAATCTTACCGGACACGAGGGGCATCACAAAACCCATTTCGAGCCGTCTGTCGTGGAGTGGTGCCGGACCCTGGGGGGCTATCTCAAAAAGATCGACCATTACGGGCATCTGGTCTCGGCGCATGTTTCAAATGACTACAATTACCTGAACCCGGCCATCGCCGGCATGCCCGAAATGGACTTCAATCCGCTGGACGCATATCACCACGGTCAACCTGAACGGATCGTCGCCCTGGTGAAGAAAACGGCCGCCGCCGGCATGGCTTACAACAAGCCGATATTGATAACGGAGTTCGGCGGCTCGCCCATGGCGGCCGGCCTGGAGCACCTGATGATCGAGCAGCACGCCGCCCTCTGGACCGGCGCCTGCGTGCCCATCGCAGGCATACCCATGTTCTGGTGGTGGCAGGTGGTCGACGAAAATGACCTGTACCGGCGTTACACCGCCGTCCGCAATTTCATGGAAGGTTTGGATCCGCGTGACATCTCTTCGAAACAAGCCGACGTCGTGCTGACCGCAGACGAGCGCACCGACAACGCGCTGCTAAAACTTTTCAATGTGGTTTGCACCGCCTCGCCGGATAAGGTCCGCGGCTATATCCACCCGGCCAGGTTCGCCAGATCGGGCGAGCGGCCGCCCGTCGGCGAACATCTCACCGTGGAGATCGAAGGGATCACGCCGGGGATTTTCCGCGTGGAATTTTACGACACGCAGACCGGCAAGGTCACGCGCCGCTTCGACGCGCGCACCACGGAGAGCCGGTTGCCGATACCGGTTCCCAAATTCACATCCGACTGCGCCTTCAAGGCTCACCTGCTAGTCCCCGTGTCGAAACGTTGAATTCATTCTTGCGGAGGCCGCTCATGAAAAACAATCTCAAAACCCGTTTCAGCGTCTCAATGACGCCTGACCTGGCCGAAGCCCTTGACGCGATGGTTTCAAGCAAAGGCTTCCCCAGCCGATCGCAGGCCATCGCCGAAATCCTGCGCGCACACATGGCCGCTGCCGACGCCGAGAAGCCCGACACCATCATTGCCGGAACCGTCACGCTGGTATACGACCACCACAAACGCAACCTGACCGCCAACCTTACGGATATCCAGCATGACTACCATGACCTGATCTGCTCGGTCCTGCATGTGCATGTGGATCATCACGTGTGCATGGAAGTGCTGGCCGTGCGCGGCCACTCCGGACGCATCCGTGAGATGTCCGACCGCTTGGTCACAACAAAAGGCGTCCAGCACGGACGCCTTGCCGTCACGCGCATCGGCTGACATGGCCGGGCGTGTGCCGGAGCGGAATGAAAGGCGGCGCGCACCTGTGGCGCACCTGAATCAGGCCGCGCTCAGAGGCCGAGACCTGAATGGCTCTTGCGGTATCTGCCCGGCGATATGCCGACGATCCGCTTAAAAGTGCGCGTGAAGTGGCTGTGGTCGTAAAAACCGGTCTCGCAAGCGATATCCGCGATTGTCCGTTCGCTGTTCTCCAAAAGGGCGCGCGCGGCGGCGATGCGCACCCTCAAAATATATTCATACGGAGTGGCCCCGAATATGCGGTTGAAACGGCGCTCGAACTGACTCTGCGAAACCCCCGCCAGTTTCGCCAGGCGCTTGATGTCCAGCCCCTCGCCATAACGCGAGTGTATCATGGCCATGACGTCGGCAAAACGCCCGTGCCAGCGAGGAGTGTCGCGCAGGTCGTCGATAATGCGGTAAAACCCGACCACGCCAATAGGCTTGCCGCGCTTGTCGCACAACGCGAATTTGCTGTGCACCATGAGGCGGTCCGAGTGTTCCGGCGCAGGCGCGATCTCGTTTATGACCGGCACGCCTGTCTGCATCACCTCCCGGTCCCCGCGCACATAAAAATCGGCGCGGTCTTTCGCGAAAAAATCGTAATCCGTCTTGCCGATTGTCTCGGCTTCGTTATTCGCGTTGCAGAACTCGCATGCGCGCAGGTTGTTCAGCATGAACCTGCCTTCACTGTCCTTTATGAAGAAACTCACGTCAGGCAAAAGGTCAATCAGACTGCGCAAAGGCGCGAAGTCGCCTATCTGCGAAAAGAAGCGCTTCTGCAAGGTCACAGGTTTCATGCTGATAGTATACACTTTCTGCGGGGCATTTAACAAGACGGCGCCCATAACGCCGTACAGCTAAAAATACTGACTAATGGACCAACCGCTGAAAATTGCGAGCCCATCGGCTCTGTGCATGCCGATCACAATACCGTGACGGTCAGGCCTTGCCGGTCGATGTCGAAATCAAAAAACCGCGCCTGGCCGTTCAGCGGTTTGGATTCAAGGACGCGCCGTATACGTTCCGCGTCAGCAGCGCTCTTGGCGATCATGAAAATGAACCCGCCGCCACCGGCGCCTGGCAGCATAGCCGCCTGCGTGTAAGGCTTCACGCTTTGCAGCAAGGCTTCTATCAGCGGGTTGGTCGAACCCGGGTCGATGCGCTTTTTAAGTTCCCAGTACCGCGCTATGCCCTGCGCGAAACCGTCGATGTCGCGCGCGTCCAACGCCTCTTTGGTCTGCGGCGCGGAAACCTTGAGATCATTGATCGTACGCAAGATTACGGGATCGCGCGCGAGATAAGCCGCCACGACATTGCGCAGAATATTTCGCGCCATGCGTTTTTGCCCGGTGAAATAAAGCAGGCACCGGCGCTTAAGTTCGCTGCCTTCAGACATGTCAAACTCTGTCCAGCGCATAGACACCGTCTGATCCTGCCCCGGCTGGGTACGGATCAATTTCACGCCCGGCATGATGCCTCCGGCCTGGTCCTGCCATCCGCCTCCAGTACACATGCGCTGTTCCAGAATCGAGGTCATGCGTATCAGCCTGTCGGCGTTGAAAGGCACCCCCAGAACACGTTCTAGGCAGGCGATCACCGCCGCTCCCAGAATCGAGCTGGTGCCCATGCCTGACCCTTTGGGCAGCGCCGAGAAAA
>CAYRZP010000075.1:0-8225 GCA_964428885.1 uncultured Lentisphaeraceae bacterium
CCGCTGACCACGCCGGTGTCCACGCCGACGTAGGGCAGGGGCTCGGTCAGGGCGAAGGCGCCGCGCCAGACCTTGCGGTCTTCGCCGGGCTGCAGCGGGCGGCAGGCATTCATGTACTTCTCGCGCTGCGCGGGGGTGCCCTTCTCGACGATCGGGCCCAGGGCGAGGTTGTTGATCAGGCTGGTGGTGGTGGCGCCGCCGTCCACCCAGGAAAGCTCGAAGGCCAGCAGGCCGAGCGCGAAATTGCGCGGGCCCTCGATGATGCCGCCGAACTCCGTGTCCAGTCCGGCAGCGGTGATGCCGGATTCGTCAAAAGCCTTATAAAGCTCATTCTTGCCCTCGGTCCACGCATGCGTGTTTCGTTCGCCGTCAGCGACCAGGCGGGCGACCAGCCCGCGGGCGACCGAACGGGCCCCCATCACGGCCATCTGGATGTCGTACCTGTCGGCGTAGCGCCACATGATCTGGCGAATTTCGTCGCCGGGCAGCATTTTCATGGTCTGGTGAGTCTCGCTCATCGTGCTTAAACCTTTCTTTCCTGAATGTGAGATTGACATTTTATTGATTTTTGTCATTTACACAAGGCTAAAGGGGAGAGAGAAAAAAGGGGGGTGCAACGAAGTCAAATCGCGCCAGGAAAAAAACGTGTGGCGCGAAAGGTGTTAAGCTTATATACTTTTAACCGAATGAGCGACAAAGCGCTTATAATCATTCCCACCTACGACGAGCGCGAGAACGTGGCGGCCATGGCCGCGGCGGTGCTGGCGCAGGCGCCGCAGGCGGAGATCCTGTTCGTGGACGACAACTCGCCGGACGGCACGGGCGTGGTCCTGGACGGCATCGCCGCCGGAGATCCGCGCGTCTTCGTGCTGCACCGGGCCGGCAAAGAGGGGCTGGGGCGCGCGTATATCGCGGGATTCAAATGGGCGCTGGAGCGCGACTATGCGTATATATGCGAGATGGACTGCGACTTCTCGCATGACCCCGCGTCCCTGCCCTCGCTCATCGCGGCCGCGCGCGAAGGCGCGGACCTGGCGCTGGGCTCGCGCTACATCGGCGGCATAAGGGTGATGAACTGGCCCATGAGCCGCCTGCTGCTCTCCACCGGCGCGGCCCAGTATGTGCGCCTGATCACCGGGATGCCGGTGCATGACCCCACCGGCGGCTTCAAGTGTTTCCGGCGCGCCGTGCTGGCGTCTGTCGACCTCGACCGCATCACCTCCAACGGCTACTCATTCCAGATCGAGATGACGCACACGGCCTGGATGCTGGGCTTCAGGATCAAAGAGGTGCCGATCGTGTTCGAGGAGCGGCGGACAGGGTATTCCAAGATGAAGACCGACATCGCGACAGAGGCCATGCTGGTGGTGCTGCGGCTATGGGCGCGCTGCGGCTTCCGGCGCGCGCCGCGCCGCAGGGCGGAGGCGCGGAGTTGAGCCGGGAGCAGGCCAGGCATTGGCTGCGCGCGCTGCGTCCGGCGCAGTGGCTGAAAAACGCGGTGGTGCCGGCCGCTTACTTCTTCGCGCGGTGGGATGCCGGCCAGCAGTGCCGCGTCGAAGGGCTGTTGCCGGTCCTGCTGGAAGCGCTGGCCTTCCTCTGTTTCTGCGCGGTCTCGAGCGGAGTGTACCTGATGAACGACATCCGCGACCTCGGGGCTGACCGGGCGCATCCGCTCAAGCGCAACCGTCCTCTGGCGGCGGGCTTGATCGGGGCCGGAGAGGCGCGGCTGGCCTCCGCGGCACTGCTGGCGGCCGGCGTCGGGCTGTCGCTCCTGCTGCCGCGGGCATTCACCGGCGTGCTCGGCGGATATGTGGCGATGCAGGTCGTCTACACCTTCGCGCTGAAGCGGATCCCCTATGTGGACGTGTTCGTGATCGCCACGGGGTTCGTGCTGCGCGCGGTTGCTGGCGCCACCGCGCTGGCGGTGCGCATCTCGCCGTGGCTGCTGCTGTGCACTTTCCTGCTGGCGCTCTTCCTGGCGCTGTGCAAGCGGCGCCACGAGAAGATCCTGCTCGACGGCGCTTCCGGCGAAATCCACCGCGTGGCGCTGGCGGGGTACGACCGCTACCTGCTCGACATGCAGATCGCGGCGGTGGCCGCGGCCACGCTGGTCTGCTACGCGATCTACACCTTGTCGGAGGAGACCGTGCGCCGCTTCGGCACCAACCGGCTGGGCCTGACCATCCCCTTCGTGGTCTTCGGCCTGTTCCGATACATGGAACTGGTCTACCGCCACGACCAAGGCGGCCGGCCGGAAAAGGTGCTGCTCACCGACAAGACCATGATCGTGACGGTGGCCTGTTACCTGCTGACCGCCTTGGCCGTGTTCCTGACGGCGTGAGGGGAGGGGACTGACGAATCGGCCAAGACCCCGCCTCTGTAAAAAAAGGTCGAAGGACAAAGTAAACGCGCCCCTTCCCGCGACTGGGGGGCGACTTTACTTTGTCAATTGACGGCGCTTCGGTTAGCGGCATGCTTTTCACAGATGTCATGGACGCGCGGCGGGCGGCGGTGTTATAATTTTCCAGCTTTAATCAGCTAAGCCTTTTTTAACAAGGGACCATATGCAAAAGCAGAAACTTACACGTCGTGATTTTCTGGCCGGGACCGGCTCTCTGGCCGCCATGCCGACCATCATCTCTTCCGTCTGCCTCGGCCCGCGCAAGGGCTGCGCCGCCACCCGCCCCGCGCCGTCGCAGCGCCTGAACGTGGGCTTCATCGGCTACGGCACCATGGCGCACGACAATATCGGCAACTTCCTCAACAACGACAACGTGCAGGTGGTTTCGGTCTGCGACTGCAACAGGGAGTCGGCTTTGTACGGTTATACGGCCGAACGCCAGGGCGGGCGCGAACCCGGCCGACGCCGCGTGAACGAGTTCTACGCCCAGAAGCTCGGCAAGCCTGATTATAAAGGCTGCAACGTCTATGATGATTTCCGCGAGATGTTGGACAAGGACGATCTCGACGCGGTGGTCATCAGCACTCCGGACCACTGGCACGCGATCCAGACGGTCTGGGCGGCGCGCAAGGGACTGCACATCTACGGCCAGAAACCGATGTCGCTGTGCGTGGCCGAAGGGCGCCTCATGGCTGACGAGGTGCAAAAAGCCGGCATCACCTTCCAAGTCGGGTCGCAGCAGCGTTCCGACACCTATTTCCGCATGGCCTGCGAATTCGTGCGCAACGGGCGCATCGGCAAACTACAGCGCATCGAGATCGGCTTGCCCGGCGGCTACTCCAGCTGGGGCAAGACGCCGGAGCAGCTCTCGGAACTGCCGCTGGCCAAGCCGCCGGAAAATTTCGGCGCGGCGGGATTTGACATGTTCTTGGGTCCCGCGCGCGAGCGGCCCTTCATCCCGGCCATCCACCTGCCGATGACCTGGCGTTGGAACCTTGACTACTCCGGCGGCATGATCACGGACTGGGGCGCACACCACCTCGACATCATGCAGTGGGCGCTGGGCAAAGACGAGTCCGGACCGGTGGCGGTCGAGAACCTAAAGAGCGACATACCGCCTTACGAGTCGCTGTTCAACACCGCCGGGCACTACAGCTTCGAGGTGGTCTACGAGGACGGTACGCGCGCGTTCGTCTCCGACCAGTTCCCCAACGGCGTGCGCTTCGTCGGCGAGGGAGGCAAGGAGATTTTCGTCACGCGCGGCAAGCTGGAGATGAAACCCGAGGCGCTGATCCGCGAGAAGATCGGGAAAAACGAGATCAACCTTTACAAGAGCGGGCAGCATGAGCGCAACTTCATCGAGTGCGTCTACAGCGGCAAGCCCGCCATCACCACCTGCGAGACCGGCCACCGCTCGATCACCATCGCCCATCTGGCCGTGATCGGCCTGCGCCTGGGCCGCGACAAGCTGCGCTGGGATCCGAAAAAAGAGCTTTTCTTGGACGACCGCGAGGCCGACAAGCTGCTGTCCGCGCCGATCCGGAAACCCTGGAACCTTAATCCCGAGACCTAACCACTTGGCGCGTTTTCATAAATGGGTTTGGAGGCCAATAGGTAGGCTGCGGGCAGCGCGAGCAGATTCAGCAGGGTCGCGCTGATGAGACCGCCGAATTGCACCAGTGCGAGAGGAGCCAGAAGCTCGCCGCCCGGTTTGTCGTGGGCCAGCACGATAGGCAACAGACCGAGGATCGTCGTGAGGGAGGTCATGAGGATCGGGACCATGCGTTCGAGCGAGCCCTCGACGATGGCCGCGTGCAGATCCATCCCGGATGCCTGCAACTCGCGGTAACGGTTCAGCAGCAGCAGCCCGTTGCGGATGACGAAGCCGACCACCGTCACGAAGCCGACCAGCGACGCGACCGAGAGAATCGGCGCGATGTAAGCGCCCTGTCGGAACAGCGCCAGCGTGTTGGCCGCAAGCGGCGCCGGGGTCGCAAGATAAACCGCCACGATCCCACCGATCAGGCAGAGCGGCAGATTGACCATGACCAGCACGGCCGATTTGAGACTGCCTAAGGAGTAGGCCAAGATCAGGACGATCGCGATCAGGATCACGAGGCCCAGCCATGCGAGCCGCCGTGAAGCCGACTGTTGCGCCTCGTAGGTGCCGCCGTAACTCACGGTGCAGCCCATCGCATTCACGGCCGGCTCCACGTGTCTGCGGAGCGCCGCCACCAGATCGCCCATATTCGAGCCCTCCGCGACGTTGCAGGAGATCAGCGCCTTGCGCCGCGTGTTGTCGCGCACGATCAGGTTGGAGGCCTCTTCGCGGAACACCTCCGCCACCTCGTCGAGACGCACGCCAGCCCCCGAGGGCGACGTCAGTTTGAAGGACGACACATCGGCGAGATCGTTGCGCTCCCCTCCCTCAAGCCTGACCACGATGTCCCAGCGCCTCTGATTCAGCGCAACCTGTCCGACCGTGACGCCGTTGAAAGCGGCGGACACCTGCTCGCCCGCATCCTTCAGGGAGAGCCCTGCCCGTGCCAGATCCTCCAGCCGATACCTGATCCGCAGCGTTTCGACGAGAATCTCGCGGTTGGCCCGCACGTCGGCGACTTGCGGCAGCGTATCCAGAATCCGCTTGGCGGAGGCGGACGCCGCACGGAGGGTGCTGAGGTCGTCTCCGAACACGTTGATCGCAAGCTCGGCGTTTGTGCCGGAAAGGACAGAGCTGATGCGATGGGCGATGGGATAGCCGATCATGGTGGCGGTGCCCGGGATCTGGCCGATCACGCCTTGGATCGCACGGCGCATCCGGAGGGGGGCTTTGGTCAGATCCACTCGCACCAGAAGCTCTGAGGCGCTCACCGGTTCGGCGTGTTCGTCGCGCTCGGCCCGGCCCGTGCGGCGCGTGACGCTGTGGACGCCGTCAATGGCGCCGATCGCCTGAATGGCCTGATAGGTGACACGCTCGGTTTCCTCCAGCGACGATCCGGGCGGCGTGCTGACGAACACCGTATAGCAGTCCTCGTGGAACGGCGGCAGAAAGCTGGTCCCGAAGGTCGAAGCCAGCCAAAGCGCCAGTCCCGTTACCACGGCCATGAGCAGGCAGACGGTCTTGGAGAAGCGCACGCACCCGAGCAAGAGGGGGCGGTAAAGTTTCTTAAGAATATGAACGGTTGTCCCGTCTTTGCGCCGCGCCGCCGTTCCCGCCCCCCTCTCCCTCGACCCTTTCCGCGCACTGAACATCAGCAGGCAGAGCGCCGGAGTCACCGTGATGGCGACCAGCAGTGAGGCTACGAACACCAGAAGGTAGGCGAGCCCCAGCGGCCGGAAAAACTGCCCTTCCAAGCCGGAGAGGAAGAGCAACGGCAAGAATACGAGCAAGATGATGACCGTCGAGAAGGTCACCGAATGGAGGATCTCTGAGCTGGCGGCGTGGAGCACCTCGCGCCGGGTACGCTGCTTGGCAGGCGGCTTCATGCTGTTCTCCGTCAGCTTGCGCCAAGCGATCTCCACGAAGATGATCGAATTGTCGACGACGTCGCCGACCGCCACCGCCAGTCCGCCGAGCGTCATGATGTTGATGCCCAGGCCGAACTTCGGGAATAGCAGAAGTCCGGTCGTGATCGAAAGCGGCAGGGAGAGCAGCGTAATGAGCGTCGTTCGCACGCGGAGCAGGGTCAGCCCCAGCACCGCGATGACGATCAGCGCGGCATCGCGGATGATGCCTTCGCCGTTGCGGATGGAGAGGTTGATGAAATCCGCCTGACGGTAGGCCTCGCGGCGGATCTTCACGCCGGGCGGAACACGCGAGGCTTCGAATTCGTCCAAAGCGGCGTCGATTTTTCGCGTGAGATCGAGCGTGTTGCCGCCCGGCGCTTTCTGGACGGAGAGCACGACCGCGTCTTGACCGTTGAAGCCGGCCGAGCCGCGGCGCGGCGCGCCGCCGATCACCACGTCCGCAACCTGGCCCAGACGCAGCGCTGTCCCCGCTTGCGACACGAGGCGGACCCGCTTCAGGTCGTCGATGCTCTCCACACGCGCCGTCTGGCGCAAAGGCACCTCTTGGCTGTGCACGCTCGGAAGATACCCCGCGCCCGCCATCGTGTGGGAATCGCGCGCCGCGTCGAGCACATCGTTCAACGTCACACCGTAGGCGGCGAGACGTTCCTGCGACACGTTCACCTGATATTCCGGCAGGCGCCCGCCGATCACCGTCACCTGCCCTACGCCCGATATCGCCAACAGCCTGTTACGCAGATCGTATTCGGCGAGCGCGCGCAGATCGAGCGGCGACACGGCGTCCGTATCGCTCGTCAGCGCCAGCAGCATGATCTCGCCCGTGACGGAGACGATCGGCGTGATCTCCGGCTCTGAGCCCTCCGGCAGCATGCCGCGCACCGTTGCGAGCCGCTCGGAGACGCTGAGCCGCGCGCGGAACAGATCGGTGTTCCAGTCGAAGTCGACCCACACGAAGGAGAGCCCGCTTCCCGAAGAAGAGCGCACCTCTTTGACGCCAGGCAGGCCGTTCATGGCAGACTCGAGCGGAATCGTGATGAACTGCTCGACCTCTTCGGCGGTGAGTCCGCCCGCTTCGGTCTGGACCACCACGCGCGGCACTTTGAGCTCTGGGAACACGTCCACCGGCAAGCGTTTTCCGATCATCACGGCGGCCACCACCGAGACCGCCGTAACGGCGAGCGTCAGCCAAGGATTGCTTAAACAAAAATCGATCAGTTTTTTGAGCATGAACTATTCTCCAAAGGGACTTTCGACCTGCGGAATCACAAACGAGCGCACGGAATACACGGATGCGCGGACGCGCTTCTCAATGCGAGTCTTCGTAGAACTGGCCGTCCGCGTGGAAATGCCCGGCCTTTTTTGGGGCCGAAGCGGAGGCCGACGGTGCCGCGAGCTTCAGTTCGTAAGCGCCGTCCAGCACAACAGACACCCCTGCGGCGAGCCCTTGCACCTCAACCCACTCGCCGTCGTCTGCGCCGAGGACAACCTCTTCCCGGATAAAGGCGTCGGCGTCTTTCTCGTCGCGCACGAACACGACGCTGCGGAGGCCGTCGGGCACAACGCACGCGCGCGGGATTGCGACACTGCCTGCCGCGCTCTGCTCGACGACCACATTCAGGACGCCCACGTTCCCGGGCATTGCCCATGACGGTGTGCGGCTGGGGGTCAGGAAGACGGGGCGGACGCGCGCCGCGGCGTCGGCGGTCCAACCGAGCGAGACAACCCCTTCGATGCGCCCGGAAACCGCAGGCATGCCGCGAAGCGGCTCAACGAAACCCGCCTGCCCGTCGCGGACGCGCCCCATTTCGGCGGACACGCCGTCGGCGCGGAACCAGACACCGTCCTCGCGCGCCACGCTGACAACCTCGAAGCCGGTGTCAAGCCACGCGCCCGAATCTGCCGAAACGCGCTCGACAACGCCCCCGTCGCGGGCTTCGAACACAAGGACGCCCGCCTCTTCGCGGCACAGCGCCAACACCGAGCGGAGCTGGCCCTCGACGCTTTGGCAGGCACTCTCGGCGCGGGCTGCCTCGGCTTCTTTCATCTTCAGAGCCATCTCGAGCTCGGCGTTGCGCACGCCTGTCTCCTTCAGCCTCGACAGCCGTTCGCGGACAGCTTCGGCTTCGGTTCGCGCCAAAGCCAAGGCGGCCGCGGCCTCACGCTTCGCCCCCGTCTGCCGGCTCCACTCCGGCGAGGCGATGCGGAAAAGGGGATCGCCCTTCTTCACGCGCTGCGAGGGCCGGACGAGCACCTCCGCCACACCGGGGGCGACGGTGCTGTAGACGCGGCGGGCGCC